>NZ_JBKHAQ010000161.1:0-4536 GCF_046542825.1 Rhodosalinus sp. | reverse complement strand
ACCTCCTGTTCCACCGTCTCGTCCACCTGAAGGACGATCAGGCCAAGGGGGCCGCGCGTGCCGATCGGTTGCGTCAGCGAACAGGGCAGACGGTTCATTTACCGCAAGGTTGGCCGGCGCACGGCTGGGCGGAAGCTCCGGCCCGTCCCGCGCACAGCGCAGGTCTGCGGAGCGGGCGAATTTCGCCGTGAGACGGCTGGAAGCCCGCAATCGGGGCTTGCCAAGCCGTGTGCCGCGCGCCCGGCACCCTGTCGATCCGGTCCACCGCGGTGAAATGCGCGCAATGGGGCACGCCGTTGACGCATGACCGGACCGGATGGCGGTGTCGGCATTGCAGGCCGGCAGGGTCGCGGGCCGAGGCACCGGATCCGTCTCCGGTTGTGGGCCGTCGCCTTGCGTCCGGGAGATACGCTGCGGGGCATCTGGCTCTGTCTGAATGGTCCGTTCTGCTCTATGATGCGCCATCCTGAGCCAGACTCCGTGAAAAGGCGCCAGCATGCCACACGAGCGATACCGGACCGTCAGGGAGGTTGCGGACCTTCTGCAGGTCAACGAGGTCACCGTAAGACGCTGGATCAAGGGCGGCGAGCTCAGGGCGATCGATATCGGCAAGGGATGGCGGATCGGCCCGGACGATCTCGACGCCTTCCTCGAGGATCACGCAACGCGGCCCGTTGCGACGGGCGATGGCAGCACGAACATGCCCCCGGAAGCGACCGGGGCAGGCAGGATCAAGGGGCAGAAGAATTGATGGAAGTTATCGTCCAGTCGCCGTTCGCGGAGATCGCCGCGCTGCTCGTGCTGGCGGCGGTCGTGGGATTCCTCGGGATCGTCCTGCGCCAGCCGCTCATCGTCAGCTTCATCGCGGTCGGGCTGATCGCGGGGCCCTCGGCGCTGGACCTCGTGCGCTCGGACGAGGAGATCAGCCTCCTGTCCGAACTCGGCATCGCGGTGCTGCTGTTCCTCGTCGGCATCAAGCTCGACGTGAAGCTGATCCGCTCGCTCGGGGCGGTGTCGCTCCTGACCGGGCTCGGGCAGGTCGCCTTCACCTCGGTCTTCGGCTATCTGATCGGGCTCGCGCTGGGGCTGGGGCATGTCACGGCGCTTTACATCGCCGTGGCGCTGACCTTTTCCTCGACGATCATCATCGTGAAGCTCCTTTCGGACAAGCGCGAGATCGACAGCCTGCACGGCCAGATCGCCCTCGGATTCCTGATCGTGCAGGACCTCGTCGTGGTGATGGCGATGATCGTGCTCTCGGCCATCGGCATCGGCGCCGGGGATGGCGGACATGGCGGCGGATCGGTGCCGCTGGTGCTCGCCTCGGGCCTGGCGATGGTGGCGCTGGTGGTGCTCTTCGTGCGCTATGTCGCCAATCCCCTGACCGAGCGGCTGGCCCATGCGCCCGAACTACTCGTCATCTTCGCCATCGCCATGGCGGCGATGTTCGCGGCGGCGGGCGACATCGTGGGGCTGGGCAAGGAGGTGGGCGGCCTGCTGGCCGGCGTCGCGCTCGCCTCGACACCCTATCGCGAGACCATCGCGGCGCGGCTGGCACCGCTGCGCGATTTCCTGCTGCTGTTCTTCTTCATCGCGCTCGGTTCCGCGCTCGACCTGTCGCTTTTGGGCACACATGTCACCGGTGCGGTGGTCTTCTCGCTCTTCGTGCTGATCGGAAACCCGCTGATCGTGCTCGCGATCATGGGGGCGCTGGGCTACCGCAAGCGCACGGGGTTCCTTGCCGGGTTGACGGTGGCGCAGATCAGCGAGTTTTCCCTGATCTTCATCGCCATGGGCGTATCGCTGGGCCATGTGCAGGAGGACGCGCTCGGCCTCGTCACCATGGTTGGCCTCGTGACCATTGCGGCCTCGACCTACATGATCACCTATTCGCACCAGCTCTATGCGGTGTTCGAGCCGCTGCTGGGCGTTTTCGAGCGCAAGGGCACGCCGCGCGAGCCCTTTGAGGCGGGGGCGCATCGCGCGGACGGCTTCAAGGTGATCATCTTCGGGCTGGGGCGCTTCGGCACCGCCATCGGGATGCGTCTGAAGAAGCGCGGCATCCGGGTGCTTGGGGTCGATTTCAACCCCAGCGCGGTGCGGCGCTGGGGCGAGCTTGGGCTCGAGACCGAGTTCGGCGACGCGACCGACCCGGAATTCGTGGCCGAGCTTCCGTTGCCGCGGGCGGAATGGATCGTCTCGACCGTGCCCATCCACCCGACGGGCCTCAGCCACGAGGACACACGGACGACGCTGATACAGCTCACACGCACCTCCGGGTTCACGGGCCGCGTCGCCGTCGCCTCGCATCATGCCCGCGACACCGAGGAACTCTTCGCCGCCGGCGCCGACATGGTGCTCGAGCCGTTCCAGGACGCGGCCGACCGTGCCGTGGAGCTTCTCTGCGGCGCGCCCGAGCAGGAGCGGACCGAGATCCCGTCCATCGAAACCGAAGACAAGCAGGCGTCCTGATCCCGGGTCACGCCTGTGGGCGGTGCTCTGCCGGGCGGGGGGCTCGCGTGTCTTCGAACAGATGGTCGGGGTCGACGCCGCGCTTCTCGGCGCTCGCGCGCACGGCGTCCCGCAGTGCCTGGCTGCGATCCAGCAGGCGGCGGAACCGCGCCTCGTCCAGGACCAGCAGGGTCGTGGGCGCGATGGCGCGCACCTCGGCGCGGCGGGCCTTCTTCATCAGGATCGCCATCTGACCGAACATCTCGCCCCGCCCGAGGCGCCAGGTCTGACCGGCGGTTTCCAGTTCCACGGCGCCGGAGGCGATGAAGAAAACGCTTTTCGCGATGCTGTCCTTCCGGATGATCACTTCGCCCGCATTGACGTAGCGCGTCTCCAGCGCACGGCCGAGGCGGCTGAGCACGGCATCGTCGAATTCGGCAAAGGGCGGAAACTGCCGCACCAGCTCGGCCCGCCTGAGCGCGATGTCGAGATGCGGTCGCTCCTCGGCGGCAGCCCGGCGCGCATCGAGGTCCTGCATCAGCGCCGTGTAGACCTCGGCGCCGATCAGCCCGTCCTCGCGCATCGCGGTATATTCGCGCTCCTCCAGCCGCAGCGCGGTGCGGCGGATGAACCGGCGTTCCAGTTCCTCGGCATAGCCCGGGTATTGCAGGCGCAGCCCCTTCAGCGCGGTCTCCACCATCTCGATCCGCCGGGCGAGAAGCTCGTGCAGCAGTTCGGCCACGCGCCGCCCGTGAATGCGCCGGATCCGCCCGTCGATGAAGGCCCCCAGATCGCGCAGGATCAGCCGTTGCGACAGCAGGAGTTCGAACCGGTCGGCTGTCAGGCGCGCCAGCGGGGCGGACAGGCGCAGACGGCCGTTCAGGAGCACGGCGATGCGGAACGCCCGGCCATAGGCGACGCTGCGCCGCGCCGCGCGGTTGTAGCCACTGCGCCCCTGGCTGCGCGCGCCCTCGATCAGCCGGTCGGCATCCGACAGCACCTGTTCGGCCATCCGCGACGAGATCGTGCGCTCCCGCACGCGGGCAATGATCGTGTCGCGCTCGTGGCCCGCCAGCGCGATCAGGCCCAGCGTGACCCGGTCGCGGTCGAGGATGTCGGCGCTGGCCTCGGCCGACTTCACCGCCGCATCCAGCCGCTCGCCGAAACGCTTGGCCTCGGCGCGCACCGTGTCGTGGTTCAGCTCGTAGTTCTCGGTGGTGCGCGCCACGTCCTCGCGCACGGTCTGCAGAGCGACGGCGACCACCTGCCGCGACAGCGCCTCGTCGATGGGCGACAGCCGGTCGAGCCCGAGCCGCGCGATCACGAGCCGCAGCGTCGTGCCCTGCACGATCAGGGTGAAGAGCGTGAAGCCGGTGGCGAGGATCCCCGCGATGCGGCTGATGTCGTCCGGCACGCGGAAGCTTTCGCTCACGGCAAGCGCCAGCGCGAGCGTGACTGCGCCCCGCAGCCCGCCCCAGAGGATCGCGACGCGGTAGGTTCCTTCCACCGCGGGCGAGAGCTTCAGCGCGGTCAGGAGCGGCAGGAGCCCGAACAGGATCACCGCCCGCGCCGCGATCGCGGCGAGGATCACCACGCCGACCAGGACGAAATCCCCGACGCGCACCTCCTCCAGCAGTCGCGGGATCAGCAGCGCCGCGAGGATGAAGATCAGCGCCCCGGCCCAATGCGCCAGAAGGTCCCAGACCTCGCGCAGGTTCGCCCAGGCCTGCGGCGGCAGGCGCCCCGGTCCGGTCAGGTTCAGCGTCAGCCCCGCGGCCACCACGGCGATGACACCCGAGGCGCCGATGCTCTGCTCCGCCCCGATATAGGCGAGGTAAGGCAGCGCGATCGAGATCGAGATCTGCGCCAGCTCGTGCCGGCGGAAGAGCGCCATCACCCAGACCGCCATCCGCGCCGCCAGCCAGCCGGTGAAGGCGCCGCCGGCGATCAGGAGGGGAAACCGGGACAGCGCCGCGCCCAGGTCGGGATCGGGCATCCCCAGCATCACGAAGCCCATGAACAGGCCGAAGAGCGCGATGGCCGCGGCGTCGTTCAGCAGGCTCTCGCCCTCGATGATCCGCGCGA
>NZ_JBKHAQ010000160.1:0-4555 GCF_046542825.1 Rhodosalinus sp. | reverse complement strand
TGGACCCCGCCGGCGAGAGCTACCTGCGGCAGGAGGGGCGCGGCCTCTGCATCGGCTTCTACGAGCAGAGCGCCAAGCCCTGGGCGGTGGACGGCACGCCCTGGGACTTCGGGCACGAGTTGCTGCCCGACGATCTGGACAAGATCGAGGAGTCGATCGCCTTCGCCTACCGCCGCTTCCCGGTGCTGGAGCGCGCGGGCGTGAAATCGGTCATCCACGGCCCCTTCACCTTCGCCCCCGACGGCAACCCGCTGGTGGGCCCGGTGCCGGGGATGCGCAACTACTGGTCGGCCTGCGGCGTGATGGCGGGCTTTTCCCAGGGCGGCGGCGTGGGGCTGATGCTGGCGCAGTGGATGGTCGAGGGGGAATGCGAGCGCGACACCTTCGCCATGGACTGCGCCCGCTACGGCGACTGGATCACGCCGGGCTACACGCGGCCCAAAGTGATCGAGAACTATCAGAAGCGCTTCTCTGTGGCCTATCCGAACGAGGAACTGCCCGCTGCGCGCCCCTTCCGACAGACGCCGATGTACGACATCTTCGACCGGATGGGCGCCGTCTGGGGGCACCAGTATGGCCTGGAGGTCGTCAACTACTTCGCGCAAGGGGATGAGCCGCGCTTCGAGACGCCGAGCTTCCGTCGATCGAACGCCTGGGAGGCGACGAAGCGCGAGGTGCGCGCGGTGCGCGAGGGCGTGGGCATCAACGAGACCCACAACTTCGGCAAGTATCGCGTGACTGGACCCGGGGCGCGCGCCTGGCTCGACCGGATCATGGCGGGGCGCATCCCCGCGCCGGGACGCCTGGCGCTGACACCGATGCTCTCGCCCAAGGGGCGGCTCTGGGGCGATTTCACCGTCTCCTGCCTGGACGACGAGACCTTCCAGCTGACGGCGAGCTACGGCGCACAGGCGTTCCACATGCGCTGGTTCCTCGCCAATGCCGAGGACGGCGTGGTGATCGAGAACGTCTCGGACCGCGTGACCGGCTTCCAGATCGTGGGACCGGCGGCGCGCGAGGTGTTGCAAAGCGTGACACGGACCGACATTTCGGACATGCGGTTTCTCGACGTCCGCAGCCTGACCGTGGGCATGGCGGACTGCCTCGTGCAGCGGGTCAGCTACACCGGCGATCTGGGCTACGAGATCTTCTGCGATCCGATGGTGCAGCGCGCGCTCTGGAGCACGCTGTGGGAGGCGGGCCAGCCGCACGGGATGAAGCCCTTCGGGATGCGGGCCATGATGTCGCTGCGGCTCGATCGGTTCTTCGGCGCCTGGGGGCGCGAGTTCTCGCCCGACTACACGGCGGCCGAGACGGGCCTCGACCGCTTCATCTCGTGGAAGAAGAACGTGGATTTCGTGGGCCGCGCGGCCGCCGAGCGCGAGCGCGCGGCGGGCGCCGCGCGGACCCTCAGGCCCTTCGAGGTCGATACGCTGGACGCGGATGTGCACGCCTATGAACCCATCTGGATCGGTGGCGCGGTCAGGGGCTTCTGCACCTCCGGCGGCTATTCGCATTTCGCCGACAAGGCCGTGGCGTTGGGCCTGATCCCGACCGAAGTGGCGCAGCCGGGCCTCGAGGTCGAGATCGAGATCCTGGGCGAGATGCGGCCCGCACGGATGCTGGACACGCCGCTCTTCGACCCCGAGGGCGCGCGCCTGCGCGGCTGAGACGCTTGCCCGACGGGCCGGCTTGCGCCATGCTGCCGCAGGGGAAGGCGTGGCGAAGCCGCGCAGAGGGTGCGCGACACGGGAGCGCGGCAATGTCGGACGTGGGAATCCTCATTCCCGCCGCGGGATCTTCGTCCCGCATGGGAGGGCGTGACAAGCTGCTCGAGCCGGTGCTGGGCTTTCCGCTGCTGTCGCTGATCGCCGCGCGGGCACGGGAGGCAACGCCCGTCGTCTGTATCGCCCTGCCGGGACCGGACGGCCCCCGGCACCGCGCGATCGAGGATCTGGACGTGGACTGGGTTCAGGTGCACGACCGGTCGGAGGGCATGGCCGCCTCGCTGCGCGCGGGACTGGCGGCAATGCCCGCGCGGCTGGCTGGCGTGATGATCCTGCCGGCCGACATGCCGGAGATCGACGCCCCGGACCTGCGCACACTGATCGACGCCTTTCGCGCCGCCCCCGGAATCTGGCAGGCAACCGGAGAGGACGGGACGCCCGGGCACCCGGTGATCTTTCCCGCCGATCTTCTGTCAGAACTGGCAAGGGTGCGCGGCGACCGGGGGGGACGCGCGGTTATCGCGGCGCACCCCGACCGGCTGCGCCGGCTCGCCCTGCCGGAGCGGCGCGCGCTGATCGACCTCGATACGCCCGAGGACTGGGCGCAGTGGCGCGCCGCCGCGCAGTAAGCTTCAGGCGTTGGCTTCGCGGATCTTTTCCGCAGCGGCCTTGTCGTAGGTCACGCCCTTCTCGTCGAAGAGCTGGTCCAGTTCGCCCGACAGCGTCATCTCGGTGATGATGTCGCAGCCGCCCACGAACTCGCCCTTGACGTAAAGCTGCGGAATGGTCGGCCAGTCCGAATAGTCCTTGATGCCCTGCCGGATGTCCTCGTCCGCCAGCACGTTCACTTCGGTGAACTCGACGCCCATGTAATTCAGAACGCCGGCCACGCGGCTGGAAAAGCCGCACTGCGGCATCGACTTGGTGCCCTTCATGTAGAGCACGACGTCGTTTGCCTTTACCGTCTCGTCGATCCGGGTCTTCGCGTCGCTCATCTGCGCCTCTCGTCCTTAGGTTTCCCTGGGCCCCTCGCCCGTATCGGTATCGTCCTGCTCCGCGGCCCTGCCTTCGGTTTCCGCCTCTCCGGCCTCGTCCGGCTCAGGCGCCGGCGGTTCCTCGTAGCTCGGCGCGCTCTCGTCGAATTCGAAGGCCGCGCGCGGCGGCTCCGGCTCGTCCAGGTTCCGGCGGCGTCTCAACTCGTGCAAGCCGACAAGGACGAAGACGGTCGTGAAGCCCACGAGGATGATCCATGGCAGCCATTCCAGCATGCAACCTCAATCCGGGGCCTTGGTCGTCAGGGCCAGCGCATGAAGGTCGCCCTGGGATCCGGCCATCTTTTCCTTCAGTGCGGCATAGACGGCGCGTTGCTGCTGGACCCTGTTCTTGCCGCGAAAGCTCTCGTCGATCACTTCCGCCGCATAGTGGTTTCCGTCCCCCGCGAGATCGGTGATGGTGATGCGCGCCTGTGGAAAGGCCGCGCGGATCAGGTGCTCGATCTCCTGCGCCTGCATCGGCATGGGCAAGGCTCTCCGGCTTCCATTGTCGCTGAAAGACTTAGTCTTGCGCCGAAGGCGGCGCAAGGGAGGCGCTCAGACCCGATAGGCCCGGAGCGCCGCCACCAGCCAGATCGCCATCAGCGCAAGCGACAGCACCGCGTTCCACCCCGCCATGCTGAGGCCCGCAAGGCTCCAGGCGACCTCGTCGCAGCGCACCACCGGCGCGGCCATGATCTGCGCCGTCAGTTCCTCGACCGAAAGCTCGCCGACCTCGCTGCCGCCCGAGCAGGTGGCAGGCCCCTCCCACCAGCCCTGCTCCACGCCAAGATGATAGCCCCCGATCCCGCCGGAGGCGCCCGCCGCGACCGCCCCGAAAAGCGGCAGCGCCGCCCCCGGCAGGGCCAGCCCCAGCACGCCGATCACCACCGCCGCGGCGTGCGGCCAGCGCTGCCACAGGCAGAGCGCGCAGGGCGCCAGCCCGCCCAGATGCTGGAAGGCGAAGGCCATCGCCAGCATTGCCGCCGATCCGCCGGCGGCGATCAGGATCAGCCCGTTGCGCGTCACAAGACCCTCAATATGGCGAAGCCCCCGATCAGGAGCGCCAGGAACAGCACGAACATAAGCCCCAGCCGCCGCTCTATGAAATCACGGATCGGTGCGCCGTAGGCACGCAGCAGCGCCGCCACCACGAAGAACCGCAAGCCCCGCGCCAGCACCGAGGTCAGCAGGAAGGTGGCAAGGTTCAGCCCGGTCCAGCCCGACATGATGGTGATGACCTTGTAGGGAAAGGGCGTGATGCCCGCCGCCAGCACCGCCCAGAAACCCACGCCGTTGAAGGTCTCGTTGAAGGCGGCCATCGCCTCTTCCTTGCCCAGCGCCTCCAGCACCGGGCGGCCCAGCGACTCGTAGGCGAAGGCGCCGATGGCGTAGCCCGCCAGCCCACCCAGCACGGAGGACAGCAGCCCCACCCCCGCGATCAGCCAGGCCCGGTGCGGCGCGGCAAGGATCATCGGGATCATCAGCACGTCCGGCGGGATCGGAAAGACCGAGCTTTCGGCAAAGGACACGACAGCGAGCACCCACAGGGCGCGCGGATGCTCCGCCATGGAGAGCGTCCAGTCGTAGAGCGCCCGTATCATGCCTGCCTGCCCCTGCCGTGGTCGCAGCGGTTGACCACGCGCGCGCTGTCCGGTCAAGCGCCCGAGGCACTGGACGCGGCGGCGCACCGGCGCTAGTCCTGCTGAAGGGCCCAAGTGGCGGAACGGTAGACGCAGGGGATTCAAAATCCCCCGCCGCAAGGCGTGTGGGTTCGACTCCCACCTTGGGCACCAA
>NZ_JBKHAQ010000040.1:0-23253 GCF_046542825.1 Rhodosalinus sp. | reverse complement strand
AAGGACCGGGCACGATGACGATCTGGAACCTGGGCTCGATCAACGCCGATTTCGCCTATGGCGTGCCGCGCCTGCCCGGTCCGGGAGAGACGCTGGCGGCCGGGAGCCTGACGCGCGGGCTGGGCGGCAAGGGGGCGAACCTGTCGGTCGCGGCGGCGCGCGCGGCGGCGCGGGTGGTGCATGTGGGCGCCGTGGGCCCGGACGGGCGCTGGGCGGTCGAGCGGCTTCTGGAATACGGGGTGGACACGCGGCACATCGCGGAGGTGGGCGAAGTCACGGGGCACGCGGTGATCGCGGTGGACCCGGACGGCGAGAACTGCATCCTGATCTGGCCGGGTGCCAATGTCGCGATTCCGGAAGCTGCGCGGGACGCGGCGCTGGCCGAGGCGCGGGTGGGCGACCGGGCGGTCGCGCAGAACGAGACGAACGGGCAGGCTGCCTGGCTGGGCACCGCCAAGCGGCTGGGGCTTTCCACGGCCTATGTCGCGGCCCCCTTCGATCCGCAGGCGGTAGGCGCGGTGCTGGAGGACGTGGACCTGCTGATCCTGAACGAGGTGGAGGCCGCACAGCTCGAGGCGGCGCTGGGGCGGCGGGTCTCGGACCTTGGCGTGCCCGACGTGCTGGTGACGATGGGCGCGGAGGGCGTCCGCTGGCACGGCGCGGGCGGCGCGCGGGACTTCGCCGCGCCGCGGGTCGAGGCGGTGGATACCACCGGCGCGGGCGATACCTTTGCCGGGTATGTCCTTGCGGGGCTCGACCGGGGGATGCCGATGGCGCAGGCGATCGGACAGGCGCAGGTGGCGGCCGCCCTGATGGTGGCGCGGCCCGGAACCGCCGACGCGATCCCCGACCTGAAGGAGGTGCAGGACGCGCGCCTGGGCCCCTAGGCCGGCCGCGGCGGCAGCGAGCGCGCGGCGCGGGTCACGCCGTAGGCCATCAGCGCGCTGGCCACCAGGAAATAGCCCGCGATGCCCACGAACTGCGTCTCGATGCCGATGCCGGCGTCGATCAGCGTGCCAGTCACGCCCGGCCCGATGGCCGAGCCCAGCACCATGACCGCCGCCGCCATCGCCTTGATCGCGCCCAGGTGGCGGGTGCCGTAGAACTCGGCCCAGAAGGCGTTGGGCAGGGTCGCGTTTGCCCCTGTCGTGAGCGCCATGAAGACCAGGCCCGGCAGCGCCAGCGCAGGCGTGGGCGCGGCAGCGAGCAGCAGGAAGGCCGCCACCATCGGCAGCTGGAACCACGGCATCAGCCGCGCGGTGCCGAAGCGGTCGAGCGCCCAGCCCGACAGCAGCATCGCCGCCACCGAGGTGCCGGTGTAGACCGGGAACAGCGCGACCAGGTCCAGATGGCGCCACCCCTTCACCTCGGCAAGATGAACCTGCTGGAAGAAGAAGGCGGTGTTGAAGGCGGCCGGGCCAAGCAGCGCAGGCACCATGCACCAGAAGAGCCAGTGGCGGAACGCGCCCACCCGCGTCCAATGTGCGGCGCCCATGCCAAGGCTCATGCTGCTTTCGGCCATCGCCGCCGGCAGCCGTTCGCGCCGCAGAAGTGCCAGCAGCAGCGGGATGCCGGCGAGCGCCACCGCCGCGGCGACCACCCAGAGCGTGCGCCAGTCGGCGGCGACCAGCAGCGACACGAAGATCAGCGGCAGGAAGGCCTCGCCCGCCGCGAAGCCCATCGTGGCGGTCGACAGCGCGCGGCCGCGGGTGGCCACGAACCAGCGCGCCATGGCGACAAGGGCGATGTGGCTGGTCATGCCCTGTCCGGCGAAACGCAGCAGGAAGATCGCCACAGGCAGCGCCCAGAGCGCCGGCACCGCGGCCATGAAGAGACAGGCGCCCGCCAGCAACACCAGCACTGCGGCACCGAGCGCCCGGGCGCGGAAGCGGTCGGTGAGGACCCCGGCGAACAGCATCGCCAGCGCGGAGGCGCCGGTGCCGGCCGTGTAGATCAGCCCCCAGGCCCCGTGCGAAAGGCCGAACTCCGCCCGGATCTCGCCTGCGAAGACGGCGATGAAGAAGGTCTGTCCGAAGCTCGACAGGAAGGCCAGCAGAACGCCTGCGGCGAGCCAGGGCGCATTGGCGCGCAGAAAGCGGAGATAGCCCATCAGGCCCCCTTGCGCTGCCGCCGTGCAAGGTGCAAGGCCCGGAATGATACCAAGGCATGCCGGACATGTTGACTTCATGCGGCCTGCGCTAAACTGTGCGATCGATCCAACCCCGGAGGAGAGAGCCATGACTCTGAGAGCCACGACCCTTCTGTTTGCCGCGTCCTTCGCGGCGCCCGTGTTCGCGCAGGATGCCGGCGATCCCGAAGCGGGCGAAAACCTGTACAACCGCTGCGCCGCCTGCCACATGATCCAGAGCCCCGACGGCGAGATGATCCAGCGCGGCGGCCAGGTCGGCCCGAACCTCTGGGGTGTCGCGGGCGGCCCCGCTGCACAGGTCGAAGGGTTCCGCTATGGCGATGGCATCCTCGACGCGGCGGAGATGGACCTCGAATGGACCGAGGAGAACTTCGTCGCCTACACCGAAGATCCGCAGGGCTTCCTTCGCGAATATACCGGCGACAGCGGCGCCAGGTCCAAGATGACCTTCCGGCTCCGCGAGGGCGCCGCGGACCTCTACGCCTACCTGCTGGAGGTTGCCCCGCACGAGGACGCTGGCGGAAGCTGATCCTGTCCGCGCCTGACCGATCGGAAGCGCCGCCGCCCGTTATGGACGGCGGCGTTGTTTTTTGGCCTGTAGCCGTCTACTCCGCGACGATGGTCGCCTGCCGTGTCAGGCCGAAGATGGATCCGAACAGATCGAAGATCGTCTGCGCCTTGGTGACCGGCGACTCGGTCGCCAGCACGGTATCACCTGGATTGATCTGGAAGTTGCGCGCGGCAAAAAGGCCGTCGGCGGTAGTGAGATTGAAGGTGAAGATCACCTGCGGATGCGTCGGCCCCGGAGATTTGCCGACGACCTCGGGGGGGAATTCGCGCAGCACCAGCACGCCTTCGGGATCGGCCCGCTGGTCCGACAGGCCCCCCATGAGAGAGACGGCTTCGAGCGCGCTCAACTCCTCGGCCGGGAAGGGTATCAGGTCCTCGGTGCCGGCAGCACCCAGCGCCGTGAAATGGCGGTCGTCCTCCTGCACCACGATCTTGTCACCGCCCTGCAGCAACACGTTGTGCGACGCATCGGCGAAGAGACGGTCCGCCCGGATCTCGTAGGCGTCGGAGCCGCGGATGAGCCGCACCAGCGGGTTTTCCAGGCTTCCGATGATGCCGCCGCCCGCGGCCAGGGCGCTGAGGATCGTGTAGTCGCGCGAGGGCAGCGGATAGCTGCCCGGCGACGCGACACCGGATACCAGGTCGACCGAGTTTTCCGCGCCCTGTTCGATGGACAGCTGCACCTGCGCCGACGGCACGATGTCGACAAGCGCGTCCTGCACGCGGGCGCGCGCCTCCTGCGGCGTCGCGCCGGAGACCACCACCTCGCCCACATAGGGCACGAAGATCGTGCCCGACGCCGAGACCTCCATGGGTTCGAGCACGATGTTCTTCTGCCCCGGCGTGGTCAGCAGCGAGTTGTCCTGGCTATCCCAGATCACGAGGTTCACCATGTCGGCGCGCCGGATGATCGGCGATCCAGGGCCGCGGCCCGCGGCGAGCCAGCGATAGCTTCCGCTCCATCCGGTGACGGGCCAGTCGGCCAGCACCGGCACGATGTCGCGGGTCACCGGAATCACTTCGAAGCTTGGAATGTCGGCGTTCTCCTCGCGGAGGATTTCCGACTGAAGTGCCGCCCCGCGCGGCAGGCTGCATGCTGCAAGAACGACCGTGGCGGTCAGTACAAGCAACGCTCGACGGCGGTTGCGCACCTCGGATACCCTCCGGTTCTTACTGGCGGCAGGGTCCGGAGGCCCCTGCGACAGCCAGACCCCGTCGTGTCAGGCCCGACACAGCCCTCTTTACTTGCCCCGAGAACTGGGCGACGCACAAGAGAGAGCGACGCGGTATTTGCATGGCCCTGGCGGGCATGGTGCCCTTCGGGCAACAGGGCGGGCGGTATGACACCGGCGAAACGGACCTTCGACATCGTGATCGCTCTGGGTCTGGGCCTGCTGCTTGCGCCCCTGATCGCGGCAGTCGCGCTGGTTGTGCTGCTACGGGACGGCCGACCGGTGCTGTACCTCTCGGAGCGGATGAGGTCGCCGCAAAGGCCGTTCCTTCTGTGGAAGTTCCGCACGATGACCGTGGCTGAGAACGATTCCGGCGTGTCGGGAGGGGACAAGACGGCGCGTATCACGCCCACGGGGCGGATCCTGCGCCGCCATCGCCTCGACGAGTTGCCGCAGCTCTGGAACGTGCTGCGCGGCGACATGAGCTTCGTCGGCCCGCGACCGCCGCTGCGCCGCTATGTCGAGGCCTTCCCGGAGCTTTATGCCGAGGTGCTCCGCGCGCGACCCGGAGTCACCGGCCTCGCCACGGTCCTCTACCACGCCGAGGAAGAGCGGCTGCTTGCGCCGTGCCGGACGGCGGCGGAAACCGATGCCGTCTATTCCCGGCGTTGCGTCCCGCGAAAGGCGCGACTGGACAGGATATATGCCGCACGCCGGTCCGTCTGTTCGGATCTGTGGCTGATGTTTGCCACGATCCTGAAACGCCTGCCCGTCCTGCCTGGGCGCACACGACCGCGACGCCTGGCGCGGGAATAGGCAGGAAGCAGCCCTTCCTTCGCCGTTGCAGAATTTGTCCTTGCCCCTGCGGCAGATGGCAAACTAGTGTCGTCCTCGTGGGCCACTCGTTTCGCTGGATTTCCCGGCGTGCCTGGGGCGGGGACATCAGGCTGTGCCCCCGGATTCCTTGCCCCGCGCGGCGTGGCGGCTCCGCAGATTCGAAGATGGCGAGCGTTCGCCGGCGATTGATTGATCTTTTGGGGGCGGCGCATGCTTTACGAACTCTGCACGACGCTGAGCCGGCGGCAGAAAGGCGCAATCCTTCTCGCGGTCGACCTGCTCACGATGGTCGTCGCCTTTCTTCTGGCGCAGGCGCTGTTGCTCGGTCACGTCCCGGTGGGGGACGATTTCGTGGCAGGGCTGCCTTTTCTCGCCGCGATGGTGGCGGTGGGCGGGGGCCTGACGCTGCACCTCGGGCTGCACCGCATCAAGCTCAACGCCTACGAGATGCAGGGCTTGCGCGGCACCACGGGTGTCGCCGCCGCCATGGGCGCCGCAGGTGTCGTGATGAACCTGCTCGTTGTCAGGAACATGCCCGACCAGCTGTTCATCCTGCACGGGATGATGTTCCTGATCCTGTCCGTGGCGGGGCGGCTCGGCCTGCGCTCCTTCGTCCTCTGGATCTATGTCACCGGGAAAGCGCGGAAGCGCGTGCTGATCTACGGCGCCGGCCAGACCGGGCAGCAGCTGGCCACCGCGCTGCGCACCGACGACACCCTGCTCCCCGTCGCCTTCGTCGATGACAATCCCACGCTGCAGAGCCTCACGATCGCCGGGCTGAAGGTGCATTCGCCGCTGCAGTTGCCGCAGATCGTGCGCGAGCAGGAGATCGACCGCGTCGTGCTGGCCATGCCGTCGGCCGGACGGCCGGCGCAGGCCAGGATTTCCCGACGCTTGCGCAACCTCGGCTGCGAGGTGCAGACGCTGCCGTCGTTCGCGCAGCTCGTGCTGGACAAGGCGCAGCACAGGCCCGTGACCCGGGCGGAACTGGGCGAGCTACTGGGCCGCAGCCGGATGGAAGAGGAGCTACCGGAAGTCAGGCACACCTATCGCGGACGGTCGGTTCTGGTCACCGGTGCCGGAGGATCGATCGGCGCCGAACTCTGCCGCCAGGTCGTGGCAGCGGGGCCGCGCAGGCTCGTGCTGCTCGATCACAGCGAGCCGTCGCTCTTCAACGTCGAGCGCGAGCTTGCCGACATGGAGGCCGGTGTCGAGATCGTGCCGGTCCTTGGATCGGTGTGCGACAAACCGCTGGTCACGCGGGTGCTGTCGGAAAACGACGTGGATGTCGTGCTGCATGCGGCGGCCTACAAGCATGTCGTTCTGGTGGAGAAGAACAGCGTCGAGGGCCTGCGCAACAACGTGCTCGCCACCAAGCAGGTTGCCGATGCCGCCCGTGACGCGGGCGTGGAACGCTTCATCCTGATCTCGTCCGACAAGGCGGTCCGTCCCAGGGGAATAATGGGCGCCTCCAAACGGTTTGCGGAACTGATCGTCCAGGATCTGGCGACACGATCCGGCGGCACGCGCTTCTCCATGGTGCGCTTCGGCAACGTGCTCGGCTCGTCGGGATCCGTCATTCCGATCTTCGAGGAACAGATCGCCCGCGGCGGTCCCGTCACCGTCACACACGCCGACGTGACGCGCTACTTCATGACGGTGGCCGAGGCGGTGCGCCTTGTCCTGCTCGCCGGATGCTATTCGCGGGGCGGCGATGTCTTCGTGCTGGACATGGGCTCGCCCGTCGCGATCCAGCAGGTCGCGCGGCAGATGATCGAGGGGGCGGGCTACACAGTGCGCGGACCGGACAATCCCGACGGCGACATCGCGATCGAGTTCATCGGCCTGCGGGACGGCGAGAAGCTGAGCGAGGAGCTGCTGATCGGAAGCGACATGCTCACCACGCCGCACCCAAAGATCCTCCGCGCGCAGGAAAACCACCTGTCCGAACTGGAAATGGCAAGCGCGCTTCAGGACCTTCGCAAGGCGATCGAGGCGCAGGACGCGGGGGCTGCGGCATCGCTGGTGTGGCGCTGGATCGAGAAATGCGATCTGACCCCCCGATCGACGACCATCAACGAGTGACCGCCGCTCCGGCTGCCCGGTGTCCGGGCGCGCGCGCCCGGTGACGCGATTGCCGCGATCAGAACCGCAGGACCCGAAGATCCACCTGGGCCAGCAGATCGCTTCCCCACTGGCTCGAGACGACGGCCCGGCCGTCCGGGTCGATCATGTATGTGTTGGTGAACTGCCGCCCGCGACGACCCGTGCAGCTTTCCGTGACTTCGGTGGCCGTCGTGGCGATCGCGCCGACCTCCACGCGTCGCGTCTCGCCCGGCGTCACGCGGCAATCGAGCACCACCTCGTAGGTCGCATCCTCGGCGTTGAGAAAGCGCATGATCCGCGTTGCCTGGCCGGCACGGCGGGCGGAGATCAGCGCGCGCACGGCGTCGATGTCGACGGACATCAGGTCGCCGCCCATTCCGCGGGTTGCCGTGAGGAATCCATCGCGCAGCGTGATCGTCTGCCGCGCGCCGGTGGCGAAGGTCGTGTAGGGACCGTTGTCCTCGATCCCGATCATGATCGCGGAGTTTCCTGTCACGCTGAAGCGCGCATAGAGCAGCGGCTGGTCCGTCTCCCGGACTGCCGCGCTGATCTGTTCGGGGCCGACCGTGGGCGGCGGCCCGCCGGTCCGCTGCTCGATGACACCCTGCAGGACCCGTTGAAAGGCCTTCGCGCGGTCGGCCGACTCGGTGCCCGACCCGCAGCCCCCGAGCGTGAGCGCCACCAGCGCGGCGGCGCCCAGAACTGCAAGCTTGCGCCCCCCGCTCATCTCCAGAATCTCCCCCAGGTCTTGGCCACTTCCGGGCCGTGATAGTCACGCACCGTGTCGTAGAGCCGGTCGCGCACGTTCAGACGGGCGCCACCGTCGCGGGTGAGCGACTGTATGCGGATCGTGTTGGAGGCGCGTGTGGGCGCGTTCGTGACACTGCTGAGCGGGATGGTGATCCGGATCCCCTTGTCGAAGGAGCCCTCTCCGAAATCGTCGAAAGGCACGTCGGTGAAGGTCGCGTAGGCGCCGACCCGCCATCCGTTGCCGAACTCCCGGTCCAGGGACACGGTCGCGCCCCAGTCGCCGGCAAGATAGCGGCCGACGTCGAGCTGTCCGTGAAAGCCGCTGCCAAGGTCGTAGTAGGCCGAGAGGTGACCATTCACCGTGGGGATCGTGCCGCCGGGCGTATCCCTGTCGCGCAACCCGAAAAGCTGGTCGAAATCCCGTGGCTGGACGTAATTCACCTCGGCCCCGACCGCGAGGCGGCTGTCCACGGGCTTCCAGAGCAGTTCGCTGGAGACGCCGGCATACATCTTCTCCAGATAGCCTGCCGTAACGCGGCTGTAGAGGTCGCGCCCAGGCCGGCCATGGTGCGCGAGGGTCAGATACTCGATCGCGGGATCGCCCTCGATCGTGTAGCGGCGCAGGTTTGTGCGGACATAGGGCAGGCCGGAGGTGCCCTGCCGGGTCACCGAGTCGAGGTTTCCGCCGGCTTTCTTGGTCACCGAGCCGGCGAGAACCAGCCCGGGCGAGAGCCGGTATTCCGCCTCGAACCGCGCGCCGATATCCGCGCGGACCGGATTGTCCGGATCGAAGACGCTCAGAGCCAGATAGGGGCCGACGGACCAGGCGAACCGCGGATAGAGATCGGGATCCGCCGCCGGTGCCGCGCGCCATGCGTCTTCGATCCGGGCCCGCGCCAGCATCTCGGCCGCGGCCTCGTTCTCCAGCTGTTCCAGGTCGCCGCGCCGTATCGTGACCTTGCTCAGCGGCATGCCGTTCTCGACGGGAACGATCACGAATTCCTCGACAGACTCCGGCAGCGTCCGCGTCATCGCCCGCGCGGTGCGCCCGATCGCCTGCGAAACCGCGCCATAGGTCGGGTTGCGCATCCGCACCGTGGCGCGGCGCGGCTCCAGTTTCATCCCCTCGAAGACCAGGTTGTCGCGGGCCATCGTCTGCGCCAGCGTCGCGCGCGCCCGGGTCTGTGTGGCCGGCTCGGTGGTCCATCCCAGCTCTTCCGCGCCGGCCGGCGGGCGCACCGCGACAGGCACGGGGCCGGGCTCCAGCCCGCCCGGCGTTCCGGCACGGCGTGGATTGAAATGGAACGTGACCTGTGCGCCGACCTCTTCGCCGTAGAGGTGATAGAGCGACAGCTGGATGCCGTTGTCGAAACGGTAGTCGAGTCCGAAGTTCCACGGGGAGGAACCGCGGAAGGTGCCGTCGCGCCGCTCGTGTCGGTAGTCGTCCGAAGAATACTCGGCGGTGAAGGTCAGGCGGCGGGTCGGCGACCATTCGACGCCGCCGAAGGCCGCGACGTCTCCGCGGAACCAGCGGTCATAGGTGGGCAGGCCGCCTTCCCCCAGCACCTCGTCCGCCCGTTTGCCAAGCGTGCCCAGCGGGTTGCGGCTCCCCAGACGCCCCCAGCCAAGCCCGCCGGTGACCCTCAGCGCCGGTGTCATCGCCTTGGTCGCGACGATGTATTCGCCCCCGTAGAGCCCGGTGCCAATGAAATCCTGCAGCCCCGCGACGACGGAAGGGCGGTACCGCCCTTCGGTCAGGATCTGGTAGCGCAGGTCGAAGCTGCGGTCGTAATAGCGCGAAGCCGTCCAGTCCCCCGGATAGAAGTCCGCGATCGACGCGTATCGGAAGGCGCCGGACAGCCGCGGCGTGATCTGGAACCGAAGCGTTGTGCGGGCATTGCCCCCGAAATAACCAAGCGTCGTCGACAGGGTGCCATCGGGCATGACGCCCGCGCTTGGCATGTCGACAAGGCCGGGAACCCCGTAGAGGTTGAAGCTTTCGCTGCGGGAATCCTGCGCTGCGGCTGTGCCGGCGAAGAGGACGGCAAGACAGGCTCCAAGATATCCGCCTGTCAGAACTGGACGACGCGACGAGATTCTGCGGGGCACGCGTTTGGTCATCCGGACCCTCTCCTGTCCCTTCCTTGCCGTGCTAGGCCAGTTGTGCCGTCAAGTCCACTTTGCCGGCGCGCGGCAGCGCCGTGCGTTGCACCCGGGGCACGAGTTCGGCGCCCGCGTTAACGTCTGCTCAATGCGGTGCGGCTAACACGGACCCCGGGTGAGAAATTGTGGGTGAGACATGGCGACCGACAGCAATGTCGCGCCGGTCATCATCAGGAAGAAGCGGCGTCAGAAGGACGCGCATGCGCATCACGGCGGCGCCTGGAAGGTCGCCTATGCCGATTTCGTGACGGCCATGATGGCCTTCTTCATGCTGATGTGGCTGCTGAACGCGACGACGGAACAACAGCGCAAGGGAATCGCGGACTATTTCAGTCCGTCGATCCCGATCGCCAGGGATTCGGGCGGCGGCGACGGGCCCCTGTCAGGGCACAGCGCCTTTGCCGAGTCCCTGCGCTCCCGGTCGGCAGGTGGCGGGGTCCTGAGCGAAAACGCGGACCGGCGCGCGTCCGACGGCCTCCCGGATCCGGTGATGTCTGACCACGCGCGCCCGCGCGACGACGCCGGGCTGGACGCGCTCGAGGAGGCTCTGCGCGGCCGCACAGGCGAAAGCCTGGCGGACGACGATCAGATGCGGCACATCGTGACGCGGGTGACCGATCAGGGGCTGATCGTCGAGCTGTTCTCGTTGCCAGGCGCACCTCTGTGGGACGCGGCTGGCCCCACAGAGCTGCTGCGCGGCCTTGCGGGGGTCGTGGCGCGGGCATCCGGTATCGTGGAGAATTCCGTCTCGGTCGAGGCGCACGTCCGTGCCCGACCCGTCGTGCTCGCCGCGAACACCTCCTGGGAAGACAGCGCCGCGCGCGCGCAGGGACTGCGCCGCCTGCTTGAAGCGACGGGGCTGCCTGCGCGTCGCGTGCATCGCGTCACCGGCCATGCGGACAGGCGCCCGGCAACGGCCGACCCGATGGCGGAGCGCAACGACCGGTTCGAGATCGTCTTCCTGCGGCAAAAGGGCGGCTGACGCAGGCTGCCGCGCGCACCGCGTCGCACGCATTTTAGCTGTTAGGGCGCTCTTAAGCGTCCGGCGATACCGCTGGGGCGTCTCCCGCTTCCGACAGCAGAAAGGCGTGTCCATGACGATCTCCTCCTCGCTCAACGCCGGCATCGCGGCGCTGATGGCCTATGGCAGCCGCCTGGCCAGCATTTCCGACAACGTCGCCAACGCATCGACCTACGGCTACAAGCGCTCGCAGACGGACTTCCAGTCGCTGGTGCTGTCGAATTCGGGGCGCGGCTATGCCGCGGGCGGCGTGCGCGCCACCAACGTCCGCCTGATCGACGAACGCGGGGCGGTGGTCGGTACCGACAACTCCACCGATCTCGTCGTGCGCGGCCGCGGCTTTCTCCCGGTGGCGCGCGAGGCGGACATCGCGCAGGGCGGACAGCCGCCGATGCTGCTGGGCACTACGGGGTCGTTCCGCACGGACGCGGAGGGCTATCTTCGCAGTTCGTCGGGTCATGTCCTGATGGGCTGGCCGGCCAATCCCGACGGCTCCATTCCCACCTTCCCGCGCGACACGGCGGACGGACTGCAGCCGGTGCAGATCAACGCCAACCAGTTCTTCGGCGAGCCAACGACGCGCATGAGCCTGGGCCTCAACCTGCCCGCGGGGGAGACGCAGGCAGGCGCTTCGGGCGCCCGGCAGACCCTGTCGGTGGAATATTTCGACAACCTCGGCGCCTCGGAGAACCTGGAATTCGACTTTACCCCGACCGTCCCCGGCGCGGGGTCTTCCAACGAATGGACGATGACCATCACCGACGCCGCAACCACCACGGTGGTCGGCGAATACCTCCTCACCTTCGACGACAGCCGCAGCGAAGGCGGCACGCTCGACACGGTCACGACCCTCACCGGCGGTCCCTACGATCCTGCCACCGGCCTGCTCGGCGTGAATGTCGCCGGCGGGCCGGTCGAGATCGACATAGGCATGCCCGGCGACCGAGATGGCGTCACCCAACTGTCCAGCGCCTTCGCCCCGCTCGCGATCGACAAGGACGGCTTTCCCGTCGGCAACATGACGGAGATCGCGGTCGACGAAAGCGGCTATGTCTCGGCGGTCTTCGACACCGGCTTCTCGCGCCGACTCTATCAGATCCCGCTGGCAGACCTGCCCAATCCCAACGGCATGATCTCGCTCGACGAGCAGACCTATCTGCCCTCGCCCGACAGCGGATCCTATTTCCTGTGGGACGCCGGCGACGGTCCCACCGGCGACATCGTCTCCAATGCGCTCGAGGAGTCGGCGACCGACGTGGCGCGCGAACTGACCGACATGATCCGTACGCAGCGCGCCTATTCGTCCAGCGCGAAGGTGATCCAGACGGTGGACGAGATGCTGCAGGAAACCACCAACCTCAAGCGCTGATCGCGCGCACCGGGAGCTGAATCATGAGCCTGAGCGCCTCGCTGCATACCGCCCTGTCGGGCCTTGCCGCGGCCACACGCGCCGCCGATGTCGTCTCTTCCAACATTGCCAACGCGCTGACCCCCGGCTTTGCTGCGCGATCCCTCGCCCTCTCCGCGCGCGCCGGCGACGACGTCGGCGGCGTGCAGGTCGTGGGCGTAGAGCGCGATGTCGATCCTGCGCTGCTGGGCGACCGGCGCCGTGCGGATGCTGCCCTGGGGGACGCGCAAGCACAGGCCGACTTCCTGACGCGGCTTGGGGAGATCCTGGGCGCGCCGGACGACCCTGGCGCGCTCTCCGCGCGTATCACCGGCTTCGAGGCCGCGCTGACCTATGCTGCCGGCGATCCGTCCGCGCCGCAACGCCTGGAGGGCGCGGTCGATGCCGCCGAGCGCCTTGCCGCCGGTCTGCGCGCCGCCTCCGCCGAGGTGCAGGCGCAGCGGACCGGGGCCGACGCCGCGATCGGCGACATGGTGGACCGGCTCAATGCCGGATTGGCGCGCGTCCAGGGACTCAACCGCGCCGTGGCCGCTGCCACCGCCCGGGGCGAGGATATCGCCGGGCTCCTCGACCGTCGTCAGCGCGAGATCGATGCGCTCTCGGAGATCGTTCCGCTGCGCGAGGTCGCACGCCGCGGCGGCGCGGTCGCGCTCTATACAGCCGGCGGTGCGGCGATGCTCGACGGCACACCCGTGACGATAGGGTTCGATCGGTCGCCGGTCATCACGCCCGGCATGACGATGGCGGTCGGTGCGCTGTCGGGTCTCACGATCGACGGACGCGCCGCGGCACCCTCCGCCATCGCCGGCGGTCGCATGGAAGGCATGTTCGCTGTGCGTGACGATCTGGCGGTGTCTGCACAGACCGGACTGGATGCCCTGGCGCGCGATCTGGTGGAGCGCCTCGAGGGCATTCCCGACGCGACCCGCGCGCCGGGCACACCCGCCCTTTTCACCGATGCTGGCGCCGCCTTCACGCCCGCTGGCGAGAGCGGCCTTTCGGCGCGGATCGCCGTGAACGATTCGGTGCGTCCCGACGCCGGCGGCGCGGCCTGGCGGCTGCGCGACGGCCTGGGTGCGGCGGGGCCTGGGACGCCGGGCGGCAGCGGCCTGCTTGAGGCGATGCGCACGACCCTCGCCGAGGCGCGCGCGCCGGCCTCGGGCGGTTTCGGCCCCGCGCCACGTGGCCTCGCCGCACTGGCAGCCGATCTCGCGGGCCAGGCGGCCGGCCGGTTGCAGGATGCCGAGGCCCGCCAGAGCCACGCCGCGGCCAGGCACGCCCAGCTCACCGCTGCCGAGGCGCGCCGCGGCGTGGACACCGACGCCGAGATGCAGAGCCTGCTCGTCATCGAGCAGCTCTACGGCGCCAACGCACGGATGATCCGTACGATCGACGAAATGATGGACACGCTGGTGAGACTATGACCCTCAATGCCCCGCGCCTGGGCGACATGGCCCAGTCCCTGACGCTGCGCAGCCACGCAGCACGCCTCAAGGCCGACCTTGCCGACCGCAGTCAGGAAGTGGCGACCGGCCGCGCCGCCGATCTCGTCCGCCATCTTGGCGGTGATACCGCGCGGCTCGCGGCCCTGGAGCGGGATCTTGCCATGACCGCCCCCCTCCGTCGGCTGCAGGCAGAGGCGGCGTCGCGCGCGGCCGCGATGCAGACCGCCCTCGAGAGCATCCAGTCGCGGCTGGAGCCGCTCGGGGCGACCCTTCGCAATGCCGCGAGCGCCGGAGTGCCCGCGGAGATCGCCGCCGCGACCGGTGAAGCGCGCGACGCCTTCGGGGCGGCCGTGGCGGCGCTCAACACCTCGGCGGCCGGGCGCAGCCTCTTCGCCGGCGGGGCGGTGGGCGGACCGGCCATTGCGCCCGCGGAGGACATGCTGGACGACCTGCGCGCCGCCATCGGCGGCGAGACCGACGCTGCCACCATCGCGGGTCTCGTGCGCGACTGGTTCGCGCCCGGCGGCGGTTTCGAGACGGCGGGATACCTCGGAGCGACCGAACCGGCGGCGGCGGTCCCCCTGGGGCAGGCCGAGACGGTCGCGCTCGACCTGCGGGCCGACGACCCGACCCTGCGGGGGGTCCTGGCGGCCGCTGCGCTGGGCGCTCTCGCCGCCGATCCCGCGCTGGACCTGCCCGAGGCCACGAGCCGCGCGCTCTTCGGCGCGGCGGCGGCCGACGCGATGGCCGTGCGCGACCCGATGACCGAGTTGCGGGCCGCGCTGGGGACGAAGGAGGCGCGCATCGAGCAGGCGGGCGTGCGGCTGCAGGCGGTGCGCGCCGGCGCCGAAATGGCCCGCGCCGCGCTCGTCGGCGTCGACGAATACGAGGCGGCAACGCGCGTCGAGGCGCTGGGCCACAAGCTTGAGAGTCTCTACGCCGTCACGGTGCGCCTGTCCCGGCTCACCCTTCTGGAGCAGCTTCGGTGAGGGCCGCGGCGCGCGCGGGCGTGGCGCTCCTGCTGTGCCTTCTGTCCGGAATGGTGGCTGCCAGCCCGGTCAGGATCAAGGACCTGGTGGAATTCGACGGAGTTCGGGGCAACGATCTGGTGGGCTACGGTCTTGTCATCGGGCTCAACGGTACGGGGGACGGGCTGCGCAACGCCCCTTTCACCGAAGAGATCATGACGAACATCCTCGAGCGGCTTGGCGTCAATGTCTCGGGAGAGCAGTTTCGCCCGCGCAATGTCGCAGCCGTCTTGGTCACCGCGGAACTGCCGCCCTTCGCGCGGGCGGGCGGACGGATAGATGTGACCGTCTCGGCGATCGGCGATGCCAAGAGCCTCCTGGGCGGCACGCTGGTCATGACGCCGCTCAACGCAGCGGACGGCGAGATCTACGCGGTGGCGCAGGGCACGGTGATTGCCGGCGGCGCCAGCGCCGAGGGCGATGCCGCGCAGGTGGTGCAGGGCGTGCCCACCTCGGGCTCGATCCCTGCCGGCGCGCGCGTGGAGCGCGAGGTGCCCTTCGACTTCGGCGACCTGCGCAGCGTGCGGCTTGCCTTGAGAGAGCCCGATTTCACCACGGCGGGCCGGATCGAGGCGGCGATCAACCGCGACTTCGGCCGCGAGGTGGCCGTGATGCTCGACAGCGGCACCGTGCGGCTCGACATCGGACGCACCGGTGCGCGATCGCCGGCGCATGCGCTCGGCCGGGTCGAGAATATCGCCGTGCTGCCGGAGCGCCGTGCGCGGATCGTGGTCGACCAGCGTTCGGGCACGATCGTGATGGGCGAGGACGTCCGCATTTCCCGCGTGGCGGTGGCCCAGGGCGGGCTCACGCTGCGGATCGCGGAGACGCCGCTCGCCGTGCAGCCGAACCCCTTCGCGGGAGGCGAGACGGTGGTCGTGCCGCGCACGGACGTCGATCTCGAGGAAGAAGAGGGCGTGGGCCTTGCCGAGTTGCCAGAGGGCACCTCGCTGTCGGAGGTGGTCGCGGGGCTCAATGCGCTGGGTGTCTCCCCGCGCGACATGATCGACATCCTCAAGAGCATCAAGGCGGCCGGCGCGCTGCACGCGGAATTCGTCGTCCGGTGAGGCCACGGGCCCCGGCGGTCGCGCGAGGGCGCGGGCGATCGGGGGCCTCGCCCGCGCAGGACTGGGCGCAGGACCCTCTGCCCTCTCCAAAGGCCGTTGCGCGACAACGCGCTCATGCGCGCCGGCGATCCCTGCAGAGCTCCATGCAGAGGCCGCACCCCTCGTATCTGCCGTTGACCGGGGCAATCCTGCCAGCGACGCCTCGGGGCATACCCCGACCCGGTCAACCCGGGCTCGAACCCGTCGAGGTGCCGTTTCCCGGCTCGGAGCCCTCGGCGCGGGATCGTCCCGCCCTGCGCCTTTCGTCGTCCTGCGTCTTCCGCGCAGCGATGGCAAAGCGCGATGCCGCCTTTGCGCTGCGCCCGGCCGGGCGCGGGTCTCTGATCGCAGGCGGAATGCCGCGAGGATGCAGCGGTTGCGGATCAGGGCGCTGACACGGTGCGCGGCTCGCGCTACATGTAGCTCCGGACAAGGGCGTCCGCGAGAAGACTCCAGCCGTCCGCGACCACGAAGAAGGCCAGCTTGAACGGCAGGGCAACGATCGCCGGAGGCACCATCATCATCCCGATCGACATCAGAACAGCCGCCACGACCAGGTCGATGACGAGGAACGGCAGGAAGATCAGGAACCCGATCTGAAAGGCGCGGGCGATCTCGGAAAGCATGAAGCTGGGCACGAGCACCGAAAGCGGCATCGCCTCGGGGGCGGTGTCCGCGGGTTCGCCGCGCAGATCCGCCATCGCGGCCAGCGTGCCGCCATCCACGCGATTGACCATGAAGCCGCGGAAAGGATCGAGCGCCGCGCCGAAGGCGGGCTCGAGCGCCATCCGGCCGTCGATCATTGGCTCTATTCCGTCGGCCCAGGCCGCCGCGAAGACAGGCTCCATGATGTACCATGTGAGAAAGAGCGCAAGGCTCACGATCAGCATGTTCGGCGGGGACTGCTGCAGCCCCAGCCCTTGGCGCAGGATCGAGAGAACGGTGACGAGGAACGGAAAGCACGTGATCATGACCGCGATCCCGGGCGCCAGGCTCAGGACCGTGATCAGCAGGATAAGCTGCAACCCGCGGGCGGTGAGGCTGCCGTCCTCGCCGAGACCGATGGTGATTTCCTGGGCGCCTGCCGTGCCCGCCGCAAGGATGGCCGTCGCACCCAGAGCAACGCCGGCAAAGTGTTTGCCCGTCCTCATGCGAGGCCGGCCTCCAGATCCGTGACCTCGGTGAGGCGCACGGCGAGCTGGCCCTGCCGGTCGCCGTCCAGTTCCTCGAGCTGCCCGCGCGCGATCAGCCGGTCGCCGACATAAAGTTCGACCGGGTCGTCGACGCGGCGGTCGAGCGTGAGCACCGCATTCTCGCCCAACTGCAGGAGATCGCGGATCAGCGGCCGCGCACGGCCGACGCAGACGGTGATCTCGATCGGTACCGCGGTGAACATGCGCGCCGTTTCGCTGAGCGGCACGGGGTCGGGCCGGTCATCCATGTCGTCTCTCCGTCTCGGTCTGGTGGAAATAGGCGCGGATCGCCTCGCGCATCGCGGTGATCGCGGCGTCGAGGTCGATCGCCCGCTCGGCGGCTCCGAAGGCAAGCTCCGCCTGCCCCGCCCCCAGCATCGGGTCGGTCCGCAGCCGCACGGGGAACGGCAGGTCCTCCTCCAGCAGCGACGCGACCGCAGCCTCGCTTTCGGGCGCAACGGTGATCTCGGCCACCCCTTCGGCGGTGCTGCGCGCGAGGGCGGTAAGTTGCTCGGCCAGGTGGGCACCGAGCGAGGCCTGCGCGATCCCGGGCAGCAGGGCGTCGGAGATCCGCTCGAAGATCGGGGCCAGGGACCGGCTGATCTGCGCGTAGGCTTCCTGATAGGTGAAGGACATGTCCTGGAGGTTGCGCGCGAGGTCCGCCCGGACCCGCGCCTCATCCTCGGTCTGCGCTTTCGCGGCGTCGTCCCAGCCGGCGCGATAGCCTTCCTCGAAGGCTTCGAGGCGCCGGATCTCGGCGGCCTCGGCGTTCAGGATCTCGTCCGCGTCGCTGCCAGCGTCCGCAGCCCCGAAATCCGGCAGAAGATGCGCGATCGACATCAGGCGCGCTCGCGGTCGTCGTCAAGCCAGCTGGAAAGGATTTCCATGGTTTCCTCACGGCGCTCCTCGATCAGTTCGCGCAGCCTGTCGACGGGGGGTGTCTCGCCGCGGGTGGTCCCCTCCGCCTCGGCCGCGACGGGCAGTCCCGCGTCGCCCAGCCCAAGCGGCTGGAACGGTCCGGTCTCGACGACGCCGTCGAGCGGCGCGCTTTCGGCGGGGGCTTCGCCCACGCTTTTCTCGGCAGGGGCCGGGATCAGGCCGGCGTCCGACCGGTTGGCCGGCGGCCGGGCCAGCATCGGCCGCAGAACGAAGAGCGCGAGGACGATCGTGACCAGCGCCAGGACGCCAAGCTGGGCAAGCCGCATCGGGTCCAGCGCCAGCGCAGCGGCCCAGCCCCGGCCCGGCGCCGTGCCCGCGACCTCGGGTATCTCTGCAAGCGGCATCGCGCGGATGGTGATCTCGTCGCCGCGCTCCGGATCGAAGCCCACGGCTGCGGCGACCAGCGCGCGCAGCCCCTCGAGTTCGGTGTCGTCGAGCGCCGCGGCGGCGGCGGTCGCCTGTGTGCCGTCCGTTGGTGGGGCCACCGCACCGACCAGAACCGCCACCGTCAGCCGGCGAATCGCCCCCGGCCCGCGCAGCACCTCCCGCTCTGTCTGCGACACCTCGTAGTTCACCCGCTCGCGCGTGCCGCTGTCGCTGCTGGTGCGGCGGTCTCCCGTCGCGGCATCGCCGTCGGGCAGGTTCGAGGCCACGGTGACGTCGCCACCGCCATCCTCCGAGCGCGAGGTGCTCTCCTCGGTGTCGGTCGCGATGGCAACACGGCTTTCGGGGTCGATCAGGCGTTCGCGGATCGTTTCCTGTTCGGTGACCGCCTCGACGGCGATCTCGACGACCGCGTTGCCAGGGCCCACGCGGGCCTCGACCAGCCGCAGGACCCTTTCGCGCAGCAGGGCGGCCCGGTTTTCCGCATCGCTGCCGTCCGGCTGTCGCGCGTCGCCCTGGCCCACAAGGCGCCCGGCGCCGTCGATCACCGCCACGTCTTCGGCGGCCATCCCGGGCACGGCAGAGGCCACCAGGTAGCGAAAGGCGCGGGCCTGTTCGGGCGCGATCTCATCCCCGCGCATGGTCACGGCGACGGAGGCGGTGGGGCGCAGGTCACGACGGAAGCGGGTCGAATCGGTGTGGGCGATATGGACCCTCGCGGAGGCGATGCCCGGGCTCGCCATGATGGTCCGCGTGAGCTCGCCTTCCTTGGCGCGCCAGTAGGCGGCATCGAACATCTGGCTCGTCGTGCCGAATCCGGTCAGCGAATCGAGCAGCTCGTACCCCTGCGCGGTATTGGCAGGCAGTCCCTCGCCGGCGAGCGTCATGCGCAGCTGGTCGCGGTCCTGCGCGGCCACGAAGATCGAGTCGCCGCGCACGTCGAACACGGCGCCGCGCGCCTCGAGCGCGCGCACCACTTCGCCTGCCGCCGCCTCTTCCAGCCCGCCATAGAGCAGCGACATTGCGGGTTGGGCCGCCATCCGCGCCATCGTCAGCACCGCCGCGAACACCGCGACCGCCGCGCCGACCGCCACCGCCCGCCGCATCGGGCTGAGCGTGCGCCAAAGGGAAAGGAACTGATTCACCGCCGGCCTCCTGACCGCCGAACCTTCTGTCCGGTCTCGGGGCCAGTGATGGGCCATCCCGCTTAACAATCGGTTAGCCCTTGGCTGCGAAGATGCCTGACATCGAAAGGAGGACTCGCGACATGTCCGACGCGCCCGATTCCGATGCCCCGCCGAAGCGCCGCAGCCGGCTGCCCCTCGTCCTTGGCCTCGTGCTCGCGCTTGCCGGCGGAGCGGGGGGATTCCTTGCGGTGCGGGCAGGCATCCTGCCGCTCTCCGGCATCGCGCAGGCGCAAAAGGAGACCCCGGAGCAGCCTGCGCCCGCGCGGCTCGGGGCCGTGGCCTTCGTGCCGCTCGATCCGATCGTCGTGTCGCTGGCCCCGGCCGCGGCGGGCCGGCACCTGCGGTTCACCGCCGAACTCGAGGTCACGCCGGGCCATCGCAAAGAGGTGGAAGCGCTGCGCCCGCGGGTGATCGACGTGCTGAACGGCTACCTGCGCGCCCTGGACGAGAGTGACCTCGAATCCCCGGGGGCGCTGGTGCGCCTGCGCGCGCAGATGCTGCGCCGCGTGCAGATGGTCACCGGGGAGGGTCGGGTACGCGACCTGCTGGTGATGGAATTCGTGATGACCTGAGGACCGAAGAATGGATCTGATCGCCGATATCCTGCTGGCCGCCGGCGCGTTGGGCGCCGGACTCTACTGCTTTGTCCTGGCCCGACGTCTCGCCCGGTTCAACGACCTCGAGAACGGGGTGGGCGGAGCGGTCGCCGTGCTGTCCGCGCAGGTGGACGACCTGGCCCGCACCCTGGAGACCGCGCGCAGTGCGGCGGACCGGTCGAACGGGTCGCTGGACGAGCTGACCGGCCGCGCGGAAACCGTTGCCAAGCGGCTGGAGCTGCTCGTGGCGTCGATGCATGACCTGCCCGAGGCCGGCGCACCGCCCAAGACGCCGGAGGCGCCGCAGGGAGAACCGGTGTTTGCCCGGCGGGCCGTTGGCGAGTCGGCGCGATGAGCGCCCGGAGGGCCGCGCCGCCCGCGGCGACCCGTCGCCAGCCTCGCCGGCGCAGGCGCGGTACGCTGGCCGTCATTGCTGCGCTGCTGATCGGCTCGGCGGTGGTGCGCCTTGGAACCGAAGCGGGACAGGCCATCGCCCGCACATCCGAGGATGCGCCTCGGCCGGAGGCCGAGGCGGCGTCGGGCTGCGTGCCTGCGTCCGACATCGAGCGCGTGCTGGAGACCCTCTCCGAACGGGAAACGCGGATCGCCGCCCGCGAACAGGAGATCGACGCGCGGATGCAGGCGCTGTCGATCGCGAACCGCGAGATCGATACCCGGATGGCCGAACTCGAGGCGGCCGAAGAGGCCCTGCGCGAGACGATCGCGCTGGCAGAGAGCGCCGCGGAAGAGGACCTCGCCCGTCTCACCGAAGTCTACGAATCCATGAAACCCAAGGAGGCCGTGCCGCTCTTCGAGGCGATGGCGCCCGAATTCGCCGCCGGGTTCCTGGGCCGGATGCGTCCGGACGCAGCGGCCGGAATCCTGGCCGGCATGGGGCCGGACGCGGCCTATGCCATCAGTGCGCTGCTTGCCGGTCGCAATGTCGGAGCGCCAACGGAATGACGACCGCGGCTCTGCGCGCAGACCGGCGCTCACCGCGCCTTAACCCGGGACGTGCAAGCTTCGCGCGGGGTCTGCGGCAGGAGGGAAGGGAATGATCGGCCTCGTCGGCATCGTCGTCGTCTTCGTGATGGTCTTCGGCGGCTACACGCTGGCCGGCGGAAAGTTCGGCATCATCCTGAACGCGCTGCCTTTCGAACTCATGATGATCCTCGGTGCCGCCACGGGCGCCTTCCTGATCGGCAACGACGCATCGGTCGTGAAGCGGACGGCGCGCGATCTGCCGCGGCTGTTTCGCGGCGCCCGCTGGAAGCCGCAGGACTACCGCGATCTGCTTTGCCTGCTTTTCCAGCTCATTCGCGTCTCGCGCCAGGACCCGGTGGCCGCCGAAGAGCACATCGAGAACCCGAAGGAGTCCGCGATCTTCGCGCGCTACCCGCGGATTCGCGCAGACCGGGAGGCCGTCGCCCTGATCGCCGACACAATGCGCGCCGCGTCGATGAACTACGACGACCCCCACCAGGTCGAAGAGGTGCTGGAAAAACGGATGGAAGCGGCCACGCACGACGCCCTGCGGCCCAGCGAGGCGCTGCAGACCGTGGCCGACGGGCTACCCGCGCTTGGCATCGTCGCGGCCGTTCTCGGGGTCATCAAGACGATGAGTTCCATCGACCAGCCGCCGGAGATTCTCGGCAAGCTGATCGGCGGCGCGCTCGTTGGAACCTTTCTTGGCGTCTTCCTCGCCTATGGGTTCGTCGGCCCCTTCGCGGCGCGTCTGCGCACGGTGGTCGAGGAAGACGCCCATTTCTATCAGCTCATCCGCGAGGTCTTGGTCGCAAACCTGCACAACCATGCGACGAACCTCTGCATAGAGGTCGGCCGGCAGAACGCGCCCGAACACTTCCGGCCTTCCTTCGCGGAACTGGAGGACTCGCTCAATGCGCTCAAGGCAGAGGCTGCGTAATGGGCCGTTCAAACGGCTTTCCGACCGGGATCGAAGGCGTCGCGGTGCCGCGCGAGCGCGATGAGGGCCTGTGCGTGGCGTTGCCGTCTTGCTGCGCGACGACCGGTCTGCCCGGATCCACGGCACCGCGAGCCCTCGGGCGGGGTTTCGCAAAGTGCGACAGACGGTGGGCGCAAGAGCGCGTGCCACCGCGACAGATTGCGGCGCCGTATCCGTCGTTTCCGCCCGGGTCGCGTCCGCTACGGCGCTGCAGACCGGCGGCCGGGTTCACCGGCGAGGGATCAGGATGATGCGCGTGGTTGTGACCCTTTTCATCGTGGTGCTGCTGGCAGGTGCGGCGCAGGCACAGCGCGTTGCGGTACGCGGAGGAGAGCACCCGGGATTCACCCGACTCGTTCTGGACCTGCCGGAAGCCATGCCCTGGGAGATTTCACGCGAGGGCGACAGGGCAACCATCGCCCTGCAACGCGACCTTTCCTTCGACCTGTCCGATGCGTTTACGCGCCTCAGCGAAGACCGCGTTGCCGGGCTCATGAGCGGTCCTGACGCCGGGGAGCTCTCCCTCCGCCTGGGGTGCGCCTGCCAGCTGCAAAGCTTCCTGCACGACGGTCGGATGCTCGTCATCGACATCCGGGACTCTGCGGAAGTGCCGCCGGCCCCGAGGGCCGCAGCGCTGCCGTTGCTGCCCGCGCGGCGCGACCAGGGCAAGCTGCCGGACGGTGTTGCATTCCCCGGCGCACGGAGCGTTCTCGCACCGGCAGAACGGCGACTCGCCCAGGCGCTCGGGCGCGCCGCAAGCCAGGCGATCCTCGTGCCGTCCGGATCGGCGGCGAACGGCGCCGGCGGTGTCTTGCCCGGACTGCCGACCCCCGGGGGAACCGGCGACGAAAACGTATCGCAGCTTGCCTTGCGCGGGCCTTTCCAGGCGGCGCCACCGGATGCTGCACAGAACCCGGCTGCCGGCCCCGGCGGGCCGGATTGCGTGCCGGACCGGCTTCTGGAGGTCGCGTCCTGGTCGGACGGCACCCCCTTTCCCGACCAACTCGGCCGCCTTCGCACGTCGCTCTATGACGAGGTCGACCGGCCCGCCCCCGAAGTCGCCGCGGCGCTCGCGCAGCTCCTGGTGCACATGGGTTTCGGCGCAGAGTCCCGTACCGTCCTGCCATTGGCAAGGGATGCACTGTCTGACCGGAACGCGCGGACGCTGACCTCGATGGCCGAAATCCTCGACCGGGTGGGTCTGCCCGCCCCCGACGATCGTGCGCGACGCACGCC
>NZ_JBKHAQ010000039.1:0-23460 GCF_046542825.1 Rhodosalinus sp. | reverse complement strand
GAGATCGCCCAGACGGCCGAGTTGTCCTTGGCGCTGGCCACGGACTTGCCGGTCGAGATTTCGGACTGCGTCTTGGCGAGGTTGCCATTGACGGATTTCAGGGTCTGCAGCGCGACCATCGCGCTGTTGTTGGTCAGAATGCTGGACATGGGTTCTCTGGTCCTTTCCTGTGCGGCGTGTTCGGCCGCGTCGTTGAGCCGGGCTGCCCCGGCATTGGGGACGTCTTTCTGACCGTTGTGGCCCGGGTGCCCCTGCCACGCCATCGCCTGGATGCCGTCACAACGTTGCGCCCGAGGTCCTAACGGAGGGCTAATCGCGGGCCGCCGGCTGCGACGGATTTTCGCCAAACTGTTATCAGGCGCGGCGTTCCATCCGGCCCTGGCCGGGCGTCACGACCGCGGCACGGCGGCCATCGCTGTCGTACGTTTCAAGAGTTTGCCGCAGGTCGCGGACGCGGCCGAGGCGGCGGGCGACCTCGCGCAGCCCGGCGAGCGCGCCGTCGAGCAGCGCCTGATTCCGCGCGATCTTCTGTTTCAGGTCCGGGTGTGCGCGGTCGGGAGTGCCGGCATGGGCCAGCTGCTGGACAAGCCGTTCCTTCCGCTCGAGAACATCCGCGAGGGCCGAAAGCTGGCCTGCGCGAAGCAAGATGCGCTCTTCCTCGATCAGGCGGTCGAGGCGGTCCAGCAGATCGTCAGCCGCGGTCATGGCGGACCTCCGCCTGCAGGGCATGAAACAGTTGTTCGGCAAGTCCGATCCCGCCCGCGTCGGCCATCGCGCGGGCCTGCGCGTGGCGCAGATAGGAGGCAAACTGCGTCTCTCCTGCACCGCCTCCGAACGCCTGCGGCACGCGGCCCAGCCCCGCCGTTTTCAGCATCTCCGCCAGAAACGCGGATTCGAGTCGGCGCGCGGCGTCGCGCAACGCGGCGTCGTCCGCCGTATCAGACGGCGCGGGCACTGCCGGAGAAGGGGAGCCCGCAAGGATAGTCGTCGGGACCTGCATCGGTTCGCTCCAATTCGAGGTGGTTGGCGGCATCCTGCCGAATGGGCGGTAAAGATCAGGTAACCGGATCAGGGTAGAGAGCGGGCCAACGCGGAAGAACTCCGAGGTCGTGATGGACTTGCCCCCGCTTTCCCCACCGGCATCCCCGGTCACTCGGTCCGCCCCCGCAGGCGCCGCGCCGGGGCGGAGTTTCGTTGCGATCTTTCGGGCCGCGACGGCCCTGGTGACGCAGCCGTTGCGGGCGGCCGGGCCGGCAGAGGCATCGACCGGCTCTGCCCATTCCAAAGACGCGATGGAGGAGACAGGCGCGGCGTCGCGGTCGGCGTTGTCCGACCCCCTGGCCACGGACAGGGGTGCCGGCGACGGGACCGCACAAGAACCGACAGAACCGGGCCTGCCAGTCGCTCCCGTTGCGGTCGATCGGCCGTCTGCCGCCGCGTCCCCTCCGCTCGCGTCTCGGCCACCCGGCGCACCGTGCGCGGGCTCCGGGGCGGGGTGGCAAGAGGCCGTTCCCGGTGCCGCCGGCGCCGGTCCGGCTGCGCCAGCATCCGATTCGCGCGCCCAACGCACAGCCGCGATGCCGCCTCCCGCACCGACCAGCCGCATGGATCGGCAAGGTGCGGTGCAGGACGCAACCGGTGGGGCGCGAGCCCTCCGGCCATCGTCGTCGTCTTTGCCCGGGGACACGACAGGGTATGCACAGGCCGACGAGTCCCAGGTCCGGGCGGAGACGCGCGCGGTGCAGGAGATCCCGGGTGCAGCCCCGGCCGCGCCTGCCGGTCGCAGCCCGCCGTCACCCGAGGCGCTCTCGCGCGCCGGCGGGGACCGGACGCCGCCCCTGCAAATGGCCGCCAGCGTTCCGGACCCGAAAACGGAACCTGCGCGCGGCAACCCTGGCGATGCACTGCGTGCCATCGCCATGCCACCGGGCACCGCAAGTTCCCCCGACACGGGGCAAGGCCCGGCAGCGCAGGACCGTCTTCCCGTTCGGCCATCCTGGTCCCTGGCCCATACCGGCGGGGCGCGCGTGCCCCCCGAGAACGGGTCAGCCCTGCCGCCCTCTTCGGATCCGTCCCGACCGAACGTCGCGGTCCCGTCGCGGGAGGCATCGGCGTTGCCGGAAGCCGCCGCGGCGCCACAGGAGCTGCGGGTCCACCGCACCGGCGCCGTCGTTTCGGCCGATGCGCCGGCGGGGCCGCCCGGGCGCACAACGGCGATCGCGGCCGGCGCATCGCCCGGCGCGGTCAAGGCCGCGGCAGCGCCCGGCGACGCGCCGCTTTTCGAGCCGATGCTGGCCGCGCTCGATACCGTAGGCGCGCCTGCTTCGGCGGGGCAACCGCAGGCCTCGTCACAGCCGGAGCTTGCGTCGCAGGCGGCGCGGATCGTGCGACAGATCGTCGAGGTGATGCCGAGCGGACCGGACCGGATGACAGAGCTGACGCTCGATCCGGAGGAACTGGGCCGCGTCCGGCTGGGTATCGCGACCGGCGAACAGGGTGTTTCGGTGCAGATTCTGGCCGAACGGCCGGAGACACTCGAGCTGCTGCGCCGCAATCTCGATCTGCTTTCCGAGGATCTGCGCCGGCTCGGCTTTTCGGGCATCACGGTGGACCTTGGCTCCGGCGACGCGGGCGCCGGCGCGGAAGAACGGTCGCCCGCGCCGAGAGAGGATGCCGCGCCGGCGCCCGACGCGACACATCGGCCCGGGGCGCCTGCGCCCGAGCGGGCTGACGCGCCGACGGGCCGCGGCGCCCTCGATCTCAGGCTGTGACGCCTTTTTCTGACCATGTACTCCGCGAGGATCCCGGGATGAGACCAGACCTTTCACCTGCAGCAGCTGCCGCGCAGACCGTGACGCCCCGCCCGGCAACGCAGTCTTCCGGCAACCCGCCGACGGCGGGCGCCCGTCCGGCCGCGATCAGTTCCGATTTCGAGACCTTCCTGCGCATGCTGACCGTGCAGATGCAGAACCAGGATCCGCTCAATCCGATCGAGTCTTCGGATTTCGCCGTGCAGCTGGCCACCTTCTCGGGCGTCGAGCAGCAGGTCCTGACCAACGAGCTGCTGAGTACGCTCTCCGGCGACATGGGATCGGGGCCGGCGCTGTCGCACTACGCGGCCTGGGTGGGGATGGACGCGCGCACGGGGGCACCGGTGGACTTCGACGGCGCACCCCTGGATCTCGAGCTGCCTTCGCATTCCTCGGCGGACACCGGGTGGCTGGTGGTGCGGGACGCGGCGGGCAAGGTCGTGCAGGAGCGACAGGTCGCCCCGGGGACCGGCGAGCTGGTCTGGGACGGAACCGCGCCGGGGTCGCTGGCTCTGCCGCCGGGCAGCTACAGCCTTTCCGTGCGCTGGATGGGCGACGGCGCCGAACTGGCCGAATTGCCCGTGGAAACCTATCAGCGGGTCTCGGAGGTTCGCCTTGCGCCGGAGGGGCAGGTCGAGGTCGTGCTGCGCGGAGGGGCCGCCGTGCCGAGCGACGGTGTGACGGCCGTTCGGGGCCCCTCGGCTGCGGGCTGAGCGTTTTCTTGCCTGCTTTCTGTGCAAGAGTCCGCCACCATGTTGCCAGAATGCCAGGCCGACCGGGCCCATTCACCTGCCCAAGGGGAAAGCCCTGCTGGACAGGCTGCCTCGTCTGCGCTAGACAAAGGTATCTGCGCGAGGGGGCCGACCTCTCCGCGCCTTTACAGTCTGGAGAGTGTCATGAAGAAATTTGCGACCATCGCCGCGGCATCCGCGGTTGCCGCCGCCGCCGCCGCACCGGCTTTCGCCGAATCGGCAGATCCCTTCGAAAAGGCGCAGTCGCCGGTCGTGTCCTCGCAGGCGGTGCCGACGGTGCCGGTTTGGGCAATCGTCGGCGGTGTTGCCGTTGCGGTTGCTGTCGCAGCAAGCGACGACACCTGATAGGCTTAACGCCATCGAAGAATTCGAGAAGCGGCTCCTCGGAGCCGCTTCTTTTTTGGTGCCGCTTCTTCTTGGTCCGCCCCCGGCCCGGCCGCAACCCGCGTCAGAGACTCGCGACAAACAGCAAGGCCAGGCCAGCGCCACCCGCCACGCCGGCAGCGCCCCATATCGCATGCCAGACTTTCGAGGGCTTCGGCGGCTCTTCGCGCGCGTCTGCCTGACGGATCAGCGCGTTCTCGATCAGGGCCGGCAGGCGCGGTCCGAAGCGGGACAGGACGCGCGCCGCCTCGACCAGATCGTTGACCACGGCACGCGGCCCGATGCTTTCCTTGATGTAGTCCTCGACGACCGGCCGCGCCACCTCCCAGATGTTCATGTGCGGGTTGAGCGAGCGGGAAACACCCTCGACCACCACCATGGTGCGCTGCAGCAGGATCAGTTCCGTCCGCGTTTCCATGCCGAACTTCTCGGTCACCTCGAAGAGATAGGCCAGCAGGCGCCCCATCGAGATGCGCGTGGCGTCCATGCCGAAGATCGGCTCGCCCACGGAGCGCAGGGCGCGGGCGAACTGGTGCACGTCGCGGTCGGCGGGAACATAGCCCGCCTCGAAATGCACCTCTGCCACGCGCAGGTAGTCGCGGCGGATGAAGCCATAGAGGATTTCGGCATAGACCCGGCGCGTGTAGGGGTCGATGTAGCCCATGATGCCGAAGTCGTAGGCGATGATGTCGCCGTTGGGCGCCACCTTCAGGTTCCCCTGATGCATGTCGCCGTGAAAGAAGCCATCGCGCAGCGCGTGCCGCAGGAAGAGTTGCAGCACCCGCTCCGACAGCGCGCGGCGGTCGTGTCCCGCGGCGTCCAGCGCGGCATTGTCGCCGAGGGCCACGCCCTCGGCCCAGCCAAGCGTCATCACCCGCCGGCCCGAATAGGGCCAGACGATGCGCGGCACGCGAAAGCCCGGATCCTCCTTTGTGTTTGCGGCAAATTCCGAGGCGGAAGCGCTTTCCAGCCGCAGGTCCAGCTCGCCCAGCACAACACCCTCGAAATGGCCGATCACGTCCATCGGCCGCAGGCGGCGCGAGGCGGGCGACAGCAGCTCGACCAGCCGGGCGGCGAAATAGAAGGCGTCGATGTCGCGGCGAAAGGCGCGCTCGATGCCGGGGCGCAGCACCTTGACCGCGACCCATTCGCCGGTCGTGGACAGCCGCGCCCTGTGCACCTGCGCGATCGAGGCTGCGGCCACCGGCGGGCCGAATTCGTCGAAGACCGCATCGGGTTCCACGCCCAGTTCCTCGCGGATGGTTGCCTTCGCCTCCTCCACGGAGAAGGGCGGCAGCCGGTCCTGCAGCACGCGCAGCTGATCGGCCAGATCCTGCCCCACCACGTCGGGGCGGGTGGACAGCACCTGACCGAACTTGATGTAGGCCGGGCCCAGCGCGGTGATCGCCCGGGTGATCGGCGGCATTGCCGGATCGCCCGCATAGCCCAGCCAGGTAAACGGCCAGCCCAGCACATGCGCGGCCACGCGCAGCGGGCGCGGCGCCTCCATCGCGTCGAGCACGGCGCGCATCGCGCCGGTGCGCTCGAAGGTGGCGCCGGTGCGGATCAGGCGCCAGATGTTGTGGGGGCCGCGCACCTCAGAGCTTCCAGCCGGAGTGCAGCGCGGCGACGCCCATCGTCAGGTTGCGATACTTCGCCTGCTCGAAGCCGGCCGCGCGGATCATGTCGAGAAACTGCTGCTGGTCGGGAAAGCGGCGGATCGATTCGACCAGATACTGATAGCTCGCACGGTCCTGCGTCACGACCTGCCCGAGCCAGGGGATCACGTTGAAGGAATAGCGGTCGTAGGCCCATTGCAGCGCAGGCACGGCAAGATGCGAGAACTCCAGCACCATCAGCCGCCCGCCGGGCTTCAGGACGCGAAACGCCTCCTTCAGCGCGTCCTCGGGCCGCGTCACGTTCCGGATGCCGAAGCTGATCGTGTAGGCATCGAAGCTGGCATCGGGAAAGGGCAGGGCCATCGCGTCGCCGGCCACCCAGTCCAGACGGTCGCCCAGACGCTGCGCCTCGGCTCGCCGGCGGCCTTCCTCCAGCATCGACTCAGTCAAGTCGAGCACCGTGACCCGCGCCTCACCCGCGCGGCGCAGGAAGCGAAAGGCGATGTCGCCCGTGCCGCCGGCCACGTCCAGCAGGTGCTGGCCCGGCCGCGGTGCCAGCCAGTCCATCATCGCGTCCTTCCAGACGCGGTGGATGCCGGCCGACATCAGGTCGTTCATCACGTCGTAGCGCGCGGCGACCGAGGTGAACACGCCCTTCACGCGCCCCGCCTTCTCGGCCTCCGGCACGGTCTCGAATCCGAAATGGGTGGTTGCGCCGGTGCCTGCGGAGGTTTCTTCGGTCATGGGGCCCTTGCCGTGCCTGTGTCCCGGCCTTCTTATAGGGCGCCCGCGGGGGCCTGCAATGCGCGGCCTTGCCGCGACCCGCCACCTTGCAGGAGCCGCGATGCCCGAACTGCCCGAAGTCGAGACGGTCCGCCGCGGTCTTGCGCCCGTGATGGAGGGCCGCCGCATCCTGCGCGCCGAGGTGCGCCGGCCCGACCTGCGCTGGCCCCTGCCGGAGCGGATGGCGGAGCGGCTGACCGGGGCGAGGATCGCGCGTCTGGGCCGGCGATCGAAATATATCCTTGCCGATCTCGACACCGGCGAGACCTGGCTCATGCACCTGGGAATGTCTGGGCGGATGCTGGTCTCGGGCCGGATCCTCGGCGACCACGTCCATGCCCATCCCGCCGCCTCCGTTCACGATCACGTCGTCGTCGAGATGGAGGGCGGCGCGCGCGTCACCTTCAACGACCCGCGACGTTTCGGCGCGATGGACCTGATGCCGAGTGCCGAGGCGGAGCGCCACAGGCTGCTTGCCGGGTTGGGGCCGGAGCCGCTGGGCAACGCCTTCAACGAGGCGTATCTTGTCGGCCGCCTGCAGGGGCGGAAGATGCCGATGAAGGCCGCGCTGCTCGATCAGAAGGTGGTGGCGGGGCTGGGCAACATCTATGTCTGCGAGGCGCTCTTTCGCGCGGGGATTTCGCCCCTGCGGCGGGCGCACCGGGTGGCGTCGCGGCGTCTTGCCGCGCTGGTGCCCGCGATCCGCGCGGTGCTGGAGGATGCGATCGCGGCGGGAGGCTCGTCGCTGCGCGACTACCGGCAGGCGGACGGCGAACTGGGCTACTTCCAGCATTCCTTCGACGTCTACGGGCGCGAGGGCGCATCATGCCGGCGCGCGGAGTGCACGGGAACGGTGCGCCGTGCGGTGCAGTCCGGGCGCTCGACCTTCTATTGTCCGGCCTGCCAAAGATAGCTTGAACCGTGAGGCCAGAGTGCTAGCAAGGGCGTCTGACCGACACCAGCGGAGCCAGGTTCATGGCCTACGAGACGATCGCCGTCGAGACCGAAGACCACGTCGCCACCATCAAGCTCAACCGCCCCGACGCCCTCAACGCCCTCAACTCCCAGCTTCTGGGCGAACTGGCCCAGGCGCTGCGCGAGGCAGACGCCAACGATCGGGTGCGCTGCATCGTGCTGACGGGCTCGTCCAAGGCCTTTGCCGCGGGGGCGGACATCAAGGAGATGTCGCAGAAGAGCTTCGTGGAGATGTATCTGTCCGATTTCTTCGGCACCGAGCATGAGGCGATCGCGCGGGTGCGCAAGCCGGTCATTGCCGCTGTGGCGGGCTATGCGCTGGGCGGCGGCTGCGAGCTTGCCATGATGTGCGACTTCATCATCGCGGCGGACACCGCGAAGTTCGGCCAGCCCGAGATCAACCTGGGCGTCATCGCCGGCATCGGCGGCACGCAGCGCCTGACCCGGCTGGTCGGCAAGGCCAAGAGCATGGACATGCACCTGACCGGCCGGTTCATGACCGCCGAAGAGGCGGAGCGCGCGGGCCTCGTCAGCCGCGTGGTGCCGGCCAAGAACCTGATGGAAGAGACCCAGGGCGCCGCGCAGAAGATCGCCGAGAAATCCATGCTGACGACGATGGCGGTCAAGGAGGCGGTGAACCGCGCCGAGGAAACCTCGCTTGCCGAGGGGATGCTTTTCGAGCGACGGCTGTTTCACGCGCTCTTTTCGACCGAGGATCAGAAAGAGGGCATGTCCGCCTTCCTCGAGAAACGCGAGGCGCAGTTCCGCGACCGCTGAGGGCCCCGCGACACGGGGCTTTCCTTTGACCGCGCCCTGGGCTATAGGCACCAACCACATGCGCGTGATGCCCGCTCAGGCAAGAGATGGTCCGGTCCCCCGGGGACGTATCGGGCGTTGCGCGAAAGCTGTTGCACGACGAACCCGAAGGAACCGACCCAGATGGCGAACACGCCCCAGGCCAAGAAACGCGCGCTCCAGAACGCCAGGCGCTACGAGATCAACCGCGCCCGCCGCTCGCGCATCCGCACCTTCCTGCGCAAGGTCGAAGAGGCGCTGGCTTCCGGCGACAAGGCCGCGGCCGAGGCCGCCCTGCGTGCCGCCCAGCCCGAGCTGATGCGCGGCGTCACCAAGGGTGTCCTGCACAAGAACACGGCTGCCCGAAAAATGTCCCGCCTGGCGCACCGGGTGAAGGCGCTGGGCTGAGCCGCGGCGCGTCCGGACAAGCTGTTGAGAGAAAAGGGCGCCCCCCGGACGGGGCGCTCTTTTCGTGTCTCGCCGGCTTTCGCGGCGTGAGGGATTCTTTGCCGGCGGCATCCGAGTCAAGCGACAAGTTCAGTTGCCGGCCGGCGTAACGGCTTGGTAAATTCTCCCCAGCGAGTCACATCGCCTTGGGGGGACAGGCTTAGCGGACACGATTTCTGGGGACGGAATCGGGTTCGCCCGCCCATACGAGGGTAAGCCGCAGTCTGCGGTCGGGGAGCGTCAAGCTCCTGCAAAGCCAGTCCATGGGCGCGCGAAGAGTGCGCGACACGATGCTTGGGCGGACCGCCGGATCGGCGGGATCCGCACGGGTCAGCCGTGCGCGCAGCAGGCCTTCTTCGCGCAACGCCTTCAGGCGCGGCGACCCGCATGATGGCCGCGGGCGAAGACGGGGGCGGGACCCCGCGGCACCGATGGAGGCGAAGCATGGGGCAAATCTGGAACGCTATGACAAGCGAAGAATGGGGACAGTTGCAGGGCGAACTCGAACGCACGGTGGGCAAGAACAACTACGTCAACTGGATAAAGCCGCTGTCGTTCGCGGGGGTGTCCGACGGGGTCGCGACCTTCCATGTGCCGACCAATTTCATGGGCACCTATGTGTCGGACAATTTCGGCGAACTGCTGCTGCACCAGATCGCCGCCACCGGCTTTGACGTGCGTCGGCTGCACTTCGCCGTGCCGCGCCGGACCGAGCCGGCCGCGCAGCGGGCCGGGGCGGCAGACGGGGCGCCTGCCGTTGCCATGGCACAGAAGAAGCCCGCCGCCGGGCTTGCCGCGCGCGCGAACAACCTGCATGGCGCCCCCCTGGACGCGCGGTTCCGCTTCGAGACCTTCGTCGTCGGCAAGCCGAACGAGCTTGCGCATGCTGCAGCGCGCCGGGTCGCCGAGGGCGGCCCCGTCACCTTCAACCCGCTCTTCCTCTACGGCGGCGTCGGCCTGGGCAAGACGCACCTGATGCACGCCATCGCCTGGGAGCTGCGCGAGAAGCGGCCGGAGCTCACCGTGCTCTATCTCTCGGCCGAGCAGTTCATGTATCGCTTCATCCAGGCGCTGCGCGAAAAGAAGATGATCGACTTCAAGGAGCTCTTCCGCTCGGTCGATGTGCTGATGGTGGACGACGTGCAGTTCATCGCCGGCAAGGACAGCACGCAGGATGAATTCTTCCACACCTTCAACGCGCTGGTGGACAGTCACAAGCAGATCATCATCTCGGCCGACCGTTCGCCCGGCGAGATCAAGGATCTCGAGGACCGGATCAGAAGCCGCCTGCAGTGCGGTCTGGTGGTCGATCTGCACCCGACGGACTACGAACTGCGTCTCGGTATCCTGCAGTCCAAGGTCGAGCAGCACGCCGGGCTCTATCCCGGGCTGCAGCTCGAAGATGGGGTGCTGGAGTTTCTCGCGCACCGCATCTCGACCAACGTGCGGGTTCTGGAAGGGGCGCTCACGCGCCTGTTCGCCTTTGCCTCGCTCTTGCAGAAGCCGATCAATCTGGACCTGGCGCAGGATTGCCTTGCCGACATCCTGCGCGCCTCCGAGCGCAAGATCACCGTCGAGGAAATCCAGCGCAAGGTGAGCGAGCACTACAATATCCGCTTCAGCGACCTGATCGGACCCAAACGCGTGCGCAGCCTCGCCCGCCCGCGTCAGGTTGCGATGTATCTGTCCAAGCAACTCACCGCGCGGTCGCTGCCCGAGATCGGCCGCAGCTTCGGGGGGCGCGACCACACCACGGTGCTTCATGGCGTGAAGCGCATCGAGGAACTGCGCGCCTCCGATACCCAGATCGCCGAAGACCTAGAGATCCTGCGCCGCGCGCTCGAGGCATGAGCGCCATACCGTGGCAATCGTAGCCTGCCGTGCAGGGCGGCGCGGCGGGTCCTCTTGACGGGTCCGGTGATCCGGCCGACAACACCGCAAGACTCTTGTGCGGCAGGGGCAACCGGATAGGGTGTGCCTCCGGCGGGAACGGAGGGACAGGGGCATGAAGATCAGCATCGAGCGCGGCGCGCTTCTCAAGGCCGTGGCGCAGGCGCAGTCGGTCGTGGAGCGGCGCAACACGATTCCGATTCTCGCCAACGTGCTGATCGAGGCGGACGGGTCCGAGGTGCGCTTTCGCGCCACCGACCTCGATATCGAGGTGGTGGACCGCGCGCCCGCGCAGGTCGAGCGCGCGGGCGGCACGACCGTGGGCGCGGTCACCCTGCACGAGATCGTGCGCAAGCTGCCCGACGGGGCGCTGGTCACGCTGGCCGACGACGGCACCTCGGGGCGGCTGTCGGTGACGGCGGGGCGGTCGCACTTCTCGCTCGCGACGCTCCCCAGGGAGGATTTCCCTGTCATGGCCTCGTCGGAATACACGGCGAATTTCGCGGCGCCCGCCCCGGTGCTGCGCCGGCTCTTCGACAAGTCGAAGTTCGCGATCTCGACCGAGGAGACGCGCTATTACCTCAACGGCGTCTACATGCATGTGGCCGAGGGCGACGAGGGCCGCGTGCTGCGCTGCGTGGCGACCGACGGCCACCGCCTGGCGCGCATCGACGCATCCCTGCCCGAGGGGGCAGAGGAGATGCCCGGCGTGATCGTCCCGCGCAAGACGGTGGGCGAATTGCGCAAGCTTCTGGACGACGACGAGGCGCAGATCGCGGTCAGCGTCAGCGAGACCAAGGTGCGCTTCGCAACGCCCGATATCACGCTGACCTCCAAGGTGATCGACGGCACGTTCCCGGACTATGCCCGCGTCATCCCGCAGGGCAACGCCCGCCGGCTCGAGGTGGACGCCGCCGAGTTCGCCAAGGCCGTGGACCGGGTGGCAACCGTCAGTTCGGAACGCTCCCGCGCGGTGAAGATGCAGATGGACGAGGACCGGCTGGTCCTGTCGGTGAACGCCCCCGACAGCGGCGCGGCCGAGGAGGAACTGGCCGTCGCCTATCAGGACGAACGCCTCGAGATCGGCTTCAACGCGCGCTACCTGCTGGAGATCGCAAGCCAGGTGGATCGTGAGAATGCCGTGTTCATGTTCAACTCGTCCGGCGATCCGACCCTGATGCGCGAGGGCGACGACACCTCGGCGATCTATGTCGTGATGCCAATGCGGGTGTGACGCCCCTCGCTTGTCACAGACAGGGCCTGTGACCGGCCGGGCCGGACCACTGGCAAAGCTCAAAGCCCCGAAGCAATTCCTCTTGCCGCGGCCTCGCGCAAGGCACGCTGGCAAGGCGTGCCGCGCCCGGCGCTGCCCGGTGCTTGCGCGGTCCGTTCCACCGGCGAGGGCGGGGCGCGGACCGCGGCGGCGACGCCAAAGGTCGACAGCTTCCGCAAGGCCCGCGACTACGCGGCTTGGCTCGGGCTCACACCGCAACCACACGCGAGCGGTGGTAAGGCGCGAATGGGTCGGATCTCCAAGGCCGGCAACCGGTATCTGCGCCGACTGCCCTATCTCGACGCGATGGCACATATCATCGCACGACGGTGCCGGCGACCCTTGGACGACCGGCTCTGGCGCATGCTGGAGAAAAAGCCGGTGGAGGTCGTCGCGGTCGCGCTGTCCAACCGCATGGCGCGGGTTGTCTGGGCGCTGGTCAGCACCGGCGAAAGCTACCGGGCCAACCCGGCCTGACATAGGACACGTCCCCCGGCGTAAGGTTTGGTGAGACAGTGATTTGGGCTTATGCGGCTCCCGAGAGGACCAGCCATGACGGACGGCCACTCGCCAAACGCGAGGTTGGTCGTGACGATGATCGAGGTGAATGCCGCGGGAGAGATCACCGAACCAGTCGGCTCACACCGCGATCATGGGGCCTAAACGGTGGGATTAAACACGTAAACCCGTGCGATCCGGTCGGAGCTGCCACGGCTAACCCAGTGTCTGCGCGATATGCCAGCCTGCGGCAAGGTCCTGCACGATCAGGCCATGCGACTTGTAGGCCGTGATCTGCGCCGGGTCGGTGCGGCCCGGCGCGCTGCCTGCAAGCACGGCGCCAAGCTCGGTCACCGGGTAATCCTCACCTATGACGCCAGCGGATCTGGCCTCCAGTATCTCGCCGGACTCGCGGGCCGAGCTTTCCAGCGCGTCGGTGAACATCGTCATGCGCGCCACGCCGGCATCGTCGACTTCGCGGGCATCGGCAAGGCTCGCGCCCACCAGGTTCACATGCTGCCCCGCGGCCAGCATTTCTCCGCACAGGAACGCCTTGCGCGCCGAGGTCGCCGTGGTGACCACATCGGCGCCTGCAACCGCCGCGCCGAGATCCTGCACCACGCGGAGGGGCGCGCCGGGAAAGTGTCCGGCCAGCGCGGTCGCCGCCTCGGGCCGCCGCGCCCAGAGCCGGATTTCCGCCGGCGCGAAGCATTGCAGCACGCCTCTCAGATGGAACTCGGCCTGTTCTCCGGACCCGCAGATCGTGAACACGCGCGGATCGGGACGCGCCAGCGCGCGCGTCGCCAGCATGGACACGGCGGCGGTGCGCAGCGCGGTCAGCGCATCCGCCTCGATCGCGGCAACGGGGCGGCCCAGCGCGCTTTCGAACAGCAGGACGAAGCCCTGATGGCTCGAGAGCCCGTGCCTCGGCGCCTCGGGGAACAGGCTAAGGATCTTGGCTCCGTGCAGCGGCGGGTTGCGCAGCGCGCCATACATCACCCCCATGCGCCCCGTCCCGCTCACCTCCACCGCAAGGCGCGGGGGATGCAGCGCGGCGCCGGCCGACACGTCGCGCATCGCGGCCTCCATGACCGGCACCAGTTCGGCCACGGTGATGCGGCCAAGGACGTCCCGGGCGGCAATGACCTTCATTCGGCCGTGCCGCGTGCGTGCGCGACGGGGCCCGTGACCCGCGCCGCGCAGTGAATCAGGATCACGAGGCAGGTGATCGGGATAACCGCGCCGACCAGCGCCATGTTCAGCCCCAGGCCGGGCGAGGTGCGGCCCATCCCGCGCCAGAGGAAGCCGCGCTCGATGTTCCAGCCCGGTCCGAAGACCGAGTAATGCAGCACCGGCAGCAGAAAGATCGCCACCGCAAGGACCAGCATCGCCCGCGCCAGCATCTTCCGGCCCCGCCCCGAGGCCGGGGTGACCGCCAGGATGACCGGGTCCAGCCCCCGCCGAAAGGCGCAGGTGGCGCCCAGAAGTCCGCTCCACACCATCAGGTAGCGCGCCATCTCCTCGGTCCAGGCGTAGGGGCTGCGCATCCCGTAGCGCGCGCCAACCTGAAGCAGGATCACCAGCGCGATCCCGATCAGCCCGGCCTTGGCGAGCGCGAGACAGACCCTGTCCAGTCCCGCGCTCACCTGCTCGATCCGCCGCATCCTCACTCCCTGGAGGCGTCGGCTAGGGCCTGCATCTCTGCCACCGACCCGGCCGGCATAAGCGTGTCCCACACCTCCTGGCTGCGCAGTCTGAACTCGGCCAGCGCCTCGGGAGAGGGGGTCGTGACCGTCACGCCGGCCGCTTCCAGCTGTTCGATCTCGGTGGTTTCGGCAGCGTATGTCCATTCGCGGTTCTTCGCGTTCGCGGTTTCGATGGCCGCGTCGACGACCGCCCTCTCCTCATCCGAAAGCCCCTCGTACCAGTCCGCCGACATCAGCGCGGCGCGGAAGGGCGTCCCGGCCTTCAGGTCGGTGAAATGCGTCAGGAACTCCGTATGTCCGAAGATCAGGGGAACGGCGGGCGGGTTGAAATAGCCGTCCACGATCCCCTGCTGCACGGCGCCGGCGAACTCGGGCATGTCCACCACCACGCCCTGCGTGCCCCAGGCCTCGAACAGCGCCACCTGATTGGCGTCGATGGCGCGCAGCCGCAGATCGGCAAGGTCGTCCACCGTCTCGACCGGCTTGGTGTCGTTGAACAGGCCCATCTGACCGCCAAGGCCGGGCAGGCCCGCGATCATCACGCCCTGGGCCGCCATTTCCTCGCGGATGCTGTCCAGCAGCGGGCTGTCCGTCTCCTGTGTCGCGCGAAAGAACTGCGCCGAATCCTCGAACACGTAAGGTGCGAGAAAGCCAAGGATGCGCGGATCGACCTGCGCGATCATCACGAAGTTCGTCACGCCGAACTGCAGCAGCCCCTGCGACAGCTGATCGACGATCTCGGCGTCCTTGCCAAGGCTCGCACCGGCAAAGACCGTGGCCTCCATGCCCCCTTCGCGCAATGCGGCGGCGAAATCCTCGGCATAGACCCAGTCGGCGCAGGCCGGAACTTCCGGGCACTGAACGGCGATACGCGCCTCCTGCGCGGCGGCGGGGACCGCGGTGGCAAGCCCGAGCGCGAGGCCCGGAAGCGCGGTGCGAAATCTGTCGAGCATCATGGTGGTCTCCCTGGTTTGTCTGCGCAGTATCAGTTGATCAGCCCCGCGAGTCGGGGCAGCGTCAGCGTCAGTTCGGGCACGAGGATCAGCAGCACCAGCAGCAGGACCTGCACGCCGAGAAAGGGCAGCACGGCCAGCGACAGCCGCGCATAGGAGACCCGGCTCGCCGCCGACACCACCATCAGGATTCCGCCGAACGGCGGCGAGATGAGGCCGAGCGTCAGGTTGAGGCACGTCACCACGCCGACGTGGACCGGGTCCGCCCCGGCGGCGATGGCGGCGGGGATCAGGACCGGCACCATCAGCACCAGCGCCATGGTCACGTCCATCACCATGCCGGCGGCGAACATCACCAGGCTGGCGATCAGGAAATATCCGGTCGCGGTCAGGTCGAGCGTGGTCACCGCTTCCGCGATCGTCTGCGGCACGCGCAGGATGCCCACCAGGTAGCCGAAGATCGCGGCTGCGACGAGGATCATGAAGATCGAGCCCGTCAGCATCACGGCGCTTTCCACGGCCCGCGATCCTTCCGACCAGACATGGCGCAGCACGTCGCCGGGGCGGTCCATCCAGCGATAGACCACCACCAGCACGACCGTGATCGCCACCGCCAGTGCCGCCGCCTCGGTCGGGGTGACGACGCCAAAGACGATGCCGCCGACGATCACGACAGGAATGGCCAGCGCCGGAACCGCCCGCAAGACCGTGGGTCCGACCCGGGGCAGCTCCACTCCTGCGCCGCCGGGATGATCCTCGCGGCGAGCAACCCAGCCGTTGTAGGCGAAGAGGAAAACCGCCATCAGCAGGCCGGGCACGATCCCTCCCGCGAACATGGCGGCGACCGAGACGTTCATCAGCGCGCCGTAGAAGATCATCACGATCGAGGGCGGGATGATCGGCCCGATCACGCAACTGGCGGCCGTCAGCGCCGAAGCGTAATCCCTGCGGTATCCCCGGTCCACCATGGCCGGGACCAGGGTTCTGGTCGTCGCTGCCGCATCGGCCACCGCCGATCCCGAGACACCGGCCAGGAAGACCGAGGCGGCAATGTTGACATAGCCAAGCCCGCCCCTCAGCCGCCCGACCAGCAGCATCGCAAGGTCGATGAGCGCACGGGTCACCCCGCCCCGGGTCATCAGCTCTCCGGCCAGGATGAAAAGCGGCATCGACAGGAAGGTGAACACGTCGATCTGGCTGAAGATGCGCTGCGGCATGATGGCGAGATAGTCGCCATAGCCCGCCGCGACGAAGGCCAGCACCGCCGCCGACCCGGCGACATAGCTGATCGCGACCCCGCCCGCGACCGCCAGGGCGATGAAGCCGATGATGAGCGCAGCCGCCATGGCGATCCTCCTTGAAGGAGAGGATTCTTTCGTATACGAAACATGTCAAGCAATAGTTTTCCTTTAGGAAAGATGCATGAACAGCAAGGCGGATGATGATGAGGCCGCCGAGGCCCTCAGCGCCTTCGGCCAGCGCGTGCGGACGCTCCGGCGGGGCCGGGGCCTGACGATGCAACAGGTCGCCGACCGCGGGGGCATGGCCTGCTCGACGGTGTCCAAGATCGAGAACTCCAACCTCTCGCCGACCTTCGACGGATTGCTGAAGCTCGCCCGCGGGCTTGACGTCGATCTGTCGACCCTTCTCGCCCACGGGAACGACGCCGCGCCCGCCATGCCGCAGCTGGGCCGGCTCGACGTCACGCGTGCCGCGGACCGCCACCGCCACGATGCCGCCGCCTACATCTACGAGCCGCTCGCGATGGGGCTGAAGCGGAAGCTGATCGACGCAAGCTTCGTCGTGGTCAAGGCGCGCGCCCTCTCCGAGTTCGAACAGCTCGTGTCCCATCCGGGGGAGGAGCTGATCTTCGTCCTCTCGGGCGAGGTCGAGCTGCACTCCGACCTCTACGCGCCGATCCGGCTGGGTCCGGGCGACAGCGTCTATTACGACGCCGGCATGGGGCACGCCCTGATATCCGTCGGCGACGCGGACGCGACCCTGCTCAACATCGTCGCCGGCGGCGGCGGATTCACCGCACTGAGGGACTGATCATGCTCACACGCGAGGAATGGCTCGACCATGACATGGTCGCGCTGGCCGGTCTGGTCGAGCGTGGCGAACTCGCGCCGCGCGAGCTGCTGCAAACCGCCATCCGCGAGATCGAGGCGCAGAACCCGAGGATCAACGCCGTCGTCGTGACGCAATTCGAGGAAGCGCTCGACGCGCTGGAGGCGCGCGAGGCACGGGGCGACCGGCCGCGCTTCCGCGGGATCCCCTACCTGATCAAGGACCTGCACGCCCCTGTCCGGGGCCTTCCGCTCTCCAATGGCTCGGAACGGTTCAAGGGCACGACCTTCGACTTCGACTCGTCGCTCGTCGGCCGCCTGCGGCAGGCCGGCTTCGGCTTTCTCGGGCGCAGTGCATCGCCGGAATTCGGACTCACGCTGGAGACCGACAGCGCCGCCTGGGGCCGGACCCGCAACCCCTGGGACCTCGACCGCGGCGCGGGCGGATCGAGCGGCGGGGCAGGCGCCGCGGTGGCCAGCGGCATGATGCCCGCCGCCCATGCCACCGACAGCGCGGGGTCGATCCGCATTCCGGCTGCCTACAACGGTCTGGTCGGCCTCAAGCCGAGCCGCGCCCTGAACCCGTTCGGCCCCCATCGCGGCGATCCGAATTTCGGGATCAGCCACGAACACGCCGTCACCGTCAGCGTGCGCGACAGCGCCGCCATCCTCGACGTGACCGCGGGCCCCGACACCGGCGCGCCCTATTTCACGCCCCGTCCGGCCGAACCCTTCGAGCAGCTCATCGAACGCCCCCCGGAGCGGCTGCGGATCGGGCTGGTGACAACGCGGTTCGACGCTCGGCCGGTCGATCCCGTCTGTGCCGAGGCGGCGACCCTCACCGGGCGGCTGCTCGCCGATCTGGGCCATGAGGTCGGAGAGGTCATGCCGGGCTTCGACATCGCGGCCCTCACGGATGCGATGATCCGCGTCCTGCTGGCCTCGCTCGCCGGGCTGTTCCCCGGCACGGGCGCGCTGCGCGACGAGGAACTCGACGGGCTGGAACCGATGACCCGTGCCGCGCTGCGCTTCTCCCGGCAGGTCTCGCTGACCGAGCACCTTCAGCGCGCCGCGATCGTCAACCGCGAGGTCCGGCGGCTGGCCGCATTCTTCGAGCGGTTCGACCTGCTGCTCACCCCCGCAAGCGCCACGCCGCCGCCGCCGCACGGCACCTTGTCGATGCGAACTTCGGACCTCGAGAGCTTCCTCGACCGTCTGTTCGAACTGAGCCCCTTCACCGCGGCCTTCAACGCGAGCGGGATGCCGGCCATCGTGCTGCCTGTCCACCACACCCCCGAAGGTCTGCCCGTCGGCGTGCAGATCTGCGGGCGGCTGGCCGAGGACGCGCTCGTCCTGCGCATCGCCCGTCAGGTGGAGCAGGCCCGCCCCTTCCGCCGACGTCCCGGTTGAACGCGCAGCCGGTGGCAGATTGCATTCCGCGGCTCGTTCCGGAATGAGCCATGACGCAGAACGTCAGCGCAGGCGGTGTAAGCAGACCGTGTAGGTGATGACTGCGGATGGCCGAATGTCCGGAGCAGCCGCGCAGCTGGCAACCGAGGCGCGGTTGGAGCCGTCTTGCACACTGTGCCAAGCGACCTGGCCGAGCAAAGTTCACGCGTCGCACTTCCCTCAAGAGCAACCTCGTGCTGCCGCTGGCCCCAAGCTGCGGCGCCGAGATTGGGAACCGCGTCGTGGTCGAGGGTGTCTGGCACGCAGGTTCGCGGCTTTCCGTAAGCGGTGTCCAGCGGCCACCCGGCTTTCAGCTTGACGGCTGGCAGTTCCAGGGGAGGAGGTCGTCGATGCGGCTCTGGGGATAGCCGTTCGCGATGGCTTCGAGGGTGGCCTTGCGATAGGCGAAGGGCTCGACGCCGTTGATCTTGCAGGTCTCGATCAGCGAGGCGATGCGCCCCCATGTCCTGCCGCCTTCGTCGTGGCCCGCGAACAACGCGTTTTTTCGGTTCAGGGCAATCGGGCGGATGAGGTTCTCGACGGAGTTGGAGTCGATCTCGACGCGCCCACCTGAAGAAAGGTCTGCAGGCCGTCCCAGTGACGATGGATGCAGGCGAGCTTCTCGCCAAGGCGGGACTTGGCCGAGCCGGCCAAGCCGCGCCTGCACGCCCTCGAACCGGCCGACCGGCAGGCCGAACTGCCGGCGCAGCCGTGCGTAGGCGCCCGAGGTATGCGCGGCCAGAGCCGCCGCTCCCGAGGCCTGCGAGGGCAGCGAGATGCCGCGCCCGGCCGCGAGCGCGCTCATCAGCATCTTCCACCCGTGCCCGATGCCGTCGCGCCCGCCGATCACGTTTTCCAGCGGGGCGAAGACGTCGTGCCCCTCCGTCGGCCCGTTCTGAAAGAAGTGCCCGCAGGGGATGTGCCTGCGGCCGGTCTCGACCCCCGGCAGATCGGTTGGCACGAGTACGCAGGTGATGCCCAGATCGGGCTTACCGCCCAGCAGCCCCTCGGGATCGTGGATCTTGACCGCGAGGCCGAGCATAGTCGCGACCGGGCCAAGTGTGATGTAGCGCTTGGACCAGTTGAGCCGCAGGCCCAGCACCTTTTCGCCCTGATAGAGCTGCGCCAGGCGGAGAAGTTGGTGGCCGAGGCGCGAGAACGGGCCGAAGCGGTCCTCGGGATCGACGCCCGCACCGATGCAGGTGGTCCGGCGGCATCCTGCCCGCGCTGTTGGGGGGCGCGCGTGTCCGGTGGGGCCGGACGCGGACGGGAGCGCAGCGATGGCGCTGCTGGGATTGCGGGGAGAGTTGGTCGGGCCGGAGCAACACGCCGCTCGCCCGGGTGCATCGACCCGATCTGATGGCTGCGCTGGCGCGCGACATGATGGAGGCGCCGCAGCCGATGTCCTTCCGCCGCGTGGCCGAGGTCTTGGGGGCATCGCGCAACTGTTTGCTGACACCCGCCTCATAAGCGGTGTTTCTGGCAGATCGCGGAACATCCCCTATTTCTCCGGACAGGCTGGGCGGATTTCGGATAACCGCATGTCCATCATCATGGTGCGCCATACCTGGGCCATGGAGCGCGTTACAGTTGGGTGAACGGGGTGCCTGAAGGGGAGCGACGGAATGACATGGCTTCACGGCAATTGTCTGTTTCGGCTCGGCGCGTTCCGGCGCGTACTGAGCAGCTGCGCCGTGCTCACCCTGGCGCTGCTTCTCGGTGCGCTCGGGCTTGCGGCGCAGGAGAGACAGGCCCCCGCGCCCGCGATGGTGCTGGAATTCGATGGACCCGTCAGCCCGGCCTCGGCGGATTACATCACGCGCGCGCTGTCGGATGCCGCCGAGCGTGAGCTTCCGCTTGTCGTGCTGCGGATGAACACGCCCGGCGGGCTCGATTCCTCGATGCGCGAGATCATCAGCGCGATCCTTGCCTCGCCGGTGCCGGTAGCGAGCTATGTCAGCCCGTCCGGCGCCCGCGCCGCGAGCGCCGGCACCTATATCATGTATGCCAGCCACGTCGCCGTCATGGCCCCGGCGACAAATCTGGGGGCGGCCACGCCCGTTGCGATCGGGGGTGGCGGATCGGGAGGTGACGATGACGGCCCGATGCCCTTTCAGTTGCAGGTGAATGGCGAGGACGCCAACGCGCGGGAAGACGGCGCACCCGAGGGTGCGGGTGCCGATGACGGGCGTTCCGACACCGGCGAGGCCGGTGACGACGACGGCGCCGAGCGCTCTGCCCCCGCCTCCGCCTCGGAAGCCAAGGCGATCAACGATTCGGTGGCCTATATCCGTGGGTTGGCCCAGCTGCGCGGGCGCAATGCCGACTGGGCCGAGGCAGCGGTGCGCGGGGCCGAAAGCCTGAGCGCGAACGAGGCGGCCGAGCAGGGTGTGATCGACTTCGTGGCCCGGAACATCGACGATCTGCTCGCGCAGGCCGATGGCAGGGTGGTCGAGATGCCGGACGGAACCGAGATTGCCCTGGCGACCGAGGGGCTGCCGCTCGAGCAAATCGAGCCCGACTGGCGCACCGACCTCCTGGCGACCGTCACCAACCCCAATGTCGCGCTGATCCTGATGCTGGTGGGGGTCTACGGGCTGATCTTCGAGTTTCTCAACCCCGGCGCGCTTGTGCCCGGCACCGTCGGCGGCATCAGCCTGATCATGGGGCTCTATTCACTGGCCCTGCTGCCGCTCGACTGGGCGGGGATCGGCCTGATCCTGCTGGGGCTCGCGCTGATCGTCGCCGAGGCATTTGCGCCCTCTTTCGGCATTCTCGGTATCGGTGGCACCGTGGCGCTGGTCATCGGCGCCGTGATCCTCGTGGATACCGATGCCGAGGGAATCGCCGTCTCGGAGCCGCTGATCGCGGCCGTTGCGGTGGCCGGCGTGGCGTCGACATGGATCGTCGTCCATCTGACGCGCGGCGCGTTTCGCGCACGGGTCGTAAGCGGGCAGGAGGAACTGGTGGATGCCGAGGCCAGGGTGATCGACTGGCACGACGGCGAAGGCCATGTCTGGCTGCATGGCGAAAGGTGGCAGGCCCGCGGCCCGGACGATCTGGCCCCCGGCGACAGGGTGCGGGTCCGCGCGATGAGCGGCCTTGTGGTGATGGTGGACACGATGCAGCGCAAAGAGTGATGCACAGCGTTCACCCGACAGAATGGAGAAGATGATGGATATCCTGGCAGATTTCGGCTTTTACACGCTTTTGGCGATCTTCCTGATCGTCTTTCTCACCGCGGCCATCAAGATCCTGCGCGAATACGAACGTGCGGTGGTCTTCACGCTTGGCCGCTTTACAGGCACCAAGGGGCCGGGCCTGATCCTGCTGATCCCCGGCATCCAGAAAATGGTTCGGGTGGACATGCGCACCATCGTGCTGGATGTGCCGAAGCAGGACGTGATTTCCAAGGACAACGTGTCGGTCAATGTTTCGGCTGTGCTCTATTTCCGGGTGATCGACGCCGAGCGGGCGACGATCCAGGTCGAAAGCTTCATGGATGCCACCAGCGAGCTCGCGCAGACGACCTTGCGCGCGGTGCTGGGCAAGCATGAGCTTGACGAGATGCTGGCGGATCGCGACAAGCTCAATGACGACATCCAGGACATTCTCGACAGCCAGACAGAGGCGTGGGGGATCAAGGTCGCGAATGTCGAGATCAAGCATATCGACATCGCCGAATCGATGATCCGCGCCATCGCGCGGCAAGCCGAGGCCGAGCGCGAGCGCCGCGCCAAGGTCATCAACGCCGAGGGCGAGCAGCAGGCGGCGCAGAAGCTTCTGGAGGCTGCCGAGATCATGTCCCGGGATCCCGGCGCCATGCAGCTGCGCTATCTCAGTTCGCTCAACTTCATTGCCGGAGACAAGAGCTCGACCATCGTGTTTCCGTTTCCCATGGAGCTGGCCGGAATGGTCCCCGGCCTGAAGAAGGACGGTTGACCCCTCATCATCGCCCCTGGCTTCAGGTCAAATCGCCATGCGCAAGGTCGACGGGTGGCCGACCCTCGACAAACCGATCGAGCCCTTGCCCCTTCACCTCGCCGCCGGCGGTGTCAGAAAACCGTGTTTGTCCGCTTTTGTGCTCCCGAGCGCCAGTAGGGTAGCCTCGGTGGCCCGAGACCGCTCGGGAGACCTGCCATGCGCCGCTTCGACCCGACCGAGTGCAGCGTCTGCTTGCCCGGCTGACACCGCAGGAGCTGCGCAAGGTTGGGGAGCTGGTGTCCGAGGCGCGAGAGCGTGCCGAAGCGGTGCTCGAGATCGACGCCCGTGCCGAGGCGGGCGGACCCCCGGCGGCCTCCTGCATCCGCTGCGGTGGCGAGAGCCGCATCCGGAGGGGCCGGACCCGGATTGTAACCGCCGGACGCAATCTCCCCAAAAGCGCCGTTTGAAAAATCCCCAGTCGGAGCGGGGCAGGCGACTTTCGAACTTCATGGATTCGAAAGTCGGCTGCACCGCGGGCCACCTGGCGGAAGCTGTCCCGCATACGAGCAACGGTGGCAGTCAGGTGAAGGCGAGCCACGGTGCGCCATTCATGGGGTGGACGGCTCCCGCTCCCGGCATCGCAATGTGCCATATTGGGGTGCCGTGAAAGCCACCATCGAGGGGAGCCGCCCATGCAACAGCCTACCACCATCGGCATCGATCTTGCCAAGTCCGTTTTCCAGGTCCACGGCGTCGACGCGGACGGCGCCATCCTGGTGAAGCGCAAGCTTCGGCGGGCGCAGGTTCTGACCTTCTTCGCGGGGCTCGAGCCGTGCCTCGTCGGGATGGAGGCCTGCGCGGGAGCTCACTTCTGGGCGCGCGAGTTGCAGGCGCTCGGGCACGACGTTCGCATCATGCCGCCCTCCTACGTGAAGCCGTATGTAAAGCGCGGGAAGACGGATGCGGCTGACGCGGAAGCTATCTGCGAGGCGGTCACGCGGCCGACCATGCGGTTCGTGCCGGTAAAGTCGGCGGAGGTGAGGCCCCGAACGCCACCGGTCGGAGAGAGGGGCCGAACGGCAGCGCTTCTGGACCACAAGACGCGTTCGCCCGCTCTCTCGGACGGGTCGCGT
>NZ_JBKHAQ010000159.1:0-4672 GCF_046542825.1 Rhodosalinus sp. | reverse complement strand
TGCGCGGTGCCCGAGGCGGCGTATGCCGCTCTCGATGTCAACGGACAGACCGTGCCGATCGACTCCGAAAGCAACCGGATCTGCGCCTGATCCGCTGAGCCGGCTCTCCAGAACCGACAGGTTTCCTCAGGGCCCCGGCGCCGCCCGCGGTTCAGAAACGCCCGATGCGTCGGGCGACGCGCATCGCCTGCCTTCTCTGCCTTGCCGCCTTGCGGTCGCCTGGCCCGCCCGCCTTGCCCCGGCCTTCGGGCAGCACCGGGCCGCTGCCGCGTCCGCGCGTCACACGCTCGATCCCTGCATCGATCCCGCGCCCCAGAAGGCGCCGCATCATGCGATGCAGGATCATGTTGAAGAGACGGTTCGCGTTCATCGTGCGCTCCCTCTGCCCTGACGCGGGCGGGACTACCCTTGTCCCCAACCCTAACGGCCAATCTGGGCGATTTCTGGGCATCAGCCCTCGAAAAAGTCGCTCTGGTCGCCCGCTTCGTTGCCGTTCTGATCCTCCTCGGCCCCGGCCCCCTGCCCCGCCACCGGCGCCCCTGGTCCCGGCGCGCTGTCCAGAAGGCCGGCCGCACGCAATTCCGCCAGCCCCGGCAGATCCCGCGCGCTCTCCAGCCCGAAATGGTCCAGGAAGGCCTCGGTCACCACGAAGGTCACCGGCCGCCCCGGCGTCATCTTTCGCCGCCCGAAGCGGATCCAGCCCAGCTCGAGCAGCTGGTCCACCGTGCCCCGGCTGACAGAGACGCCGCGGATTTCCTCGATCTCGGCACGCGTGACCGGCTGGTGATAGGCGACGATCGCCAGGGTCTCGGTCGCCGCGCGCGAAAGCTTGCGCACCTCCTCGACCTCCGACTGCATCAGGAAGCCGAGGTCCGGTGCCGTGCGGATCGCCCAGGCCTCGCCCACCCGCACCACGCGCACGCCGCGGCTCTCGTAGCGGCGGCGCAGATGCTGCACGGCCTCCGCCGGGTCCGAGCCGTGCGGCATCCGCGCGCCCATTGCCCGCGTCGTCAAGGGCTCGGCCGAGGCGAAAAGCATCGCCTCCACCATGCGCTCCTGTTCCGCCATCGGAGGCGCCTCGAAGAGACTGTCGCGCGCCGGCGTCCCCACCGGATCGCCGGCCTCCGCATCCGGCGCCAGCGCCTTCCGGTCCCTTCCTCTTGCGCCAAGTACCCCGGGGGAGTCGCCCGGCACGGGCGACGGGGGCAGCGCCCCCTCTTCCTCGTCACCGTCCTCAGCCATCGGGGCGCTCCCGCCGCCGCAGCTCGATGGGCGCGAAGGTCCCGGCCTGCCGGAGCTCGATCCGCCCCTCGCGGGCCAGTTCCAGCGTCGCGGCAAAGGTCGCGGCGGTGGCGGAGCGGCGGCGCGCGGGGTCTTCGCGCCAGCCCTCGGGCAGATAGGCGGCGATGTCGGTCCAGCTGCCGGCGAAACCGATCATGCCGCGCAGCCGGTCCAGCGCCTCTTCCATGGTGTAGACCGACTGCCGGTCGAAGGCCCAGGGGCGGAACTCGTCGCGGGTGCGGATTCGGGCATAGGCCTGCATCAGGTCCATGAGCGTGGCGGTGTGGCGCACGCGCTTCACCCGCTCCACCCGCTCGCCCTGCCCGCGGGCAAAGACGTCACGCCCCAGCCGGTCGCGCGCCATCAGCCGCGCCGCCGCCTCGCGCATCGCCTGCAAGCGTTCCAGCTGGAAGGCGAGGTAGGCGGCCATCTCGTCGCCCGACGGCCCCTCCTCCTCCGGATCCGGCGGCAGCAGCAGGCGCGACTTGAGAAAGGCCAGCCAGGCCGCCATCACCAGATAGTCCGCGGCAAGCTCGATCCTGAGCGCGCGCGCCTCCTCGACGAAGGCGAGATACTGCTCGGCCAGTTGCAGGATCGAGACCCGGCGCAGATCGACCTTCTGGCTGCGCGAGAGCGTCAGCAGCACGTCGAGCGGCCCCTCGTAGCCCTCGACATCGACGATCAGCGCCTCCGCGGCGCGCCGCGCCGCCACGACGGCGTCCCGCGTCTGCTGTTCGAAACTCTCCTCAGCCATCGCGCGCCCCGGCCAGAAGCGCATCATGCTTGGCCTCCAGCTCCGCGATGTCAACCGGCTCGGGCGTCCGTCGCCGGGCCAGGGCCGCCTCCGCCCGCGCCGCCGCCGCACCCGCCAGCGGTCCGGCGGCCGCGATCACCGCCTCCATCTCAGCCAGGTCGCCGTTGCAGTGCAGCGCGATATCGCAGCCCGCCGCGCGTGCCGCCGCCGCCCGGCCGCCCACGTCGCCCGAAAGGGCCTGCATCGACAGATCGTCGGTCATCAGCAGACCGCCGAAACCCAGTTCCTGGCGGATCAGCCCGATGGCAGTGGTCGAGACGGTCGCCGCCCGGTCGTCGAGCGCGGCATAGACCACATGCGCCGTCATCCCCATCGGCAGGTCGGAAAGCGCGGCGAAAGGCGCGAAATCCGTCAGCCGCAGGTCGGCAAGCGGCGCTTCGACGCGCGGAAGGTCATGGTGGCTGTCCGCCGTCGCGCGCCCGTGGCCGGGGATGTGCTTGAGCACCGGCAGCACGCCGCCGGCCAGCAGCCCCTCGGCCACCGCACGGGCGCGGGCCGCCACCGCGCCGGGCGTCTCGCCCAGGCAGCGGTTGCGCAGGAAGGGGTGCGTTGCGGGGGTGGCGATATCGGCCAGCGGCGCGCAGTTCACGTCGATGCCCAGCGCGGAAAGCTCGTGCGCGATGACCCGGTAGCGCAGGCGCAGCATGTCTGCGGCGCGCTCCCCCGCACGCGCGACGGCGTCGAGCGGCGGCAGCCAGCGGCGGCCGGCGTCTTCGGACAGACGCGTCACGCGTCCGCCCTCCTGGTCGATCAGCACCGGCGCCCGCCGCCCCACGCAGTCGCGCAGGTCGGCCACCAGCGCCGCGGTCTGCGCCGCGCTCTCGCAGTTGCGGGCGAAGAGGATGAAGCCCCAGGGCTGCGCCCTGGCGAAAAAGCGCCGCTCGGGCTCCGTCAGCCGCGGCCCGGCACAGCCGAGGATCGCGGCGGAGGTGGCGCTCACCGCGTGACCACCGGGATGCAGTCCGCCCCCTCGGCCATCAGCGCCGCGCAGAAGCGGCGCGCGTCGGCCAGGTCCTCGAATCCCATCGCCCGCAGCCGCCAGAAGGTGCGTCCGCCGCTCTGTGCGCGCTCGACGACGCGGGTCTTCCCCTCAAGGTAGCTGCCGAAGCGCCCGTCGAGGCGGCCCCATTCGCTGCGCGCCACCTCGGCGCTCTCGTAGGCGCCAAGCTGCACCAGGCGCGTGCCGGGCGGCAATTCTGCCGGGTCGGCCTCCGCCACCGTGTCGCCCGTCGCGGGGACGGCATCGCTGCGCATGGGCAGCGAGGCGGTGCGCAGCCCGCCGGGCCGCGACTGGGGGCGGAGCGAGCGGGCCTGCACGCCTGCGGCGTCGGCAAGGGGCGCCGCCTCGGCGTCTTCGGCGGGCGCCTTCGGCTCATCCTCCGCCACTTCGTCCATGGCCGCCCCGTCATCGGCGGCGCGTCCCGCGATGGCCGCGGCCGGCTCTTCGGACGCGGGGGCCTCGGCCACCGCCGGCGCCTGACGCATCCCGCCGAGCGAGACGCGGACCTCCTGCGGTGCCGTCTCGCCGATCGGCGCGAAGGGCGTGGCGCCTTCCGCGATCCGGTCGGCAAGCGCAAGCAGCGCGGGGCTGGGACCGTCCTCTGGCGCCGCTGCAGGCGCGGAGACCTCGGCGGCGAGCCGGGCCTGCGGCAGATCCTCTTCGGCAAGCGACGCACCGGCCGGGGCCAGCACGACCTGATCGGGCAGCGGCGCGGCGGTTCCCTGCGCCGCCACGGCATTGACGGCGAGGCCCTGATGCGCGGCGGGCCGTCCGCCCGGGCTTTCGGGCTGCAGGCGCATCGCGCCCTCCCCGGCCTGCACAACGGGCACCCCGTGCACGTCGCGCACGACCAGCGTGTAGCCCCAGGCGCCTATCCCGGCGATCAGCGCAAGCGACACCGCGGCGGCGCCGATCTGAGTGAATCTTGCGATGGAGGGGCGCGTGGACGCGCCACAGGCGACGTCCTCGCCGTTCGTCTCGATGTCCGTCATGTCCCGCCTCGTTCCGCCCGGATCACGCTGACCGGGTTCGACTGCTCTTGCCTGTCGCCGCCGGCGGGCGTGCGGTCTCAGCGCATCTCTTCCGCCGGGGTCACGCCAAGGATACCAAGACCGGCGGAAATGACAACGGCAGAGGCGCGGGTCAGCGCAAGACGGGCCGCACTGCCCTGCGGGTCGTCCTCCTGCAGGAAGCGCAGGGCGGGCTCGTCGTGGCCGCGGTTCCAGAGCGTGTGCAGTTCGCTGGCCAGTTCGTAGAGGTAGAAGGCCACGCGGTGCGGCTCGCAGTTCTTCGCCGCGATCTCGACCAGCCGGGGCCATTCCGCGATCTTCTTCGCCAGCGCCAGTTCGGCCTCATGCGCCAGCGGCGAGAGGTCGGCGTCGCGCAGCGTTGCATCGTCGGTGGGCAGCCCCGCCGCCGCCGCCTTGCGCAGCAGCGAGCAGACGCGCGCATGGGCGTATTGAACGTAGAAGACGGGGTTGTCCTTCGACTGCTCCAGCACGCGGTCGAAATCGAAGTCGAGCGGCGCGTCGTTCTTGCGCGTGAGCATGACGAAGCGGGTCACGTCGGGGCCCACC
>NZ_JBKHAQ010000158.1:0-4708 GCF_046542825.1 Rhodosalinus sp. | reverse complement strand
GGCACTGCTCGATAGGTTTCTTGCCTGTATGAAACCTGCCTCAACAACTGGACGCCGGCCTCGTGCCGGCGTTTTTTTTGGCCCGCACAGCCCAGTCTGACGCGGTGATGGCTGGCCGCGGCCCTTGTCACCGCCGCCGCGCCTGCCATTCTCTGCCGCAACGCGGCGACAGGGCAGGAGGCGCATCGTGACACTCAAGGGCAAGACGGCCGTCATCACCGGGTCCACCTCGGGAATCGGTCTGGGCGTGGCGCATGAACTGGCCCGCGCGGGCGCGTCGGTGGTGATCAACTCCTTCACGGACCGGGACGAGGACCACGCCATCGCGCGGGAGATCGCCGAGGCGCATGGGGTGGAGGCGCGCTACATCCAGGCCGACATGTCGAAGCCCGACCGGTGCCGCGCGCTGATCGAGGCCGCCGGCGCCTGCGACATCCTGGTAAACAACGCCGGCATCCAGCATGTCGCGCCCATCGAGGACTTTCCGCAGGAGAAATGGGACGCGATCATTGCGATCATGCTGTCGAGCGCCTTTCACTGCACCGCCGCGGCGCTGCCCGGGATGCGGCAGGCCGGCTGGGGTCGGGTCGTCAACATCGCCTCGGCCCACGGGCTCACCGCCTCACCCTACAAGGCGGCCTATGTCGCGGCCAAGCACGGGCTGGTGGGCCTGACCAAGGTCGCCGCGCTGGAGACCGCGCGCGAGCCCATCACCGCCAACGCGATCTGTCCGGGCTACGTGCTGACGCCGCTGGTCGAGAAGCAGATCCCCGACACCATGGAGAAATACGGCATGGGCCGCGAGGAGGTGATCGAGAAGGTCATGCTGGAGCGGCAGCCCTCCAAGCAGTTCGCCAGCACCGAACAGATCGGCCAGACGGCGGTCTTTCTGTGTTCGCCCGGCGCCGACCAGATCACCGGCACGACGATCAGCGTGGACGGGGGGTGGACCGCGCTCTGACGAGCGGCGCGGAAGGGGGGCTGTCTGCCCCCCTCGGCGGCTTCGCCGCCTCACCCCCCGAGGGTATTTCGGGCAAGAGGAAGGACCAAGCGGATGGCCGAAGTCCGGCGCATCAACCTGGCGCTGCAGGGCGGGGGGGCGCATGGCGCCTTCACCTGGGGCGTGCTCGACAGGCTGCTCGAGGACGACGGGATCGAGATCGCCGGGATCTCGGGCACATCGGCGGGGGCGCTCAACGGCGCCGCGCTGAAATCGGGGCTGATCGAGGGCGGGCCTGCGCGGGCGCGCGAGGTGCTCACGGAGCTCTGGGGGCGGATCGGCGCGGTGGGCGACATGCGGATGCCGGCCTGGATGATGGGGATGATGCCCGATCCCGGCCTGCTGGCGAAGACGCTGGCCTATTCGCCAGCCTTCTCGGTGGCCGACGCGCTGTCGCGCGCGCTGTCGCCCTATGCCTACGGACCGTTCTACCGCAACCCGTTGCAGCCGATCGCGGAGGGCTTCAACTACGGCGAGGTCTGCGCCGAGACGGGGCCTGCCTTCTTCGTCTGTGCGACCAACGTGCGAAGCGGCAAGGTGCGCGTGTTCTCGGGTGAGGACATCGGACCGGAGGCGATCCTCGCCTCCGCCTGCCTGCCCACGCTCTTCCAGGCGGTGGCGGTGACCGATCCCGAGACCGGAGAGGTGGAGCATTTCTGGGACGGCGGCTACAGCGGCAACCCTGCGCTCTTTCCGCTTTTCGCGCCGGAGCTGCCCGACGACATCGTCGTGGTGAACATCAACCCGCTTGTGCGCGACACTGTGCCCGTGACGCCGCAGGAAATCCAGAACCGGATCAACGAGATCAGCTTCAACTCTTCGCTGCTGCGCGAATTGCGCGCCATCGCCTTCGTGCAGCGCCTGATCGACGCGGGTCGCATGCCGGAGGGCGCGATGAAGCGCGTGCTGGTGCACATGATCTCGGACGACGCGCTGATGAACCGCCTGTCGGTCGCGACCAAGCTGGTGCCGCTGCCCGGCATCATCGACGAGCTTTTCGAGGCGGGGCGCGCGGCCTGCGACGGCTTTCTCGCCGCGCACCGCGACGACCTGAACAGGCGGCAGAGCGTGGATCTGGCCGCGCTTTACGGCTGAGGCGTCACTCGGCGGCGCGCGCCGGCCCCACGACCACCGGCGGCGCGGCGGGGTCCTTCGGGTTGGGATAGACAAGGCCCGCCGAGATCACGAGCTTCGCCGCGTCCTCGATCGACATGTCGAGTTCGATCACGTCCTCGCGCGGGAAGAACAGCAGGAAGCCCGAGGTGGGGTTGGGCGTGGTCGGCACGAAGACCGAGAGCAGGTCGCTGCCGGTCTGGGCCTTGTGCGACACCTCGCCCTTCGCCTCGGTCGAGATGAAGCCGATCGCCCAGATCCCCTTGCGCGGATATTCGACCAGGCAGGCCTTCTCGAAGCTGCGCTCTGACTGGGCGAAGACCGTCTCGGCGATCTGCTTCACGCCGGAGTAGATCGAGCGGACCACCGGCATCCGGTCCACCAGATGCTCGGCCCAGCGGATCAGGGCGCGGCCGATCACGCCCTTGGCGATCCAGCCCACGAGGACGGTGAACAGCAGGAAGAAGATCACCCCCAGGCCGCGGATGTTGACTTGCGTCTCGGGGCCGAAGATGCGCTGGAACAGGCGCTCTGGCTGATAGGCGCCGGGCACGAAGGGCAGCACGAAGCTGTCCACCCAGCCGATCACGGTCCAGATCAGCCAGACGGTCAGGCCGACGGGCGCGATCACCACGATGCCGGTGATGAAGCTGGCCCGCAGTCCGGCGAAGAACCCGCGCCGTCGGGGGGGATGGAGGGGGTCGTCGTTCTGGGGTGCGCTCATGGTCCCGTGCTGCCCTTGCAGCGGTCAACGCATGAAAAATAGAGTCTCCGGCATCTCACGGCAATGGCGCCCGTGGGCTGCGGCCGTCGTCTGCTGCCTGTGTGGCGATTGCCTGTGCGATGGCGGCGCCGAGGCGGGCGTTGGCGCGCACCAGCGCCTCGTTGGCGGCGAGCGTGCGTCCCTGCGTGAGCGCGCGCAGCCGGTCGAGCAGGAAGGGCGTCACGGTCTTGCCCGCGATGCCCCGGGCCTCTGCCTGCTGTTGCGCCGTCTCGATCAGCGGCGCGAGCTCGGCGAGCGGGATCTCGTCCTCGGCGGGGATCGGATTGGCCACCAGCTGCCCGCCGGGCAGACCCAGGGCGCCGCGCATCCGGTGGGCGCGGGCGATGCCGGCCGGGTCGTCCATGCTGAGCGGGGCCTCCAACCCGCTTTCGCGCGCCCAGAAGGCGGGAAAGCCGCGCTGGCCGTAGGCGATGACCGGCACGCCCAGCGTCTCGAGCACCTCGAGCGTCTTGGGCAGGTCGAGGATCGCCTTGGCGCCCGAGGCCACCACCGTGACGGGGCTTTGCGCCAGTTCGTGCAGGTCGGCGGAAATGTCGTAGCTGGTTTCGGCGCCGCGGTGCACGCCGCCGATGCCGCCGGTCGCGAAGACGGCAATGCCGGCACGGGCGGCGGCAATCATGGTGGCGGCCACGGTGGTCGCGCCGCTGCGCCCCTCGGCCATGCAGACGGCGAGGTCGGCGCGCGAAAGCTTGGCGATGCCGTCCGCCCGCGCCAGCCGGTCCAGCGTGGCGGCATCAAGGCCCGCGCGCAGGCGCCCGTCGATCACCGCCACCGTGGCGGGAATGGCCCCGCCGGCACGCACCTCTGCCTCCACCTCGCGCGCGAGGTGGAGGTTGCGCGGCCAGGGCAGCCCGTGGCTGACGATGGTGCTTTCCAGCGCGACGACCGGGCGGCCGGCCTCCAGTGCCGCGGCCACCTCGGGCGACAGGTCGGGGCGGATCATGCCGGCACCTCGCCCGCGACATGGGCGGCGGCGGCGGCGAGCGCGCGGCCAAGCGCGGTTTCAGGGTCCGCGCCGCCCAGTTCTGCCGCGACATGTGCGGCCATGAAGGCATCGCCCGCGCCGGTCACGCGCGCGACCAGGACCTCGGGCGGCGTGGCCGTGACGAGGCCCGCGGCCGATCCCGCGCAGGCCGGTCGCGCCGCGTCGGTAACGACAGCACGCAGCGCGCCGCGGTCGAGAAGCGCGCGTGCCGCCTCTGCGGCGGTGGCCAGCGACCGGCCCGCCAGCAGTTCCGCCTCGCCGCGATTGACGTAAAGCGTGGCGCGCGCGTGCCGCAGGAAGGGCAGCAGCCGCTCGGCCTTGCCCGGCGAGGCGGGCGCCACCCGCAGGTCCGCCGCCGCGAAGGCCGGTTGCGTGGCGATCTCTTCCAGGAGCGCGAGCGTCAGGTTGCCATCCAGTGCCACGGGCCCCGCCCAGGGCGCCTCCGCGGTGCCCAGCGGCCCCTCGGTCAGAGGGCGCAGGATGCGCGCGCCCGCGGCCTCGAGCGAATGGGCGTCGGCGATGGCGGCGACCAGCCCGCCCGCGCCCTCGATCGCCATGTAGCGGTCGGTGGGCAGATCCCGGGAGCGGTAGAGATGCGCAACGTCAAGTCCCATCGCCGCGCAGGCGGCAACCAGCGCCTCGCCCTCCGGGTCGCGCCCGACGGCGGATATGAGGGCAGGGCGCAGGCCCAGCCGCGCCAGCGTCATCGCGATGTTGAGCGCGACACCGCCTGGCGTCTGCGCGATCCGCCCCGGCACGTCCGCGCCCGGCGGCATGGCCGCGGGCGTGCGGCCGATCACGTCCCAGAGGACCGAACCGATGCAGA
>NZ_JBKHAQ010000038.1:0-23929 GCF_046542825.1 Rhodosalinus sp. | reverse complement strand
GTGGCGGACAGGGTGGGATTCGAACCCACGAGACGCGTTAACGCCTACCGGTTTTCGAAACCGGCGCCTTCGACCACTCGGCCACCTGTCCTTCCGTCCAGCGACCGGGTGTGGAGGCCGGGCTGGCGAGACGCGGGTTCTCCGGCGGCGCGTGTGTCGGTGCGCTGCGCCGTGTCGCCTTGGCGAGGCGTCCGGCGCCTCGCAGGTGCCGGACGGTCGCACATTGCATCCGCGGGTCGGGTGCGGTCTAGCGAAGGGTGTCTGGGCACGCAACCGGAAATTCGGGATCCCGGAGGCTGCGCGCCTCTTGGATTGCCCGTCGCCGACATCTAGTCTGGGCGTCGTCACACCGGAGGGTCGGTCATGTTCCTGCGCGCCTGCGCCATCGTGCTCACGCTCGTTCCGGCGGGCCTCGCGGCCGAGCGTGCCGCGGCCCGGTCGGGCGACGTCATGCATCTGGTCGACCTGATGGGCCTTCCGGAGGTCGTCGAGGTGATGCACGAAGAGGGGCTGGACTACGGCGCCGCGCTGGCCGACGAGATGCTGCCGCGCGGCGCGTCGGGACAGTGGCCCGGGACGGTCGCGCGTATCTACGACCCCGCGCGAATGGAGGAGACGCTGCGCGAGGGCTTTGCCGCGTCGATGTCGGGGACCGATCCCGCGCCGCTGATCGCCTTCTTCGAGTCGCCCGGGGCGCGGCGGCTGGTGTCGCTGGAGATCAGCGCGCGGCGTGCGATGATGGACGAGGATGTGGAGGAGGCCGCGCGGGAGGACTATCTCGCGCGGGCGCGGGACCCCGACGACCGGTTCCTGCTGGTGCGCGAGTTCGTCGAGACCAACGACCTCGTCGAGGCCAATGTCACGGGCGCGCTGAATTCCAACTTCGCCTTCTACCGCGGGCTGGCGGACGCAGGCGCGCTGGAGATGACCGAGGACGAGATGCTGGCAGAGGTCTGGGCACAGGAAGAGGAGACGCGCACGGACAGCCGCGAGTGGTTGATGGGGTTCCTGCTGCTGGCCTACGATCCTGTCGCGCCGGAGCTGCTTGAAGACTATGTCGCCCTGTCGCAGACCGACGCGGGGCGCGCGATGAACCGCGCGCTCTTTGCGGGCTTCGACCCGATGTATGCGGACATTTCCTATGCGCTTGGACTGGCGCTGGCGCGCGAGATGCGGGCGACCGATCTGTGAGGCGGCGGCCCGCGCGGGCTTGACATCCGCTACGGCCGGTCCGATAAGCGCGCATCTTGGGCGGGGCCGATGCAGGCCGCGCCCGTTTCGTTGTCAACGCCGCCCCGCGCGGGGCGCGCTGTCCGAGGCGGCCGGATGCACCCGGCCCGCAACGCCCGGAGCATCCGGGGGCCGAAGGACGCGGGAGAACAGAGGAAGAGGCCCATGTTTGCGGTCATGAAGACCGGCGGGAAGCAGTATCGCGTCACCCCCGGCGACACGCTCGAGATCGAGAAGCTCGCGGCCGAGGCCGGCGAGACGGTGCAGTTCAACGAGGTGCTGATGCTGGGCGGCACGAGCCCTGTCGTCGGCAGCCCGCTTGTCGACGGTGCTGCCGTTCAGGCAGAGGTGCTCGGACAGATCAAGGGCGAGAAGGTCATCCATTTCGTCCGCCGCCGGCGCAAGCATTCGTCGAAGCGCACGAAGGGCCACCGCCAGCAGCTGACGCTGATCAGGGTGACCGAGATACTGGAGCAGGGCGCCGACAGTTCCGGCGTGAAGGCGGCCATCGGCGCGGGCAAGGCGCCACGCACGGCAGCCCCCGCCGCGGCGGAGGCGCCTGCAGCGACCAGGGCCGCGGAGCCGAAGGCGCAGACTGCCGACGGCGACGACCTGACCAGGCTGTCGGGTGTCGGCCCCAAGCTGGCCGAGAAGCTGCAGGGCGCAGGCGTGACCAGCTTCGCCCAGATCGCGGCCTGGACGGAAGAGGATGTCGCAGACTTCGACGAGAAGCTCTCGTTCAAGGGTCGCATCGAGCGAGAGGGCTGGGTCGAGCAGGCCAGGGCACTCGCCGCAGAGAAGGAGTAAAGGCAGATGGCACACAAGAAAGCGGGCGGCTCGTCGCGCAACGGCCGCGATTCCGAGGGCCGCCGCCTGGGCGTCAAGCTCTATGGCGGGCAGCACGCGATTCCCGGCAACATCATCCTGCGTCAGCGCGGCAACAAGTGGTGGCCGGGCGAGGGCGTGGGCCAGGGCAAGGATCACACCATCTTCGCCAAGGTCGAGGGGCATGTGACCTTCCACAAGGGGTTCAAGGGCCGCACCTTCGTATCGGTGACACCCGTGGCGGAGGCCGCCGAGTAAGCCGTTCCCGACAACGCGACTTAGTCAAGGGGGACCGGCGCGGCCGGTCCCCCGACTGCTTTGGGGGAGGCGGCGCGCAGGTCTTTCGGGGAGGAGAGACATGACCGTCCAGACGCGTCCCGGCCAGCCGGTCATCCGGACCGCGCGCTTCGATTTGCGGCCGCTGCGCGGCTCCGACGTGGGGCTGATTGCCCATTATTCGGGCGATTTTCGCGTTGCCAGCATGACGCGGTCAATCCCGCATCCCCTGCCACCCGGCGCGGCAGAGGCCTTCGTCGGGCGGGCGCTTTCGGACGACCGGGTCGAGGATGTCTGGGCGATGGACGCCACACGCCACGGCGGGCCGGAGCTCATGGGTCTGATCGCGCTGGAGCGGATGGACCGCGACCAGTCGGAGCTTGGCTACTGGGTCGGCCCGGCCTTCTGGAACACGGGCTTCGCGCAGGAGGCGGTGCGCGCGCTGGTCATGGCCAACCCGCTGGGACAGACGGCGATGTTCGCATCGGTGTTTCAGGACAACGCGGCCTCGGCGCGGGTGCTCACGCAGTGCGGCTTCGCCTATCTTGGCGATGCCGAGGCCTATTCCGTCGCGCGTGGGGCCAAGGTGGACACCTGGACCTACACGCGCAAACTCGATTGAGCCTGCCCGCGCGCCGCGCTAGAGCGCGCGGCACCGGCTGAGGAGGCCGCGCGCGCATGAAGTTCCTCGATCTGGCCAAGGTGCACATCCGCTCGGGTTCGGGCGGGGCGGGAGCGGTCAGCTTCCGCAGGGAGAAGTTCGTCGAATACGGGGGACCGGACGGCGGCGACGGCGGCCGCGGCGGCGACGTCTGGGCAGAGGCCGTGGACGGGCTCAACACCCTGATCGACTTCCGCTATCAGCAGCACTTCTTCGCCCGGAACGGCCGCGCCGGCATGGGCAAGGCGCGCACCGGCGCCGACGGTGCCGACATCACCCTGCGCGTGCCGGTGGGCACCGAGATCCTGGAAGAGGATCAGCAGACGGTCATCGCCGACCTCACGCAGGTGGGCCAGCGTGTCCTGCTCGCCCGCGGCGGCAACGGCGGCTGGGGCAACCTGCATTTCAAGACGTCGACCAATCAGGCCCCCCGCCGCGCCAACCCGGGGCAGGAGGGTGTCGAGCGCACGCTGTGGCTGCGGCTGAAGCTGATCGCCGACGTGGGGCTGCTGGGGCTGCCCAATGCGGGCAAGTCCACCTTCCTTGCCGCCACCTCGAACGCGCGGCCGAAGATCGCGGACTACCCCTTTACCACGCTGCATCCGAATCTCGGCGTCGTGGGCGTGGACGGGCACGAATTCGTGGTGGCCGACATCCCGGGACTGATCGAGGGCGCGCACGAGGGCCGGGGCATCGGCGACCGCTTCCTGGGCCATGTCGAACGCTGCGCGGTGCTGCTGCATCTGGTGGACGGCACGTCCGCGACGGTGGCCGAGGACTGGCGCACCGTGATCCGCGAGCTGGAACTCTACGGCGGGCACCTTAACGACAAGCCGCGCATCACCGCGCTCAGCAAGGTCGACGCGCTGGAGCCCGAGGCGCGGGCGGCGGCCGTGGCAGAGCTGCGCGCGGCCTGCGGCGCGCAGGTGCACGAGATCTCCGGCGTGAGCGGCGAGGGGCTGACCGAGGTGCTGCGCGCGCTCAGGGCACAGATCGACGCCTCCCGCGCGGCGGAGGCCGCCGAGGGGCAGGAGGATGCGCCGTGGCGTCCCTGACCGGCGCGGCGCGCATCGTCGTCAAGATCGGCTCGGCGCTGCTGGTGGACCGCGAGAGCGGCGGCCTGCGCGCCGACTGGCTGGCCAAGCTCGCCACCGATGTCGCCTGGCTCAAGGGGCAGGGCGCGGAGGTGGTGATCGTCTCATCAGGCTCCATCGCGCTGGGGCGCGGTGCGCTCGGGCTGGGGCAGGGGCCCCTGCCGCTGGAACAGAGCCAGGCGGCGGCGGCCGTGGGGCAGATCCGCCTTGCCCGCGCCTACGAGGAGGCGCTGGCGCCGCACGGGCTGACCGCCGCGCAGGTGCTGGTCACGCTCGAGGACAGCGCCGACCGCCGCCGTTATCTCAATTCGCGCGCCACGCTGGGCACGCTGCTGGGCCTGGGCGCGGTGCCGATCGTGAACGAGAACGACACCGTCGCCACCGACGAGATCCGCTACGGCGACAATGACCGCCTCGCCGCCCAGGTCGCGGTCACGGTGGGGGCGGACCGGCTTGTGCTGCTGTCGGACGTCGACGGACTTTATACCGCCAATCCCGCCACGGACTCCACAGCCCGGCGCCTCGAAACGGTGGAGGAGATCACGCCGGAGATCGAGGCGATGGCGGGCGATGCGGGCTCCGGCCTGTCGCGCGGCGGCATGAAGACCAAGCTGATGGCGGCGCGCACCGCGATGGCCGCCGGCTGCGCGCTGGCGATCGCGCTGGGCACGCGCGACCATCCGCTGCGCGCGCTGGAAGAGGGGGCGCCAGCCACCTGGTTCCTGCCAGGGCTCGACCCGGCCTCTGCCCGCAAGCGCTGGATCGCGGCGATGAAACCGCGGGGCGAGATTCGCGTGGACGCGGGCGCGGCGGCAGCACTTGGGCGCGGCAAGAGCCTGCTGCCCGCGGGCGTGACGGCGGCGAGGGGCACCTTCGGCCGGGGCGATCCGGTGGCGATTCTCGATGCCGAAGGGCGCAAGCTGGGGCAGGGGTTGTCGCGCTACACCGCCGAGGAAGCGCGCGCCATTGCCGGCCACCGTTCGGACGAGATCGAGGCGCTGCTTGGCTACCCGGGGCGCGCGGCGCTCATCCATCGCGACGACATGGCGCTCTGACGGTCATTTGAGGTATAAGGGCCTGGCCCGAGACAGGAGGCTGTCCCATGAAGGACCTCACCGAGATTTCCGAGCTGATGGAAGGCATGGGCCGACGCGCCCGCGCCGCGGCGAGCGAGCTGGCCTTTGCGCCCTCCGACGCCAAGACCCGCGCGCTCGAGGCCGCCGCAGACGCGCTCTGGGAGGCGCGGGAGAAGGTCGCGGAGGCCAACGCGAAGGACCTTGCGTTCGGCCGGGAAAAGGGTCTGTCTGACGCGATGATGGACCGCCTCGCGCTCGACGAGGGCCGGATCGGCGGCATCGTCGAGGGCCTGCGCGCCGTCGCCGCGCAGCCCGACCCGGTGGGACAGGTGATGGCGGACTGGGACCGGCCCTCGGGCCTGCACATCCGGCGGGTGCGCACGCCGCTGGGGGTGATCGGCGTGATCTACGAATCGCGGCCGAACGTCACCGCCGACGCCGGCGCGCTCTGCCTCAAGGCCGGAAACGCCGTGATCCTGCGCGGCGGCTCCGAATCGCTGCATTCCTCCGGCGCGATCCATGCCGCGCTGCAGGAGGGGCTCTGGGCCGCGGGCCTGCCGCGTGACGCGATCCAGATGGTGCCGGTGCGCGACCGTGCCGCCGTGAACGCGATGCTTGGCATGACCGGGCATATCGACGTGATCGTGCCGAGGGGCGGCAAGAGCCTCGTGGGTCTCGTGCAGCGCGAGGCGCGTGTGCCGGTCTTCGCCCATCTCGAGGGGATCGTGCACATCTATGTCGATGCCGCGGCCGACCCGGTGAAGGCGCTGAAGGTCGTGATGAACGCCAAGACGCGGCGCACCGGCATCTGCGGTGCGGCGGAATGCCTTCTGATCCACGCCGAGGTGGTCGATTCGATCGGGCAGGGCGTGATCCGGCGGCTGATCGAGGCGGGCGTGCGCGTGCATGCCGACGAGCGGCTGGCCCGGATCGAGGGCACGGTGCCCGCCACGGCAGAGGACTGGGGCCGCGAATACCTCGACATGGATATCGCGGCGAAGGTCGTGCCCGACATCGACGCGGCGATCGAGCACATCCGCGCCCATGGCTCGCAGCACACCGACGCGATCCTGACCGAGGACGACGCGGCCGCGGCCCGCTTCTTCCAGCGGCTCGACAGCGCGATCCTGATGCGCAACGCCTCCACCCAGTTCGCCGACGGCGGCGAGTTCGGCATGGGCGCCGAGATCGGCATCGCCACGGGCAAGCTGCACGCGCGCGGTCCGGTGGGGGCGGAGCAACTCACCAGCTTCAAGTATCTGGTCGAGGGGGACGGGACGGTACGGCCCTGAAACGAAACGGCGGGGCGGACCGGACGCCGGTCAGACGGTCATCGCGATCCGATCCTCGGCCGCCTCGGTCAGGGTCTGACGGCCGGCTTCCGACATGCGCAGAGCCAGCAGCGCGAACTGCACCTGCGCGGGCGTGATATCGCTTGCCGGCGCATCGCCCCGCAGAATTGCCAGAAGCGCGGGGTGCGCGGCGACCCGCGGCCCTTCCGCGTGCAGGTGCCAGCGCCCGCCCTCGCGGTCCACCCGGACGGCGCCACCGCGCGGCAGCGCGGTTTCGACGCAGAGCAGAGCCAGGAACGCAAGCTGCACCTCGGCCCGCGGCAGCGGGCCCTCGGCCGCCCACGCGGCCTCCAGCCGGGTGTCCGCGAAATGCCCCTGCACGAGGGCCGCCGCATCGCCGCTGCCAATCACCTCGGACACCGACCGCCTGCCGAAGGCGATGCGATAGAAGCCCAGCCGCGCCTGTGCGCTGGCGCAGCTTTCGGCGATCAGCTCCATTTCCGGCCCGACCGGTGCCCCCGGCGACAGCGACAGAAGTTCAAGCCCGTTCGAGATCGCGCCCACGGGACTCACGAGGTCGTGACAGATGCGCGCCCCTATCAGCGCGGCCAGATCCGCACTAGGTTGCTTGGGAACCTCGGCAGGGAGCACAGACATGTCCGACCTCAACGCGCTTCTCGAACCGGGGATGCTGGTGCGTCATCCCGACCGGCCCGACTGGGGCGTCGGGCAGGTTCAATCCAACATCGGCGGGCGCATCACCGTCAACTTCCGGGAAGAGGGCAAGGTGGTCATCGACGGCGCCCGCATAACCCTCACGCCGGTCATGGAGCCGTGATTCCGGTTACCGAAAGGTAAATGCCCGGCCTTGTCGTGGGCCGCCCCGCGCTTTGTTGCCAAGCCGCCGCGCCTTGCTTATGACGCGGGCGCAACCCCAGCCCAAGTCCCCTGATCCCCGGTGCGCGATGACGATGGCCGCCCCCCGACCCGAGCCGCAGTTCCTCGTCCGTCTCGCCGAGGACGAGGCCGACCGCCTTGCGGCCCAGCGTCTGCGCTACGCGGTCTTCGTCGAGGAACTGGGGGCCGCGGGGGCCATGGTGGATCATGCCGCGCGGCTGGAGCGTGACCGCTTCGACGCCTTTGCCGATCACCTGATCCTCGTCGATCCGGCCCGCGACGCCGCGGCCCTCGATCACGTCGTCGGCGTCTATCGCCTGATGCGGTCGGACCAGGCGCAGGCGGCGGGTCAGTTCTACGGCGCGGACGAATACGACCTTCGCCCGCTTCTGGCTTCCGGGCGGCGCCTGCTGGAGCTGGGCCGCTCCTGCGTGCATCCCGACTATCGCGGCGGCGCGGCGATGTTCCATCTCTGGACCGCTCTGGCCGACTACGTCGAGGCGCGCGGCATCGAGATCCTGTTCGGCGTGGCGAGTTTCCACGGCACCGATCCGCAGGCGCTGGCAGAGCCGCTGTCGCTGTTGCATCACCGCCACCTTGCGCCGCCCGAGCTGCGCGTGCGCTCGCGCGCCTTCACGCCCATGGACCTGATGCCCGAGGCCGCGATCGACCGGCGCCGCGCGATGCTGAAGGTGCCCGCGCTGATCAAGGCCTACCTGCGGCTGGGCGGCTTCGTGGGCGAGGGCGCCTTCGTCGACCACGCCTTCAACACCACCGACGTCTGCCTCGTGATGGACACCGCCCGGCTCAATGCCCGGCAGGCGGCGATCTATCGGGGCAACCGTGCATGAGCCGCACCTGGCGGGGGGCCGCGCCGCCCGCGCCGCAGCCCATCGGTCCGCTGGGATCGGCGCGCGTGCTGCTGTTCGGCGCACCGCTGGCGCTGACCATCTTCGGCGGCCTTGCCCTGAAGCTGCTCCTGCGGGGACCCGAGCGGCTGATCTGGGGCACGCGGCGCCCCGTCACGCCCTGGATCACCGTGGGGGTCTGCCGCGCGGCCTTGTGGTTTCTGGGCGTGCGGCTGGAGGCGCGGGGCCGGCCTATCCGGGGGGCGGGCGCGATGGTCGCCAATCATGCGTCCTGGGCCGACATCTTCGCGCTCAATGCCTGCACGCCGCTCTATTTCGTCGCCAAGGCCGAGGTCGCGGGCTGGCCCGGCATCGGCTGGCTGGCGCGCGCCACCGGCACGCTCTTCATCGCCCGGGACCGGCGGGCGGCGCGCGATCAGCGGGCGGCCTTCGCAAACCGCCTGCGCCTTGGTCACCGGCTGCTGTTCTTTCCCGAGGGCACCTCGACCGACGGGCGGCGCGTGCTGCCCTTCGTGCCCACGTTGTTCGACGCCTTCTTCGACGACGGGATCGGCGACATGCGCATCCAGCCCGTCACCCTCGCCTGGCATGCGCCGCCGGGGCAGGCGGACAGCTTCTACGGCTGGTGGGGCGACATGGACTTCGGCCCGCATCTGCTGCGCGTGCTGGCCGCGCCCGGTCGGGGCCGGGTCGAGGTGATCTGGCATCCGCCCGTGGCAGTGGCCGACCATCCCGACCGCAAGGCGCTGGCGCGCGCGCTGGAGGTGCCGGTGCGCGCGGGGCTGGACCGCGCCCTCAACCCATCGCGCGGATGAGCGCGGCCAGCGCCTCGGAGGGTTCCGCCGCGCGCCAGATCTCCTCGCCCACGGCGAAGAAATCCACCACCGGGGCAAGCTGTGCCACATGCGCGGCGTCAAGCGCGCCCTCGGCCACGACGGGCAACTCGATCACATCGGACCACCAGGCGAAAAGCTCGCGTTCCGCCACGGTCCCGTCGCCCAGCCCGGTGTCGGCCACCGGCCCGAAGCAGATGTAGTCCGCGCCCGCCTCGCCCGCGCTCATCCCCTGGTGGCTCGAGGCATGGCAGTAGGCGCCCACGATCGCCTCGGGACCCAGCAGGTCGCGCGCGCGCCGGACCGACCGGGCGCCGTCGTCCAGATGCACGCCGTCGAGGCCCAGCCGTTCGACCAGCGCCAGATGCTCGGCCACCACCAGCGGCACGTCGCGCGCATGTGCGATCTCGCGCAGCGCATCCGCCGCGCGCGCCACCGTGTCGGCATCCTGTGTCGCGAGCGCCAGCCGCAGGCAGGCCACGGGATGCGCGTCGAGCACGGCGGCAAGACGTGGACCGAATTCCTCCGGGTCGATCTCGGGCGGGGTGATCAGGTAGATCTGCGGGCGATCGTCCTCGGCCATGCGCACCTCTCGTCGCTGCGGCCTGCCTCTTAGCCCGCCGCACGCGGCTTGACCATGCCTCCTGCCGCCCTTCCGGATCGCACGGGGCCGATTACCGGTCCGCCGCGAAACGCGCCCGTCCCGACCCGGTTCAGGCTAGCGATCCCAGAGCCACGGTTCCGCGATCTCCAGGGAATTGCCCGCCGGATCGCGGAAGTAGATCGAGCGCGCGCCGTTGGGCCACCGGAAATCCGCCTCGACCGCCACCCCCTCGGCCGCGAGCCGGGCGCGCCAGCGGTCGATCTGCTCGGCGCTGGCCGAAAGGCACAGGTGCCCGGGCCCCTCGGCCCCATGCGGCGGGACGGGCAGGCGCGGGTTGCCGGGCGGCTTCACCGTCTCGTCGGGGTTGAAGACCAGCACAACCTGCGCGCCCGCGCGGAAGAAGACGTGCCGCTTGCCGATCCGCTGAATGCGCTCAAGTCCCAGCGTGCCGCCGTAGAAGCGCTCGGCCGCGTCGAGGTCGCGGGCATAGACGGCAGCCTCCAGCACACCGCTGACGGAAGGGGCAGGGGGGTGCGGGTCGTTTTCCTCGGGCGGGGACATGACGTTGATATTAGCAAGGCGCCGCCGGTTTGTCAGCGGTCCTGCCCGTCATGCGGGCGTTACAGCTTCGGGCTAGGGCAATACCGGGGCACGGTATATTGCGGGGCTTGTCGCGAGGCCGACGCGATATATAGTGATCCAGAGTCAGCGGGCGCCGGATCGGTCGGGCCAGGCCGGGCGGCGCACCGCACCAGCGGGCGGAGGCGCGGGGCGCGATGGACGGCGATTTCAGGACGAGTTTCGTGAGGGAGCCTTCGGCGCTCCGGCAACATCCGTCTCTGGTGCTCAATGCCGATTATCGCCCGCTGTCGTATTATCCGCTTTCGCTCTGGCCGTGGCAGGAGGCGGTCAAGGCGGTCTGGCTCGACCGGGTGAGCATCGTGGCGGAATACGACCATGTCGTGCGCAGCCCCTCCACCACGATCCGAATACCGTCGGTGGTGGTTCTGAAAGATTATGTGAAACCCAGGAAGCGCGTGGCCTTCACGCGCTTCAATCTTTTTCTGCGGGACGAATTCGCCTGTCAGTATTGCGGCGCGACGGGCGATCTGACGTTCGATCACGTGGTGCCGCGCGCCTCGGGCGGCGTGACCAGTTGGGAGAACGTCGTTGCCGCCTGCGCGAAGTGCAACCTGCGCAAGGGGGCAAAGAGCCTGCGGCAGGCCGGCATGAACCTGCGCAAGCCGCCGCGCCAGCCAGGCGCGGAGGAGCTGCGCAACCAGGGGCGCAAGTTCCCGCCCAACCACCTGCATGAAAGCTGGCTGGATTTCCTCTACTGGGACGCCGAGCTGGAGGCCTGAGCAGCGGGCGGCACCTCGCGCAGCCCCAGCCAGGCGATGATCGCGGCGCCCAGCGCCAGCGTGCAGCCCGTCCAGGCGAGCGTCGCGAGCGCGGCGTTCGTCGCGTCCAGATGCCCCGCTGCGGCGGAGGTCTCGCCAAAGCTGGCCGGCCCGCCCGCGGCGCCATAGGCCGCTGCGGCCACGCCGCCCATCGCGGCCACCGCGATCAGCCCGGCCATGCGCGTGACCGCGTTGTTGATGCCGGAGGCCGCGCCGGCCTGGGCATCCTCGACGGCGCCCATCACGGCGGCCGAGAGCGGTGCGACCAGCATCGCCATCCCCAGGCCCACCACACCCAGGGCCGGCAGCGCGCGGCCCCAGTAGTTCGCCTCCGGTGCGGTCAGGGCCAGCGCGGCGTAGCCTGCCGCCGCCGTCAGAGCGCCCGCCACAATCGGGGGGGCAGGCCCGATCCTGTCCGCGATTCGGCCCGCCAGGCCCGAAAGCGTGCCGACCAGCAGGGCGAGCGGCGCGAAGGCCGCCGCCGCCGCCGCCTCGCTCACGCCCCATCCGCCGATCAGCGCCATGGGCATATAGAAGAGCATCGTCGAGAGCGCGAAGTAGAGCGCGAAAGTCAGCCCGTTGGCGGCGGAAAAGGCGCGGCTGCGGAAGAGCGCAAGAGGCATCATCGGCGCCGGTGCCCGCGCCTGCCAGAACACGAAGACACCCAAGATGACGAGGCCGGCCGCCGCCAGCGGCCATTGACCCGGCCGCGTCAGACCCCATGCCAGCGTGAACAGACCGCCGGTCGCAAGCGCCGCGCCCGCCCAGTCCACCGGCGCGTCCGGCCTGCCGGGGTCGGGCTGCGAGCGGGTGGCAAGCATCCACAGCGCAAGCGCACCCAGCGGCAGATTCAGCGCGAACACCAGCCGCCATGTCCAGTCTGCCCCCGCCGACAGGATCAGCCCGCCGATCACCGGGCCGCCCGCCGTGGTCAGCGCCGAGGCCGCAGCCCAAAGCCCGATCGCGCGCCCGCGCTCGGCCCGCGGATAGGCCCGCGCCACCAGCGCGAGCGAGCCCGGCACCATCGCCGCCGCACCCAGACCCTTGAGCGCGCGGGCGGCGATCATCGTCTCGGGCGTGGGGGCCAGCGCCGTGGCGGCAGAGCCCAGCAGGAAGACGGCGATGCCGACCCCGAACACCCGCACAAGGCCGAAACGGTCGCCCGCCGCGCCCCCTGCGAGGATCAGCGCCGAGAGCGGCAGCATGTAGGCGTTGTTGATCCACTGCGCCTGCGACAGGCTGGCGCCCAGGCTGTCGCGGATCGCCGGCAAGGCAATGGCGACGACGCTGTTGTCGATGAACCCGAGTGCAGAGGCCAGGATCGCGGCCGTCAGCATCCATGCGCGGTCGCGCGGCGCGCAGATCGGGGGACGCGCGGCCGCCCGCACGGTGGGCGGCCGCGCCGGGACGCTCAGGCGCCCCGTTTCTGCGATGCGGCCTGCGGCTTCGCCTGTGCGGTCTGCTGGCCGCCTGCTTGCTGGCCACCGGCCGGCGCCTGAACGCCCGGGGTCTGCCGCGACTGGCTGCCGCCGGTCAGCGGGTCGTCCTGACGCTGCACCGAGCCCTCGAAATGGGCGCCGGATTCGATCGCGATGGTCTTGTGGATGATGTCGCCTTCCACCCGCGCGGTCGAGGTCAGCCGCACCTTCAGTCCGCGCACGCGGCCGACGATCCGGCCGTTGATGACCACGTCGTCGGCGGTCACTTCACCCTTGATGGTCGCGGATTCGCCGATGGTGAGCAGGTGCGCGCGGATGTCGCCCTCGACGGTGCCCTCGACCTGGATGTCGCCGGTGGTCTTGACGTTGCCGGTGATGTGCAGGTCGGAGGAGAGCACGGAGGGCGACGGCTTGGGCTTGTGCACCGTCGAGCTGTAGTCGCCAGAGCGCGACACGGGCGCGCTCTCTGCCGCGGGGGCGGGCGCGGGCTCCGCGGCCTTGGGCCCGGGCTCGTTGATCTTGCTCTTAGAAAACATCTCTCGCAGCCTTGATGTAGATCATGGGGTTGACGGCCTTGCCGCCGACACGGACTTCGTAGTGCAGATGCGTGCCGGTCGATCGTCCGCTGTTTCCCATATCACCGATCCTGTCGCCGCGCGATACCCTTTGGCCTTCCTTCACGCGAATGCGCGACATGTGGGCGTAGCGGGTCTCGATGCCGAATTCGTGCTGGATCTTGACCAGCCGGCCATAGCCGGAAAGCCAGCCGGCATGGGTCACGACCCCGTCGGCCGTGGAATAGATCGGTGAGCCGTGCGCAGCGGCGAAATCCGCGCCTTTGTGCATCCGGCCCCAGCGCATCCCGAAGCCGCTGGTGAAGCGGTAGTTGCCCTTGACCGGCAGGGCGAAGGGCGCCTTTTCCGCCGCGATGCGATAGAGGTTGAGCTCGTCGAGCTTGTTCAGGATGCGTCCCGCGCGCTCGGCACCGGGATCGGGCAGCGCGCCGCGGGTCGACAGGCTGATGGGGGTAAGCGGCCCGCCAAGGCCGGAATAGCCGCGGCGCACCTCTTCGAGCAGGCGGTCGGAATCGAGGCCCGCGCGCTCGAACATCTCGTCCAGCGGTTCGACCGAGACGAGCATCGCCTCCTCGAGCTGGCGGAAGATCGTCTCGTTGCGGTCCTGCGTGAGCCTCAGTTCGGTCGCCATGCGGTCGGCTGCAAGCAGCGCCTCTTCGGCGTCGGCGGCCATGCGGTCGCGCTCGGCTGCGGTCTCGGCCAGCGCACGGGTCAGGAAGGTGACGGTGGTGTCCTCGCCAGCCGCCTCGCCGGGCGTCGCGCCGTCCTCTTCCAGCGCGCGCTCCAGCATCGCCAGCCGCTCCTGCGCGGCGTTGCGCTCGCGCGCCTTGTCACGCAGCAGGGCCTGCATGATCTCCAGCCCGGTCTCGAGCTCGTGCAGCCGCGTCTCTGACGCCAGCAACTCGGACTGCATGACCGAGACCTGTTCGAGCGCCGTGTCGAAGCGGGCCTGTGCCGCCAGCGCCTCTGCCGCGCGCGCGTCGCGCTGATCGGCAAGATCGTTGAGCCGCGCCTGATAGGTCTCCAGGTCCCGGCGGGCCTGCTCGCGGAAGTTTCCGCCGCCGATCGCATCCATCAGCAGGATCGCCGTCGCCAGGATCGCCCAGCCGACGACGAGCGTTCCGCCCAGCATCGCGAAGGCTTGCGTCCCCGGCCTGAGCCGGATGAAGCGCATGTCTTCGTCGGATTTGAGAAACAACCGTTTCTCGGGAAACATGCGCTCAAGGAGCGCATGAAGTCTGATCGCCAGCTGCGTCCGCACGAAGCCTGCCCCTCGCACCCGTCTCGGTCACGGCGCTCGACCTCCCCAAAGCCGACGCCTTGGCGGATTGGTTAGCGACTGGCGACGGGAGGGGCAACTTTTTTGACAGGACATTAACGGAAGCCGGCCGGTTTTGCGCGAAACTGGCGAAAATCCGCCGAGCACCGTCCGTTACGCCCCGCGCTTTCAGCGTTCCTCGGCCACCAGCGGCCAGTAGAAATCGGGCGGAAGCCCGGCCTCGGCGCGTTTTTCCTCGTTGAACGGAGGCTTCAGCGCGCCCTTGAAATAGCGCCGGACGAGGGTGTGGAATGCCTCCTTCGGGTCGTGGTTTTCCCGTCCGCAGAGGAAGTGAAACCACTTTGCGCCGTAGGCGACGTGTCCCACCTCTTCGGCATAGATCGTTTCCAGCGCGGCGACGGCGGTCTCTTCGCCATGCCTGCGGAAGAGCGCGATCATGTCCGGCGTCACGTCGAGGCCGCGCGCCTCCAGCACCATGGGCACGACCGCAAGACGGCCCATGAAATCCTCTGCCGTGTCCTCTGCCGCGCGCCACATGCCGGCATGGGCGGGCAATGCGCCGTAGTGGCTGCCGCGCGCGGCGAGGCAGTCGGACAGCAGGCCGAAATGCTTCGCCTCCTCATCGGCGGCCTTCACCCAGTCGTCGTAGAAGCCCGCCGGCATCGGCACATGCGCGAAGCGCGCGACGATGTCCCAATGCAGGTCCACCGCGTTGAGCTCGATATGCGCGACGGCGTGCAAAAGCGCGGCGCGCCCCTCGGCAGAGCCGGGCCGCCGCTTCGGCACCTTGCGCGGATCGAGCAGCTCGGGCCGGGCGGGGCGCGCGGGCCGCAGCGGCGGGGCCGCGCGGCCAACGGGGAGCGGCGTGCCGGCCTCGCGCGCCGAAAACCACGCCGCCGCATGCGCCCGAGAGAGCCGTGCCTTTTCGGCGGCGTCGGCGGTGGAAAGCACCTCCACCGCCCGTTCCGCGAGGCTCGGGCTCACAGCGCGCGTGCGGCTTCCAGAACCTCCTCCGCGTGGCCCGGCACCTTCACCTTGCGCCACGCGCGCGCGATGCGCCCCTCGCCGTCGATCAGGAAGGTGGAGCGTTCGATGCCCCAGAAGGTCTTGCCGTACATGCTCTTTTCCTTCCAGACGCCGTATTTCTCGGACACGTCGGAACCCTCGTCCGACAGCAGCGGCACGGTCAGCTCGTGCTTGGCGATGAACTTGTCGTGGCTCTTGATCGGGTCCTTCGAGATGCCGAAGACCTTCACCCCCAGCTTGTCGAATTCCTCCTTCAGACCGGAGAAGGCGATCGACTCCCTGGTGCAGCCAGAGGTGTCGTCCCTGGGATAGAAGAACAGCACCACCGGCGCTGGGCGCAAGGCGGACAGGGTGACCTCGCCACCGCCGGTGACGGGCAGGGTGAAATCGGGTGCGACCGTATCGGTCATGGTTTCGCTCATGGGATCGTGTCCTCGACTGGTCTGGCGTCAACGCGCATGTGATACTAGGCGCGAAGACGCAGGAATAAAGGCGGGAGGCGCGCGCGCGATGACCGAAGCGGAGGGCAGTCCGCATCCCCCCCGGACCTGTCTTGCGCGCCGCCTGGTCGTCGCGGCCCTTGCGGGGCTTGCCAGCTTTGCCGTCGCGGCCACGGCCATCGCCCTGAGCGATCTCAGCGTGACCGCGCCGCGCTGGCTGGAAAAACGGGTGGCAGCGCGGCTTGCGGTCGCCATGCCGGGACTGGGCGTGTCCTTCGAGTCCATCGAGCTTTCGCTGGAGCGGGACGGACGGCCCATGCTGTCGCTTGCGGGCGTCACTCTGACCGACGCCGGCGGCACGCCGCAGGCGAGCCTTGCGCAGATGCGGGGCGTGCTCGCACCCGCGCCGCTCTTGTGGGGCAAGGCGGAACTGAACGAACTGCATCTTTCCGGCGCGATCCTGCAGGTCCGGCGCGATCGGCAGGGTCGCTTCGACTTCGCCCTGGGCGGGGCCGGCACCGGCTTCGACTCGCCGGGTGCGGCGGTCGCCGCGATCGACCGCTGGGCAGAACACGCCGCCTTCGCCGGTCTCGACCGGGTCGAGGCGCATGGCCTGACCCTGCGCTACGAGGATGCGCGCGCGCGCCGCGGCTGGACGGCCGATGGCGGCCGACTGCGGCTGACGCGAAGCGACGGGCGGCTGCGCGTCGCGGCGGATTTCGCGCTGCTCTCGGGACGTGATGCGGCAGCGACGCTGGAACTCAACGCGGAAAGCACGATCGGTGCACAGGCGGTCAGCTTCGGCGCGAAATTCGAGGGGATGGAGGCCGCCGACATCGCCACCCAGTCGCCGGCGCTGGCCTGGCTGGGCGTGCTGAACGCGCCGATTTCGGGCGCGCTGCGCTCGGCGGTCGCGGAGGACGGCACGCTGGGGCCGCTGCACGCGACGCTGCAGATCGGCGAGGGGGTCCTGCGGCCGGAGATGGCGGCGCGGCCCATCCCGTTCCGCGCGGCGCGCAGCTATTTCACCTACGACCCTGCCACGGCGATCCTGCGCTTCGACGAGATCGCGCTCGACAGCGAACTCATCAGCCTGACGGCGCAGGCGGAGGCCGTGCTGCACGGGCTCGAAACCGGCTGGCCAACGCGGTTGACTTCGCAACTGACGCTGGGCGAGGTGACCGCGAAGCCCGGGCGGCTCTACGCCGACGCGCTGACGCTGGAAGGGGCCGAGGCGGACCTGTCCGTGCGCCTCGATCCCTTTGCGGTGCGGCTGGGCCGGCTGCGGATCGACGATCCAGCGCTGCCCCTGCGGCTGTCGGGCCGTGCCGACGTGGGCGCAGAGGGCTGGCGGATCGCACTCGACGCGCAGACGGAGGGTGTGACGCCGGATATGGTCACGACCTGGTGGCCCGAGGGGTGGGCGCCGCAGGCGCGGCGATGGATCGCGGAAAACCTGCTTGCCGGGCAGGTGACGCGCGCGCAGGCCGCGGTCCGGGCAGAGCCAGGCGCGGAGCCCATCGTCTCCTTCACGGCGGGTTTCGAGGCGGCGCGCATCCGCTTCCTGCCGCAGATGCCGCCCATCGAAGGGGCCGCCGGACAGATCAGCCTGCACGACGCAAGGTTCGCCGCGACCGCCCATGCCGGGCAGGTGACGTCAGGTACCGATGGCAGGATCGACATCGCCGGCACCAGCTTCGTCATTCCCGACGCGCGCATCCCGAAGGCGCCGGCAGAGGTGCGGCTTGTCGCCGACGGCGCCCTCGCCGACGCGCTCTGGCTGATCGACCAGCCGCCGCTGCGGCTGCTTGCACGGGCCGGCCGCACGCCGGACATCGCCTCCGGCCGGCTTTCGGTCGAGGGGCGGATCGGCCTGTCGTTGCGAAAGACTCTCAGGCCGAAGGATCTGGCGCTGGACCTCTCCGGCGTGCTGCACGGCGTTGCGAGCGAAACGATCGTGCCGGGCCGCCGCCTGACCGCCGCGCGGCTCGACGCGCGGCTGGACGACACGGCGCTGACGGTGGAGGGGGCCGCGGCGCTTGACGGTCTGCCCGTCGCGGGCCGCTGGACGCAGCCACTGGCGCCGGGCGAGAGCGGGCGCGTCAGCGCGGAACTGCGGCTCGACCGTACGCTTCTGGACAGCTTCGGCGTGAGCCTGCCACCCGGAGCAGTCAGCGGCGCGGCCCCCGCCACGCTGGCCCTCTTGCTGCCGAAGGACGCGCCACCCGCCTTCACCCTCACCTCCGCGCTGGACGGGCTCGGGCTGTCGATCGACGCGCTCGGCTGGCGCCTGGCGGAAGGCGCGCGCGGCGACCTGCGCGTGACCGGCAGCCTTGGCCGCCCCGCGCGGATCGACCGGATCGCGCTGGAGGCGCCGGGCCTGTCCGCCAGCGGCACCATCGAGCTGGCCCGGGGCGGCGGGCTCGCGGCCGCGCGCTTCGACAGGGTCCGCGCGGGCGGCTGGCTTGACGCTCCGGTAACGCTGCGCCCGCGCGGGCCGGGCCGCCCGCCGGCCGTCGAGATCGCGGGCGGTACGGTCGATCTGCGCGCGCTGCCGGAGAGGTCGGGCGGTGGCAGCGGCGCCGGCCCGCCTGCACCCGTCGCGCTGCGACTCGAGCGCCTGACCGTTTCCGACGGCATCGCGCTCACCGGCTTCACGGGGCGGCTGACCGCTGGCGCGGCGCTGGACGGGCAGTTCACGGCGCGCGTCAACGGGTCCGCGCCGATACAGGGCACGCTGGTCCCGGTGCGCGGCCGCACGGCGGTGCGCATCCGCTCCGACAACGCGGGCCGCGCCCTGCGCGCAAGCGGCATCTTCCGCAACGCGGCGGGCGGGGCGATGGACCTGACGCTGCTGCCCACGGGGGCCCCCGGCACCTTCGACGGGCAACTCAGGATCACCGACACCCGAATGCGCAACACGCCCGCGCTGGCCGCGCTGCTCGACGCGATCAGCATCGTGGGCATCATCGACCAGCTTCAGGGTCCCGGCATCGCCTTTTCCGCAGTCGAGGCCAGCTTTCGTCTCACGCCGGGACAGGTGATCCTGACGCGCTCCTCCGCCGTGGGGCCGTCCATGGGGGTTTCGATGGACGGCTATCACGACCTCGCCACCGGGCGGATGGACATGCAGGGGGTGCTGTCGCCCATCTACATGCTGAACGTCGTGGGCGCGGTTCTCACACGGAAGGGAGAGGGGCTCTTCGGGGTCAACTTCCGCCTGCGCGGCACGGGAGAGGACCCGCAGGTCAGCGTCAACCCGCTCTCGGCCTTGACCCCCGGCATGTTCAGGGAAATCTTTCGCCGACCCCCTCCGCAAGTCAGCCAGTGAGCGCCATGCAGCTTTCCGACTTCGACTTCGACCTGCCCGACTCGTTGATCGCCACCCGCCCCGCGCGCCCGCGCTCTGCCGCGCGGCTTCTGGTGGCGGAGGGCGACCGCATCACCGACGCGGTGGTGCGCGATCTGCCGTCTTTCCTGCGCGCGGGCGACCGGCTGATCCTGAACGACACGCGGGTGATCCCGGCGCGGCTGACGGGCACCCGCAGCCGCCACGGCCCCGAGGGCGCGACCGAGGCGCGGATCGAGGTGACGCTGCTGGAGCCGCGGCCCGGCGGGCTCTGGACGGCGCTGGTCAAGCCGCTGAAGAAGCTGGCCGGGGGCGAGGTGATCCGCTTTTCAGACGACCTCTCGGCCCGGATGCAGGGCCGGGACGAGGACCGGGCGATCCTGGAGTTCAACCTGGCGGGCAAGGATTTCGACGAGGCGCTGGCGCGGGCGGGCGCGATGCCTCTGCCGCCCTACATCGAGCGCCGGCGCGCGCCCGACGCGCAGGACCGCGAGGATTATCAGACCGTCTGGGCAAGGCGGCCGGGCGCCGTGGCTGCGCCCACCGCAAGCCTGCACTTCGACGACCTGCTGCTCGACGGGCTGCGCGCGGCGGGCATCGGGATGACCTATGTCACGCTCCACGTCGGCGCCGGCACCTTCCTGCCGGTCAAGGTGAACGATGTCACCCGCCACCGCATGCATGCCGAATGGGGCGAGGTGAGCGAGGCCGCGGCCGGCGAGATCGAGGCCACGCGCCGCGCGGGCGGGCGCATCATCCCGGTGGGCACCACCGCGCTGCGGCTGATCGAGACGGCGGGGCAGGGCGGCGAGATGCTGCCCTGGTCGGGCGATACGGACATCTTCATCTACCCCGGTTTCCGGTTCCGCATGACCGACGCGCTGATGACCAACTTCCACCTGCCGAAATCCACGCTGATGATGCTGGTCTCGGCGCTCATGGGCCCCGAGCGGATCCGGCGGATATACGCCCACGCGATCACGGAACGTTACCGCTTCTTTTCCTACGGCGACGCCTCGCTTCTCGTGCCGGAGCGATGATAGGGCTGTCGCGCACGGCGCCGCCGCACGTCGCGCCGGGAACAGCGCGCCGACCCGGCTCGCTATAGTGCAGACCGCGACACCTCTGCCGGAGCCTTCCCATGCTCACCGTTCTCAACAGCGCCTGGGCGCTCTTGCTTGGTCTGCTGCTGCTGATGATCGGCAACGGACTGCAGAGCACGCTGCTGGGCGTGCGGGGCCAGATCGAGGGCTTTTCCGCCTTCGAGATGTCGGTGGTGATGGCGGCCTATTTCATGGGTTTCCTCGGCGGCTCGCGCATGGCGCCGCGGATGATCGCGCGCGTGGGGCATGTGCGCGTCTTCTCCGCGCTGGCCTCGATGGTCTCGGCCGTGGTGATCCTGTTCCCGGTGTTCACCGATCCCTGGCTCTGGGCGATCGGGCGGCTGATCATCGGCTTCTGTTTCTCCGGCGTCTATGTCACCGCCGAGAGCTGGCTCAACAACACCGCCACCAACGAGACGCGCGGCCAGACGCTGTCGCTCTACGTTCTGGTTCAGGTGGTGGGGCTGATCGCGGGGCAGGCGCTGCTGGTCGTTGCCGACCCTTCGGGCTTCGTGCTTTTCGTGATCCCGTCGGTGCTGGTCTCGATCTCCTTCGCGCCGATCCTTCTGTCGGTGACGCCCGCGCCGTCCTTCGGCACCGCGAAGCCCATGACGCTGCTGGAGCTTTACCGCGCCTCGCCCCTGGGCTCGGTGGGGATGCTGCTGCTGGGCACGGTGTTTTCGGCGCAGTTCGGCATGTCGGCGGTCTATGGCGCCGAGGCCGGGCTGTCGGTCCAGCAGATCTCGATCTTCGTCTCGGCCTTCTTCGTGGGGGCGCTGGTGATCCAGTATCCGCTGGGCTGGCTGTCGGACCGGATGGACCGCCGGGTGCTGATCCTGGGTGCTTCCGCCGTCGGGCTGGGGGGCGCGGCGCTGGGCTTGGCGCTGGGCGCCGGGCAACCGGAGATGCTGCTTGCGGCGGCCTTCCTCATCGGTGGCGTGTCCAATCCGCTCTATTCGCTGCTCATCGCGCACACCAACGACTTTCTCCAGCCCGAGGACATGGCCGCGGCCTCCGGCGGGCTGGTCTTCATCAACGGGCTGGGCGCGATCGGCGGGCCGATCATCGCAGGCGGCCTGATGCAGATCGTGGGGCCGGCCGGCTTCTTCGCGACGATCGCGTTCTTCTTCACGCTGCTCGTGGCCTACGCCGCCTGGCGGACGACGCGACGCCCCGCGCCCACTGCCGAAGAAACGGGCAGCTATGCGCCGCTCGGTCCTACCGTCACCCCCGTCGCGGTGGAGATCGCGCAGGAATACGCCATCGATACCGCACTGGAAGAACAGGAAAATCCGCCCGACGCGCCCTGAGCGCGGCGGGCACGCGGATGTCGCGACTGTTGCAATTCGTGAAGCCAGCCCTGTTGAGCGCCCGCGCAAGGCATCCTTAACTCGGTGTCAATGACGACAAACCGCCGGAGGATGAGCAGGATGACGGGCGTGGACGAGGTGCTGGAATTCTGGCTCGACGAGGTCGGGCCCGCGGGCTGGTATGCGGTCGACCCCGATCTGGACGCGCTTATCCGCGACCGCTTCCTCTCCGCTTGGCAGGGCGCGGCCGAGGGGCGCTTTGCGCTTTGGCTGACCTACCCCGCCGGCGTGCTCGCCTACGTCATCCTCACCGACCAGTTTCCGCGCAACATGTTCCGCGGCGAGCGCCGCGCCTTCGCCACCGATGCCGCGGCGCTCGCGGCGGCGAAATCCGCGATCCACCGCGGCTGGGACATGAAGATCGACGAGCCCGCGCGCCAGTTCTTCTACCTGCCGTTGATGCATTCCGAAAACCTCTGCGATCAGGACCGCAGCGTGCGCCTGATCCTGGAACGGATGCCGCAGACCGGGGCGGAAAACCTCAAGCACGCGCGCGCGCACCGCGAGGTCATCCGCCGCTTCGGCCGCTTCCCCTATCGCAACGTGGCGCTTGGCCGTCCGGACACCGGGCCGGAGCGCAGCTTTCTCGAGCACGGCGGCTATGGCGCGGTGGTGCGCGAGATGGGCGCGACCGAGCCGGCCTGAGCCGCATGGCCACTGCCGTGATCCCTTCCCGTGGCATTGTCGTGGGCGGGCGTTTCGCATAGCGTCTCCGCCGAAACCCGAGGCAGGCAAGGCAGGGGACGCGGATGGCGGCACAACCCTTCGACATGATCGTGATCGGCGCGGGACCGGGCGGCTACGTCTGTGCGATCCGCGGCGCGCAACTGGGCCTGAAGGTCGCGATCGTCGAACGCGAGCACATGGGCGGCATCTGCCTCAACTGGGGCTGCATCCCGACCAAGGCGCTGCTGCGCACCTCCGAGATCTATCACCTGATGCACCGCGCGGGCGACTTCGGCCTGAAGGTCGAGGGCGCGAGCTTCGACTTCGACAAGGTGATCGACCGCTCGCGCAAGGTGGCGAAACAGCTCGCCTCGGGCGTCGATCACCTGATGAAGAAGAACAAGGTGACCGTGGTGCGCGGCGAGGGCCGGCTGGCCGGCTCGGGCCGCGTCGCGGTCAAGACCGACACGGGCGAGGAAGTGCTGGAGGCGGGGCACATCGTGCTCGCCACCGGCGCGCGGGCCCGCGAACTTCCGGGGCTCGAGGCGGACGGCAAGCGCGTCTGGACCTATCGCCATGCGCTGAAGCCGCCGCACATGCCGAAGAAGCTGCTGGTCATCGGGTCGGGCGCCATCGGCATCGAGTTTGCCAGCTTCTACCACACGATGGGCGCGCAGGCGACGGTGGTCGAGGTGCAGGACCGCATCCTGCCCGTGGAGGACGAAGAGATCAGCGCCTTCGCGCGCAAGGCCTTCGAGAAGCAGGGCATGACGATCCGCACGGCGACCACCGTGAAGAAGCTGGAGCGCGGGCGCGACACGGTCACCGCGCATATCGAGAGCGGCGGCAAGACCGAAACGGCCGAATTCGACACGGTGATTTCCGCCGTGGGCATCGTGGGCAACACCGAAGGCCTTGGGCTAAAAGAGGCGGGCGTCACCGTCGAGCGCGGGCAGGTCAAGGTCGACCCGATGGGCCGCACGGGGGTGACGGGCCTTTACGCCATCGGCGATATCGCGGGCGCGCCCTGGCTGGCGCACAAGGCCAGCCACGAGGGCGTGACGGTGGCCGAACTGATCGCGGGTGGCGATCCGCACCCGGTGACGCCCGACCAGATCGCCGGCTGCACCTACTGCCACCCGCAGGTGGCCTCCATCGGGCTGACCGAGGCGCAGGCGAAGGACCGCGGCCACGAGGTCAAGGTCGGTCGCTTCCCCTTCATCGGGAACGGGAAGGCGATCGCGCTGGGCGAGCCCGAGGGGCTGGTCAAGACGGTCTTCGACGCGCAGACCGGCGAACTGCTGGGCGCGCACATGATCGGCGCCGAAGTGACCGAACTGATCCAGGGCTACGTCGTCGGCCGCACGCTGGAGACGACCGAGGCGGAGCTGATGCAGGCGGTCTTCCCGCATCCGACGCTGAGCGAGATGATGCACGAATCCGTGCTGGCCGCCTACGGGCGCGCGCTGCACTACTGAGCGGCGCGCGCCCGAGGGCCGGCAAGGGGGGCTGTCTGCCCCCCTCGGCGGCTTTGCCGCCTCACCCCCCGAGGGTATTTCCCGCAAGAGGAAAGACAGGACCCCGCTCCGGTTCGTCCGGCAGCGGTCAGAAGGACCAGACGGCGG
>NZ_JBKHAQ010000037.1:0-24245 GCF_046542825.1 Rhodosalinus sp. | reverse complement strand
CCGGCGCAATAGTCGGTGTCCGAACACACGAAGATTCTGCCGCCCTCGTCGTCCACGATCACCTCGTCGAGATAGCTGTCGATGGCGCCGCAGAGCGCGCAGGGATGTTCCGCCTTCGACGGGTCGAAGGGGTGATCCTCGAAATCGAGGCTCGCGGCGCGCGTCCAGGGCGGCAGGGCATAGATGCGCTGCTCGCGCCCCGCGCCGAAAAGCTGGATCGCGGGGCTCTCCAGCTTGGGGTTGTCGAACCTGGGGATCGGCGAGGGATCCATCACGTAGCGCCCCGCGACCTGCACAGGGTAGGCGTAGGAGGTCGCGATCGCACCGTGCCGGGCGATGTCCTCGTAGAGCTTGACGTGCATCAGACCGTATTCCTCGAGCGCGTGCATCTTGCGCGTCTCGACTTCCGAGGGCTCCAGAAAGCGCAGCGGCTCGGGGATCGGCACCTGGTAGACGAGGATCTGGTCCGCGGAGAGCGGCGTTTCGGGGACGCGGTGGCGGGTCTGGATCACTGTCGCCTCGGCCGTGCGCTCGGTCGTGGCCACGCCCGCGACACGCTGGAAGAAGCGGCGGATCGAGACCGCGTTCGTCGTGTCGTCGGCGCCCTGGTCGATCACCTTGAGCCGGTCGTCAGGCGTCAGCACCGCCGCCGTCACCTGCACGCCGCCGGTGCCCCAGCCATAGGGCATCGGCATCTCGCGGCTGGCGAAGGGCACCTGGTAGCCCGGGACGGCGAGGCCCTTGAGAATCGCGCGGCGGATCATCCGCTTCGTCGGCTCGTCGAGATAGGCAAAGTTGTAGTCGCTCACGATGCGCTCCCTGTGCCCGGATCGCCTGTGCCGCTACGGCAACACCCTGTCGCCCGCCGGCGATCGGCCACGAAATGGCCGGATTTCCCGGCCAGGGTGCGCCCACGAACCCACCCTGAACGGAAAGGGACGACACGATGGATATCGTCGCCAACATGTTCGCGGGGCCGCTGGGCCTCGCCGCGGGCTTCGCGCTCGTCGCGGCCGCCGCTCTGCGGCTGCGCCGTCTCCGGGCCGAGGATCCGGACCGGGATCGAGGCTGATCTCATTCCGCGGCCTCCGTCCCGGAGGCCGCGGACGCGTCCCGGCGCAAGCGGCGGACGAGCTCCAGTTCGGACTGGAAATCGACGTAGTGGGGCAGCTTGATGTGTTCCAGGAACCCCGTCGCCTGGATGTTGTCAGCGTGCGAGAGCACGAACTCCTCGTCCTGCACCGGCGCGCCGGTGTCCTCTTCGCCCAGTTCCTTCCAGCGCAGCGCGCGATCCACAAGCGCCATCGCGATCGCCTTGCGCTCGGTCTGTCCGAAGACGAGGCCGTAACCGCGGGTGAACTGCGGGGGCTGGGTGCGCGACCCGGTGAACTGGTTGACCGTCTCGCATTCGGTCAACTCCACCTCGCCGATTTCCACCGCGAATCCCAGTTCGGGGATGTCGAGTTCCACGGCCACCACGCCGATGCGCAACTCGCCCACGAAGGGATGATTGCGCCCGTAGCCGCGCTGCGAGGAATAGGCGAGGCCCAGCAGGAAGCCCTCGTCGCCGCGCGCGAGCGCCTGCAGCCGCAGCGCCCGGTCGGCCGGCAGTACCAGCGGTTCGCGCGTCAGGTCGCGGGGTGCCGCCTCGCCCTCCGGCTCGGGCTGGATCACGCCCTCGCGGTCGAGATAGCACAGGACATGCGGCGCGCGGCCGGCCGGCACCTCTGCCTCCGGTGCGCGTGGTGCCAGGCCCTCGGCGGCCAGCGTGAAGTCGAGCAGCCGGTGGGTGTAGTCGAAGGTGGGCCCAAGGATCTGCCCGCCCGGCACGTCCTTGAAGGTGGCCGAGATGCGGCGCACCACCTGCATCGCCGCAGTCTCCACCGGGCGCGAATAGCCCAGCCGCGGCAGCGTGGTCTTGTAGGCGCGGATGAGGAAGATCGCCTCGATCATGTCGCCGCGCGCCTGCTTGATCGCCAGCGCGGCAAGATCGGGATCGTAAAGCGCGCCCTCCGCCATGACCCGGTTCACGGCCAACGCCAGTTGCTCGCGGATCTGGGCAAGGCTCAGCTCGGCCACGGCGGTATTGCCGCGGCGCGCCTCCGCCAGCCAGGCGTGGGCGTTGTCGATCGCCCGCTCGCCGCCCTTGACCGCAACATACATCAGAGCACCCGTGTCGAGCGCGGCAGCGCCGCAAGCCGGTCGCCGCAGGTGAAGAAGAAATCGAGGCCCCGCGGAAACAGCGCGTGGTTGCGCCGGAAGGCAGCCGGGTCGGGCAGGTCAAGCCACGCCTGCGTCTCGATCCCCGGCCCTTCGAGCGTGGCGCCTCTGGCCTCCAGCCGATCCATTTCGACAATAAGCGTGGCAGAGCGATCGGGGTATTCCGGCTCGCCCTGACGGTAGTTTTCGAGCGGCAGAAGCGCCTCCCAGCTTCCAAGGGCAAAAGCGGCCTCTCCCCGCGGGACGAGCGGCGCGCCCGTGTGGAACGCGATCCAGGCGCGCACTGCCTCTGCATCCGCGCTGCCGGCAAGATGCAGCGGCGTATCCGCGTCACAGAGCGTGAGCAGCAGGACGCCCGCCGCAACGGAGACCGGCACCGGCGGTGTGGCGCCCGCCACGCGCTCGATCCGGCCGGGCCGCGCCATTGCGGACATCGCCGCGCGAAAGGCAGCCACCCCATCGATCGCCGCGTCGGCGAAACCGCCGGAGACCCCCTGCATCAGTCCTCTCCCCGCACCATGGTGAAGAACTCGACCCTCGTCGCCGCCGCACGCCGCGCGCGCGCCGCGCGGCGCGCGGCCTCGGCCTCCGCCAGCGGCGCGAGCACCTTCGCGCGCAGGGTTTCCGCCTCCGGCCCCTGCAAGAGGGCGTCCGCGAGTGCCGCGCGCGTGGCGTGACGCTTGTCGCGCCCTTGCACATGAGCGTGCCCGACGCGCCCGTCGGCAAGGCGCAGCGCACAGCGCGTCACGGTCATCTCTCCGAGATTGAAGGGCGCGCCGGTCGCCCCTGCCCTGCCCCGCACCATCACCGCGCCCGTTTCGGGTGGGCGCAACCACTCGTGCACGAAATCCTCCAGCGCCGCGGCGTCCCACAGGCGGGCAAACTCCTTCGCCGGGGCCCTGGCCAGAAGGCCCATCCACCCCCGGCGTGTCGCGATCGGATCCTCGCCCTCGTCCACCGGCGCTTGCTCCGCTGACTCAATTCCTATACAACTAGACAAGTCATACCGCACCCCGGCCCTGCCACGCAATCCCGCCGCCCGTGAAACTTCCGTGACATGCCCCGCACCCCGCTCTGGACCGCGATAGAGACCGCGCTGACCGAGGATATCGCCGAGGGGCGCTATTCCTCCGGTGACAGGCTACCGAGCGAGGCTGCGCTCGCGGCGCGCTTCGGCGTGAACCGCCATACCGTGCGCCGCGCGCTCGCTTCGCTGGCAGAGGCCGGTCTGGTCCATTCCCGACGCGGCGCGGGCGTCTATGTGCAGCATGCAGCGACCGACTATCCCATCGGTCGCCGCGTCCGGTTCCACCGCAACCTCGAGGCGGCAGGCCGCCTGCCCGCCCGCGAGATCGCGCTGCTGGAGACGCGCAGCGCCGATGCGGCCGAAGCGCGCGCGCTGGAGCTTGACGCCGGCGATCCGGTGTTGATCTGTGAAGGCCGGTCGCTGGCCGACGGCCAGCCGATCGCGCTTTTCCGCAGCGTCTTTCCCCAGGCGCGCCTGCCGGGCCTGGCAGAGGCGCTGCACGAGGTGTCCTCGGTCACCGCCGCGCTCGCCCGCGTGGGCGTGCCGGACTACACGCGCCGGTCCACCCGCATCTCGGCGCGGCCCGCCACGGCGACGCAGGCGGTGCAGCTTCGCATCGCGGAGGGCGCTCCGCTGTTGCGCACGGTCGCCGTCAACGCCGATGCGCAGGGGCGCCCGGTCGAATTCGGCACGACGTGGTTCGCGGGCGACCGGGTGACCCTGACATTGCATGACCTCGACGGCGAGGCACCTTGAAAACAAGGGCTTCTGTCACTCCTGCGACACATTTGCCTGCTATTTCATCGGAAAGCATCCACAGGACTGGTCCGAGTTGTCCACAGGCCTCCTCTCCCTTCGGCTGACCGGCGCGACCGTCTTGCGCGACGGCGCGCTCGTCGCGCGGTCGGTCGCGATCTCGGACGGCAGGATCACCCGGGGACCGCTGCCTGCCGTGGACCTCGAGGGCTATCTGGTGCTGCCCGGCATCGTGGACCTGCATGGCGACGCTTTCGAGCGCCACCTCGCGCCGCGCCCGCGCGCGGAGTTCCCGCCGGAGACCGCGCTGCGCGCAACGGATCGCGACGCAGCCGCCAACGGCGTGACCACGGCCTGGATGGCGCATGGCTGGTCGTGGGAGGGCGGGCGCCGCGGCCCTGACCAGGCGGAGGCCTTCCTCGCTGCGCTCGACCGCTACCGCCCGCAGGCGCAGACCGACCTGCGGGTGCAACTGCGCTGCGAGACGCACACCGTCGCCACTGCCGACCGCCTGCTCGCAGCCATGCGGCGCCACAAGGTCGATTACGTGGTCTTCAACAACCACCTGGCGGAGGCTGCCGCGCTGGCGGACAGCGCCCCCCCCGGACTGAGCCGCTGGGCGCAGGACATCGGCCGCACGCCCGAGGATTTCCTTGCCGCCCTTCGCGCCGCGCGGGCCGAGGCGCGCGAGGTGCCGCGCCACCTCTGCCGGCTGGCAGAGGCCTTCGACGCATGGGGCGTCCGTTACGGCAGCCACGACGACCCCGACGGCGAGACGCGCGAGACCTTCTCGATGATCGGTGCAAAGATATGCGAGTTCCCGATGCGCCGTTCCGCCGCGGCCCTGGCCCGCGCGGTGGGCGACCCGGTCATCATGGGCGCGCCCAACGTGGTCCGCGGCGGATCGCAGGCCGGCAACATGCCCGCGCGCGACCTGATCCGCGACGGGCTCTGCTGCGCGCTGGTCTCGGACTACCATTACCCCTCGCTGGCGGCCGCAGCGTTTCGCATCGTGGACGAGCAGTTGCTCGACCTGCCGCAGGCCTGGGCGCTGATCTCGGAGCGACCGGCGGAGATCATGCGCCTCCCGGACCGCGGGCGCATCGACTACGGTCTGCGGGCCGACCTGACGGTCGTGCATGCCGGGACGCGGGCGGTCGAGGCGACCATCGCGGGCGGGCGGCTGACCCATCTGACCGGCGGCGCGGCCGCGCGCTTCATGGCGGCGCTGGGCGCAGTGGCGATGGCGGCCGAATAGGGCACCGGCGAACACCATTTCGTCATCTGCTCGTCACGTCGCCAAGGCAAACAGCATCCATTGGAACGACTCGCTTTCATCGGCGCGTTTTCAACGAGTTCCGGGGCGGCTTCGGCCGCCCCTTTTCGTTGTCTCCTCCTGACCTGCGGATCGCTCTTGCCAGGTTGCGGGCGCCGCTGTGCCACCTCTGCGTCACGAACACCGCGTATCGGTGCAGGCTGTCGCAGCGTTCCGGGGATATCCCTGGAACCGAAGCGGTCATCGCGCCTCACCGAAGCGCAGGCACCGCAATGGGCGGACCTTCCGCGGCGCGCCGTCACCCGGGGCCCGGGTCGCTCCGACCGCGCGCGGCGTGTTCCGCGCACGTCTTCGTCTCGACAAGGATGCCCGGCCGGGCGCGCGGCAGGGCGCTGTCGTGGCGCGGTCATCTTCAAGGCGCGGGCATCGCGCTCCACTCCTGTGGGGACCGTGTACAGGAGGCGCTGCGCCGACAATCCCGCCTGTCCTGTCGCGGCTGGGCCCTGCTGCTCCGGCGCGCAGCGGTCCGCGGCGGCCCCTCCGCCGCGCAGACAAGCGGGCGGGAAATCTTCGGCCGTCAGCCGCCATGCCGTTCCAGAAACGCGCGCGCATCGAGGCACCGGAAGTCCTCGAGCGCCGCGCGCAGGCGCTCATGCGACCAGTCCCACCAGCCAAGCGCGATCAGCCGCTCCGCGATCTCGGGCGGCTGGCGCCAGCGCAGGGGACGGGCTGGCACGCCGGCGACAATGGCATAGGGCGCCACGTCCTGCGTGACCACCGCGCTTGCAGCCACCACCGCGCCGTGGCCCACCGTCACCTCGGGCTTGATTTGCGCCGCGTGGCCCAGCCATGTGTCGTGCCCGATCACCGCCCGCCGTGCGCGCCGCCTTGCGAACCAGTCGGCGTCGTGTTCCGCGTCGTCCCAGTAATCGGCGGAGCGATAGATGAAGTGGTGCAGGCCGGCGCGATCCAGCGGATGGTCGGTGGCCCCGATGCGCACGAAGCTGGCAATGTTGGCGAAGCGGCCGACCTCGGCATTGGCGATGTCGCACCAGCGATCGCAATAGGAATAGTCCCCAAGGCGCGAATGCGCGATCCGCGTGCCGCGCCCGACCTCGGTGAAGCGGCCCAGCGCCGCCTCCACGAGCTCGCACTCCGGGTGCACGAGAGGCGACCCCGCGTTCAGTCGCGCCATGACCGCGCCGTCCTTTCAATGGTCTTCAAATACCCATTCCCGCCTGCGCCCGCCGCACACGCCCGGATCAGCCCCCGTCGCGCCCCCGGATCAGCCGCCGCCGCAGGATGCCGGATAGCCAGTCCATCGCCATCACGGTCAGCACGATCAGGATGATGTAATAGGTCACCTCTTCCCAGTCCTTCTGGGTGATGATCGCCTGCGTGATCAACAGGCCGATGCCGCCCCCGGTGATCGCCCCGATCACCGTGGCCGAGCGGGTGTTCGATTCGAAGAAATAGAGCACCTGGGACAGGAGCACGGGCATGATCTGCGGGAGCACGCCGAAGCGATAGCGCTGGACTGGCCGCGCACCGGTAGAGGCGACGCCCTCGATCTGCTTGCCGTCCACGTTCTCGAGCGCCTCGGAGAAGATCTTGCCGAAGCTGCCCGTGTCGGTGACGAGGATCGCCAGCGCCCCGGTCAGCGGGCCGGGACCGAAGGCCCGGCTGAGCACGATGGTCCAGATCAGCGCGTCCACCCCGCGCAGGAAATCGAAGACGCGCCGCGCGCCGAAGCGCAACGTCATCAACGGGGTGAAGTTCTTGGCCGCGACGAAAGCCAGGGGCAGCGCCACAATCGCCGCACCGAAGGTGCCGAGAAAGGCCATGAGGATCGTCTCGACCATCGCCCAGGCCACATCGGCGTGCCGCCAGATGCCATTGTTCCAGAAATCCTGCCATGCGCCCGTGACATTGGCGCGCTCGGGGTCGAGCTGCGGGCCGAACAGGATCTCGAAGGGCGTGCGGTCGTAATAGGGGCTGTCGAAGGTGAACCAGAAGAGCTCCCAGCCGAAGAAGTAGCGGAAGACCTCGGTGCGGTTGCGGGTGATCGTCATCCGGCCCGCGTCGGTCGTGACGTCGAGCCGCGCGCGCGAATAGCTGATCCACTCCGGCAGATCCTCTTCGGCCAGGTTGATCTGCACGCCGCCCGCCCGGCTTGCCTGCGCCTCGATGCGGCCGAAGTCGGGGTGGAGGTAGACGGCGCTGTTGTCCGGGCCCAGGATCACCGAATGCCCGTCCTCCAGCGCGACACGCACGCCGCCGGCATCGCGCTCGACCCAGTCGGGCTCGAGCTCCGGCGGATAGATCGCCCGGCGCTCGCCCTCCTTGGACACGATGATGTCGCCCGAGCGGTTGTCGCGCGTCACGTGCACCTTGTGGCTGTAGCTGTCGGCCACCAGCGTGGCGGCATTGTCCAGCCGCGCGCGGTCCGCAAGCCCCGGAATGTCGAAGGCGAAGAAGACGTAGACCAGATAGGCCAGGATCACGACCGGCACGGCCAGGGCTGCGCGCCGCTTCGCCGCGAAGCGGCGGACCGCGGCGGCCTGCAGGCTTGCCGGCGCGGGGGCTGTGATGTCGGTCATGCCAGAACCTCGCGTCCCTGGGTCAGGCGGTTGCGGTAGTGGCTCGACACCTGGTCCACGACCACGATCGTGAGGAACAACAGGACGAAGATCGCCGCGGCCTCGTCGAACTTGCCCATGCCGAAGGTCATGGAGTTGCGCAGCTCGTAGCCGATGCCGCCCGCGCCCACGAAGCCCAGGATGGCGGAGGCCCGGATGTTGATCTCGAACCGCAAGAGGCCGTAGCTCAGGTAGTTGGGCGCCACCTGCGGGATCACGCCGAAGGCCATGCGCTGGCCCCAGCTTGCGCCGACCGAGTGCAGCCCCTCGACCGGCTTGAGGTCCGCGTTCTCGTTCACCTCGGAATAGAGCTTGCCCAGCGCGCCCGCGGTGTGCAGCGCGATGGCGATCATCGCGGGCACCGGCCCGCCGCCGAGGATGAAGATCAGCACCAGCGCGACCACGATCTCCGGAAAGGCGCGCAGGACGTCCATGATGCGCCGGAAGACCGGGATCAGCCGCGGCCAGGGCGCAAGGCCGTGCGTGGAGACCAGCGACAGCGCCATGCCGCCGAAGAAGCCCAGCAGCGTGGCGACCGCGGCGATGTTCAGCGTCTCGATCAGCGCGGGAACGTAGCGCCACAGCAGCGCGGGCATCTCCGCCCGCTTGGCCCAGGCTTCGGCCACGACGTCGGCGGGGAAGTCCAGCATGTTGCGCCAGCCCTCCCAGAAGCCGCCCGCGTTGCGCGCATCCGCAACGTAGAAGCCGCTCGCCATGAGGACGACGAAGATCAGGAGGGTGAGCCCGCTGTAGAGCCGCCGGCGCCGCGTCAGCGCCAGATAGGCGCCGCGCGTGTCGGGGCTGTTGGCGGCAGGGGCGGCAAGATCGGCCATGCGGTGTCCCGGATGCAAAGGGGGTCCCGGCCCGCGTGGCCGGGACCCCGGGTCAGGCAGTCAGCCTTCAGTTCATCTCGCGCTGGCGCACTTCGATGATCGTCTCGTAGGCGTCGTGGCCGATCGGCATGAAGCCCGCCGTCTCGCCCGCGGCGACGCTGTAGGCGCAGTCCGGATCGCGCTCGTGCAGGCCGTTCATCAGCTCGGTCACGGTCGCCTTCACGTCCTCGGGCAGAGCCTGGCGCAGGACGATCGGCCCTTCAGGGATCGTCTCCGACTTCCAGATCTCGACGAGCTGGTTCATGTCCACGAGGCCGGCATCGGAGGCCTTGCGCAGCGCGCCCGAGTTGTAGCCGTCCTCCCAGGCGCCAAGGCCGTCGGCCCAGGTCACGCCGGCGTCGATGTCGCCGTTGGCCACCGCGACGATGGTCTGCTCATGGCCGCCGGTGAAGACGACGTCGCCGAAGTAGTCGCCGGGCTCCATCGAGCCGCCGGTCGCCGCCGGGATCTCGACCGAGGGGATCAGGTAGCCCGAGGTGGAGTTCGGATCGCCGAAGCCGAAGACCTTGCCCTCCATGTCCTCGAGCGACTCGATGCCGCTGTCGGCGCGGGCGAAGCCGATCGAGTGATAGCCGTAGGAGCCGTCGAGGTTGGTCTTGACCAGCACCGGCTCCACCGCCTCGGGGTCGGCGAGATAGGTGGCGGCATAGCTGGAGGCGCCGAGCCACGCCAGGTCGATGGACCCGCCCAGCAGCCCCTGGATCACGCCGTTGTAGTCGGCCGGCGTGAACATGCGCACCGGCACGTCAAGCGCCTCGCTGACGTAATCCGCAAAGCACTGGTTCGAGGCCAGGCGGTCCTGCGCGTTCTCGCCACCGAGGATCCCGATGCGGAACTCCTCGATCTCCTGCGCCATCGCCGGGGCGGCGAGAGCGGTGGTCGCGAGCGCGGCTGCGATCAGTTTCTTCATGGTCTATCCCTCTGCTTGTTCGGGGCGTGGGGTGCCCCGCGCCGCCCCTTCCGGACGGACGGGGCGGTGGTAAACTCAGGCGGGAACGGGCGCTGCCGCGTGATCGCGGATCTCGGTCGAGGTGGCCGATTCCGAAAAGCTGGCGTCCGCGCCGTAGATGTCGCGCGCGACACCCGTGGTCAGCTGCTCGGGCGTGCCGTCGAAGACGACGCGCCCCATCCGCATGCCGATCACGCGGTCGCAATAGCGCCGCGCCGTGTCCAGCGTGTGCAGGTTGCAGATCACCATGCGCCCGTCCTCGTCATGGATGCGGCGCAGCGTGTCCATCACGATCTGCGCGTTCATCGGGTCGAGGCTGGCGATCGGCTCGTCGGCCAGGATGATCTTCGGGTCCTGCATCAGCGCGCGGGCAATGGCCACGCGCTGCTGCTGGCCGCCCGACAGCGCCTCTGCCCGCTTGGGCGCATGTTCGGCGATGCCCAGCCGTTCCAGGATGTCGATGGCGCGGTGAATGTCCGCCTCGGGGAACAGGTTGAAGAGCGTGGCGAGCGTGGAGCGGCGGTTGAGCGTGCCGTGCAGCACGTTCGAGACCACGTCCATCCGCGGCACCAGGTTGAACTGCTGGAAGATCATCGCGCAGTGCGACTGCCAGCGGCGCTTTTCGGCACCCTTCAGGGCGGTCACCTCCGTGCCCTCGAAATGCACCGCGCCATCGGTCGCGTCGGTCAGCCGGTTCAGCATCCGCAGCAGCGTGGACTTGCCCGCGCCCGAGGCACCGATGATGCCCACCATCATCGCGCGGTCCACGTCCAGCGTGGCCGCATCTACGGCGGTGTTCGCGCCGAAACGTTTCGTCAGTCTGTCGATCCGCAGCACGTCCCACCCCCAAGGCTGTCCGGGGCCGCGTATCGGCCCCCGGCGACGGATGTGTGTCGTTTCTGCAAAGCTTTCGTGACAGCCTGCCGCGCCGGCCGGCACACCGGGCCTGCGCTGCTCCCCGGCCCGCTTTCCGGGCATCCGAACGCGAACGGGGCGGCCGAAGCCGCCCCGCACTGTCCCTCGTGGGTGATGCGGATCAGTTCAGCGCCTGATCCGTGATCTCGTGCGTCCAGGCCGCATCGCCCGGATCCTCGGTGATGACCGGGGTCGAGCCGCCGGCAAGCAGCGTCTCCACCGTGCGCTCGAAATCGGCCGGGTCCAGCGCGCCCTCGGAGCCGGCCGTCAGCTTGGCGACCTCCTCCATCATCCGCTTCTGGTGGGTTTCCGTCTGCGCGCCGGTGGCGTCGTTCTCCAGCACGATCATCGCCGCCTCGTCCGGGTTCTCCTCGGCGTATTTCCAGCCCTTCATCGAGGCGGCGACGAAGCGGGCCATCTTGTCGACGAAGGCGGGATCCTCGAGGTCCTCCTCAAGCACCCAGAGCCCGTCTTCAAGCGTGGCCACGCCCTGATCCTCGTACTTGAAGGTGATCAGTTCCTCGGGCGCCACGCCCGCATCGATCACCTGCCAGTACTCGTTGTAGGTCATGGTCGAGATGCAGTCGGCCTGCCGCTGGATCAGCGGATCGACGTTGAAACCCTGCTTCAGCACCTCGACGCCGTTCTCGTCCCTGCCGTCGGTCTCGATCCCCAGCTTCGCCATCCAGCTGAGAAAGGGGAACTCGTTGCCGAAGAACCAGACACCCAGCGTCCGGTCGGCCAGATCCTCCGGCTCCTCGATGCCCACGTCGCCCCAGCAGGTCAGCATCATGCCCGAGGACTTGAAGGGCTGCGCGATGTTCACCAGCGGCAGCCCGTTCTCGCGCGCGGCGAGCGCGGCGGGCATCCATTCCACGATCACGTCGGCGCCGCCGCCCGCGATCACCTGCGGCGGCGCGATGTCCGGCCCGCCGGGCCGGATGGTCACGTCGAGGTTCTCTTCGTCGTAGAACCCCTTGTCCTTGGCGACATAGTAGCCCGCGAACTGCGCCTGCGTGACCCACTTGAGCTGCAGGGTCACCTCGTCCTGGGCCAGCGCGGCACTGGCGATGCCGCCGGTCAGAGTTGCGGCGAGCGCGGTCTTGATGAGTGTCTTCATGGTTTTCTCGTTCCCTCCTTGTTGGGATCACCCTGTTTCAGGGTCTTTGTGACGGGTGCCAGAAGGTCACCCGCTTCTCCGCCCGGGCGACGGCGAAATAGAAGGCCGAGCCGGCCAGCGCCGCCACCGTGATGCCCGCCCAGACCATGCCCAGCTGCAGCTGCCCCACCGAGGTGGAGATGCGGAAGCCAAGGCCCAGCGTGGGCGAACCGAAGAACTCCGCAACGATGGCGCCGATCAGCGCCAGCGTGGAGGATATCTTGAGCCCGTTGAAGATGAGCGGCATCGCCGCCGGCAGCCGCAGCTTGACGAGCGACTGCCAGTAGCTGGCGGCATAGGTTTCCATCAGGTCGCGCTGCATCCGGTCGGCCGCCTGCAGCCCGGCGACCGCGTTGACCAGCATCGGGAAGAAGACCATCAGCACCACGACCGCCGCCTTCGACTGCCAGCCGAAGCCGAACCACATCACCAGGATGGGCGCGGTCCCGATGATCGGCAGCGCCGCCATGAAGTTGCCCACCGGCAAGAGCCCCCGCTGCAGAAAGGGCGAGCGGTCCACCGCCACCGCCATCGCCACCGCCGCGGCGCAGCCGATGACATAGCCCGACAGCGCCCCCTTCACCACGGTCTGCACGAAATCGCCCCAGAGCAGGCCGAAGTTGCCGGCAAGGATCGCCGCGATCCGCGTGGGCGGCGGCAGGATCACCCCCGGCACGTCGAAAAGCCGCACGGTCAGCTCCCAGAGGATCAGGATCGTGACGCCGAAGAGTGCCGCGACCGCGAGCCGCCCGCCGTCGCGCCGCGCCAGCGTGCTCTCCGACAGGCGGATGTTGACCTGCCAGGCCGCGAACCAGACCGCCAGCACCGCCGCCAGCCGCAGATCGACCAGCAGCGCGGCCCCCAGCGCCGCGACCTGCATCAGCAGCAGGGGCCCGATGCGCGACAGAGCCCCGCTCATCGCCCGAACCCCATGCGCCGGAGCGTGACCCGCTCGATCAGCCCGATCAGACCCACCATGGCCGCGGCCACGATCGCGGCGGCGAAGAGCGCGGACCAGATCTGCACCGTCTGCCCGTAATAGCTGCCCGCCAGCAGCCGCGCGCCCAGCCCCTCGGAGGCGCCGGTGGGCAGCTCGCCCACGATCGCCCCGATCAGCGCGGCCGCGATCCCCACCTTCAGCGCGGCGAAGAGATAGGGCACCGAGGCCGGCAGCCGCAGCTTCCGGAAGGCCTGCGCGCGGGTCGCGGAATAGGTGTGCATCAGGTCCATCTGGCTCGCCGCCGGGCTCCGGAGCCCGGCGACCATGCTGACCACCACGGGAAAGAAACTCAGGTAAGCCGAGATCAGCGCCTTGGGGATCAGCCCCTGCAGGCCCACCGAGTTCAGCACCACGATGATCATCGGCGCGATGGCGAGGATCGGGATCGTCTGGCTCGCGATGGCCCAGGGCAGCACGCTCATGTCCATCGCCCGGTCGTGCACGATGCCCACCGCCAGCAGCACGCCCAGCGCCGTCCCGATCCCGAAGCCCAGAAGCGTCGCGGACAGCGTGACCCAGCCGTGGTAGACGAGGCTGCGCTTCGAGGAGGGCGGCGTCGCGACCGTGGTCTTCCAGAGCTCGGCCAGCACCTGGTGCGGCGCCGGCAGCCGCGGCCGGTCGAGCGAAAAGCTGCCGCCGAGCTGGCCGGGATTGGCCAGCACCAGCGCGAAGCGCCCCATGTCCCGCCGTTCCGAGGCCGAGGGCGGTGCCACCTCCGCGCCCGCCCGCTCGGCGAGGGTCAGCGTCTCCTTCACGTTCATCGGTACGCAGGCGGCATACCAGAGCGCCACGATGGCAACGACCACCGCGAGAATCGGCAGCACCCGCAACCGCACCCAGCGCCAGGCCCGAAGCCCCGTGCGTCCCGCCCCCGCGCCCGGCGCCGCAATCTCCGTGACGGAGGTCATGCGCGCACTCCGCCCGCGGCTTTCAATGGTCCCAAAATACCCACATCACGGCCCCTGCCCCAGGCGCGGCGCCAGATGCGAAGGCGGGATTTGGGTATTTTAAGACCATTGAAAGAAAATGGTGATTCCCTGTGGCAGCGGTACAGGCTGGGGAGCCGATGACCGCGACCGTTGAAAGACGCGGCGCTCCGTCCCCGCGAGGGGGCGGAGCGCCTGCGGAATTGGCGGCGCGTCTCAATCATAGCCGTGCCCCGCGCGCAGCCCCTCGCGGACGCGGTGGGCGATCTCGATGAACTCGGGCGTGTCGCGGATCTCCAGCGGCCGCTCCAAGGGCAGAGGGCTCTCGATCACGTCCGTGATTCGGCCGGGCCGCGGGGACATGACGACGATCTTCGTCGAGAGATAGACCGCCTCGGGGATCGAGTGGGTGACGAAGGCGATGGTCTTGCCGGTCCGCTTCCAGAGCGCGAGCAGTTCCTCGTTGAGCCGGTCGCGCACGATCTCGTCGAGCGCGCCGAAGGGTTCGTCCATCAGCAGGATGTCGGCGTCGAAGGCAAGCGCGCGCGCGATGGAGGCGCGTTGCTGCATCCCGCCCGAGAGCTGCCAGGGGAACTTGTGCTCGAAGCCTGCCAGATCGACGAGGTCGAGCACCCGCTTCACCCGCTCCGCCTGTTCGGCCCTCGAATAGCCCATGATCTCGAGCGGCAGGCGCACGTTGCCGCCGATGCTGCGCCACGGGTAGAGACCCGCCGCCTGGAAGACATAGCCGTAGGCGCGGGCGCGGCGGGCCTCGTCGGGCGTCATGCCGTTCACGGCCATGGCGCCGGAGGTGGGCGTCTCCAGCGCAGCGACGACGCGCAGGAGCGTGGTCTTGCCGCAGCCCGAGGGGCCGATGAAGCTGACGAATTCGCCCTGCCCGATGGCAAGGTTCACGTCCTTGAGGGCCTGAACGGGCCCGTCCCCCGTCTGGAAGACGAGGTTCAGCCCTTTCGCCTCGATCGCCGCCTCGGCGGCGTGGGTGTCCTTCATCGCGCGGTCTTCCCCTCGCTCCGGCGCCGCTGTCGCCTGCGCGCTCACACCCCGCTCGCCGGGATGCCGGTGCGCTCGACCTTGCGCGGCGCGGTCAGTTCCTTCCAGGTCGAGAGCGCCTTGTTCACCGGCCCCATCGGCGGGCGCTTGACGAAGTCGCCGTGCCCCTCCTCGGTGCGGATGTCGCCGTCGTGCACCGCGACCTTGCCGCGGGTGAGCGTGAAGCGCGGCAGGCCCTTCACCTGCTTGCCCTCGAACACGTTATAGTCGATGGCCGACTGCTGCGTCTTCGCCGAAATCGTCTTTTCCTTGTTCGGGTCCCAGACCACGATGTCGGCGTCCGCCCCTTCCAGGATCGCGCCCTTCCTCGGATAGACGTTCAGGATCTTGGCGATGTTGGTCGATGTCACGGCCACGAACTCCGGCATCGTCAGACGCCCGGTGTTCACGCCATAGGTCCAGAGCATCGGCATCCGGTCCTCCAGCCCGCCGGTGCCGTTGGGGATCTTGGTGAAATCGCCCACGCCGTAGCGCTTCTGGTCGGTGGTGAAGGCGCAGTGGTCAGTGGCCACCACAGACAGCGAGCCGCTCGCCAGCCCGTTCCACAGGCTGTCCTGGTGCTGCTTGTTGCGGAAGGGCGGCGACATCACGCGCCGCGCCGCATGGTCCCAGTCCTTGTCGAAATACTCGCTCTCGTCGAGCGTCAGGTGCTGGATCAGCGGCTCGCCCCAGACGCGCTTGCCCTGCATCCGGGCGCGGCGGATGGCTTCGTGCGCCTCTTCGCAGGAGACGTGCACGATGTAGAGCGGCACGCCCGCCATGTCGGCGATCATGATGGCGCGGTTCGCGGCCTCGCCCTCGACCGCCGGGGGCCGCGAATAGGCGTGCGCCTCGGGGCCGTCGTTGCCCTCGGCGAGATATTTCTGCTGCAGATCGGCCACAACGTCGCCGTTCTCGGCATGGACCAGGGGGATGCCGCCCAGTTCCTTGACGCGCTGGAACGAGGCGAAGAGTTCGTCGTCGTTCACCATCAGCGCGCCCTTGTAGGCCATGAAGTGCTTGAAGGTGTTGATGCCGCGCTCCGTCGCTTCCTTCATCTCGTTGAACACCTGCTCGCCCCACCAGGTGATCGCCATGTGAAACGAATAGTCGCAGTTCGCCCGCGTCGACTTGTTGTCCCACATCCGGATGGCGTCCATCAGCCCCTGCCCGGGCTGCGGCAGCGCAAAATCCACGACCATGGTCGTGCCGCCCGCCAAAGCGGCACGCGTGCCGCTTTCGAAGTCATCCGTGGAATAGGTGCCCATGAAGGGCATCTCGAGATGGGTGTGCGGGTCGATGCCGCCGGGCATGACGTAGCAGCCGGTGGCGTCGAGCACCTCGTCGCCCTTCAGATCCTTGCCGATCCCGGTGATCTTCCCGTTCTCGACCAGCACGTCGGCCTCGTGGATCAGGTCGGCCGTGACGATGGTGCCGCCCTTGATGACCTTGCTCATGGCGTCCTCTCCCTGTTGTCCCTTTGCGGCTCAGACCGAGCCGAAGCAATCGATGGCGGGGCCGTGCACCCCGATGTCCAGCGGGCCGAAATCGCTTTCCACGCAGAGCGAGAAATAGCCCGCGGTCGGCAGATAGATCACGCGGTAGGTTCCGTTGGTGCGCGTGACCGACCGGCAGGTCTGCGTGATCCCGCCCGAGAAGTTGACCGTGACGGGCCGGGGCGGCCGCCTGTGCCTGCGGAACTCGGCCAGCGTCCCCGCGCCCTGCGAGGTCGACCCGTCCCAGGCCGCCTCCTCGGCGTCCAGCAGCGCGTCGATCTCGCTGGCGAAGGCGGCGTCGGTCATGCCCTCACTCCACGATCTCCGCAGTCTCCAGCACCGCGTGCATCAGGACGTCGGCGCCGGCGCGGGCCCAGTCCCTGGTGATCTCCTCGGCCTCGTTGTGGCTCAGCCCGTCGACGCAGGGGCACATCACCATCGCCGTGGGCGCCACGCGGTTGATCCAGCAGGCGTCGTGCCCGGCGCCCGAGACGATGGGCATGTGCGAATACCCCAGCCGCTCGGCCGCGTCGCGCACGGCGGCGACGCAGTCGGGGTCGAACGCCACCGGGTCGAAGCCGCCCACCTTCTCGAAGGCCACCTCCAGCCCCATGTCGGCGCAGATCTTCCCGGCCCCCGCGCGCAGGCGTTCCTCCATGTCGCGGATCACGGCCAGTTCGGGCGAGCGGAAATCCACGGTGAAGACCGCCTTGCCCGGGATCACGTTGCGCGAGTTGGGATAGACGTCGATGTGCCCCGCCGCGCCCACGGCATGGGGCGCGTGCGACAGCGCGATCTCTTCCACCAGTTCCAGCACGCGCGCCATGCCCAGTCCCGCGTTCCTGCGCATGGGCATCGGGGTGGAGCCGGTGTGCGCGTCCTTGCCGGTGATCGTCACCTGCGTCCAGCTCAGCCCCTGCCCGTGGGTGACGACGCCCACGTCCTTGCCCTCTGCCTCCAGGATCGGACCCTGCTCGATGTGCAGCTCGAAGAAGGCATGCATCTTCCGCGCGCCCACCTTCTCGGCCCCGCGCCAGCCGATGCGCTCCAGCTCGTCGCCGAAGCGCTTGCCCTCCGCGTCCACGCGGTCGTAGGCCCATTGCTCGTCGTGCACGCCCGCGAAGACGCCCGAGGCCAGCATCGCGGGGGCGAAGCGCGTGCCCTCCTCGTTGGTCCAGTTCGTCACCACGATGGGATGCTTCGTGCGGATGCCGAGGTCGTTCATCGTGCGGATGATCTCGAGCCCGCCAAGCACGCCGAGCACGCCGTCGTATTTCCCGCCCGTGGGCTGGGTGTCGAGGTGCGAGCCCACGTAGACGGGCAGCGCGTCCGGGTCGGTGCCTTCGCGCGCGGCGAACATGTTGCCCATGCTGTCCACGCCCATGCTCAGGCCCGCGTCCTCGCACCAGCGCCGGAACAGCGCGCGGCCCTCCGCGTCGGCGTCGGTCAGGGTCTGGCGGTTGTTGCCGCCGGCGACGCCGGGGCCGATCCTGGCCATCTCCATCAGGCTGTCCCAAAGGCGGTCGGCGTCGATTCGCAGGTTCTCGCCCGGTGCGGCCATGTGCTTGCTCTCCCCGTCGCTGGCGGCCCGTCTTCCGCGCGGGCGGCGCGGCGCAGGCTTTTGACCGTTTGGTCAAGGCACGATTGCAACGGGTCTGCCACCTGTCAAGGATTGACGCCCGCCGAGGCGCGGGTCAGACCATGGCGACCTTTGAACTGCACAGGGCTTGCCCAGACGCATGGACTCCCCCACCGACGCCCCGCGCAGCAAGAAGCCGAGCCGCATCCAGACGCGCAATCGCAAGCGCATCCTGGAGGCCGCGCTCGACGTCTTTTCCGTCGAGGGCTACCGGGGCGCCACGCTGGACCAGATCGCGCAGGCGGCGGGGCTGTCGAAGCCCAACATCCTCTATTACTTCGACGGCAAGGAGGCGATCCACGTCACCCTGCTCAACCGCACGATGGAAACCTGGCTCGAGCCGCTGCGCCGTCTCGACCCCGAGGGCGAGCCGCTGGACGAACTGCTGCGCTATATCCGCCGCAAGATGGAGATGAGCCACGCGTTCCCGCGCGAAAGCCGGCTCTTCGCCAACGAGATCCTGCAGGGCGCCCCGCGGATGCGCCCGCATCTGGAAGACGGGCTGAAGCCGCTGGTGGACGAGAAGGCGGCCCTGATCGCCCGCTGGGTTGCGGACGGGCGGCTCGCGCCCGTCGAGCCGCGGCACCTGATCATGTCGATCTGGGCCACGACCCAGCACTACGCCGACTTCGAGGCGCAGATCGCCGTCCTCATGCCCGAAGGGAACGTCCGGGAGGAGGCGCTCACCCATGTCGAGACGATGTTCCGCAAGCTGCTCACGCCGGCAAGCGGTTAAACCGTTAAACCTGCGTTTACCGTGCCCTGCCACCGTGCGGGCATGATACACGAGTCACGCTTGCAGCCGATCCGCCATCCAAGCTGGGGACGCAGGATCTTCAGTGCCAGGACAGTGCAGCGCGGCGGCGTGCTGCGCCGTTCGGTGCGCGACGTGGAACGCGAGATCGGCCGCGAGGCGCTTGTCGCCGAGGTCCGGGCGCGGGGCTTTCACCTGATCGAATGCGGCGGGCAGTTCATCATCATCTGCAATTCCGGCCACATCCGGGTGATCTGCTGAGCACGAAGATTTTTCGATCGAAAAATCTTCGCCGGTCCGGCGCCCGTCGCCGCGCCATTTTTCGATCGAAAAATGGCGCGGCTTCGGATCACTCCGCCGCCTTGGCCGCCGCGGGGTTGTTCGGATGCGTCGTCCAGTTGGCGTAGTCGTCGCGCACCATTTCGCCGGTGCGCGGGTCCACGGCGCCCGCTGCCATCCGCTCCATCGTGATGCAATCCTCGACGGGGCAGACGTTGACGCAGAGGTTGCAGGCCACGCATTCGGCGTCGATCACCTCGAACACGCGGTCGGGCGACATGCTGATCGCCTGATGGCTGGTGTCCTCGCAGGCGGCATAGCACCGGCCGCACTTGATGCAGCTGTCCTGGTCGATGCGCGCCTTGGTGACGTAGTTGAGGTTCAGCGCGGCCCAGTCCGTCACGTTGGGCACCGCCCGCCCGATCAGGTCCGGCAGCGCGATCCGCTTCTCGTCGAGATACTGCGACAGGCCCGAAATCATCTCCTGCACGATCCTGAAGCCGTAGGTCATCGCGGCCGTGCAGACCTGCACGTTGCCCGCGCCAAGCGCCATGAACTCCGCCGCATCCCGCCAGGTGGTGACGCCGCCGATGCCGCTGATCGGCAGGCCGTGCAACTCGGGGTCGCGCGCGATCTCGGCCACCATGTTGAGCGCGATGGGCTTCACCGCCGGGCCGCAGTAGCCGCCGTGCGCGCCCTTGCCGTCGATCGTGGGCTCGGGCGCGAAGAGGTCGAGATCGACGCTGGTGATCGAGTTGATCGTGTTGATCAGGCTCACGGCATCCGCGCCGCCGGCCAGGGCGGCCGCCGCCGGCTTGCGGATGTCGGCGATGTTGGGCGTGAGCTTCACGATCACCGGCATCCGCGTGTTCGCCTTGCACCAGCGGGTGACCATCTCGATGTATTCCGGCACCTGCCCGACGGCAGAGCCCATGCCCCGCTCGCTCATGCCGTGCGGGCAGCCGAAGTTCAGCTCGACCCCGTCGGCGCCCGTCTCCTCGACACGCTTGAGGATGTAGCGCCAGGGTTCCTCCTCGCAGGGGACCATGAGCGAGACGACCATCGCCCGGTCGGGATAGTCGCGCTTGACCGCCTTGATCTCTTGCAGGTTGGTCTCCAGCGGGCGGTCGGTGATGAGCTCGATGTTGTTCATGCCCAGAAGCCGCCGGTCCGGCCCCCAGACGGCGCCGTAGCGCGGCCCGTTGACGTTCACGATGGCCGGGTCGAGGCCCAGCGTCTTCCACACCACGCCGCCCCAGCCCGCGTCGAAGGCGCGGCGGACGTTGTATTCCTTGTCCGTTGGCGGCGCGGAGGCCAGCCAGAAGGGGTTGGGCGACTTGATGCCCACGAAGTCGGTCGCGAGATTGGCCATTCTGCTTGTCTCCCTGTCGGACGGCGCGCGCCTCAGCGCATCAGCGCCGCGTGGATGTCCTCTGCGGCGTCGCGGCCCTGGGCCACCGCCGTCACGGTCAGGTCATCGCCGCCCGCGGCGCAGTCGCCGCCGGCCCAGACGCCGTTCAGGCTGGTGCGGCCCATGCCGGTGACCGCGATCTTGCCGCCGTCGAGGTCGGGCAGACCTTCGCCCGCGATCTTCTGTCCGATCGCCTTGAAGACCTGGTCGGCCGGCAGGCGGAAGCGTTCGCCGGTGGGGGTCAGGTCGTCCTCGACGAACTCGAACTCCATCTCGCGCACCGCGCCGTTGCCGTGCACCGCGACGGGAACCGCGTTGGTCACGATCTTCACGCCGCGGCGCGCCGCGTGATCCTGTTCCTTGCGGCTGGCGTTCATCCGGTCGCGCCCGCGGCGATAGACCATGGTCACGTTCAGCGCGCCCAGCAGCTTCGCCTGCACGGCCGCATCCACCGCCGTCATGCCGCCGCCGATAACGATCACGTCGCGCCCGATGGGCAGGCTGGCAAGGTCGCTTGCCTGACGCAGCTCGGCGATGAAAGCCACGGCGTCGTCCACACCGTCGCGATCCTCGCCGTCGAGGCCCAGCGCGTTCACCCCGCCCAGGCCCATGCCGAGAAAGACGGCATCGTAATCGGCACGCAGTTCCGCCAGCGTGACATCGCGGCCAAGCGCGCGCCCCTGCTCCAGCCGGATGCCGCCGATCTGCATCAGCCACTCGACCTCGCGCTCGGCGAAGCCGTCCACCGTCTTGTAGGCGGCGATGCCGTATTCGTTGAGCCCGCCGGGTCTCTCCCGCGCGTCGTGGATCACCACGTCGTGGCCCTTCATCGCCAGCCGATGCGCGCAGGACAGGCCGGCAGGCCCCGCCCCCACGACGGCGATGCGCCTGCCGGTCGGCGCGGCGCGCTCGAAGGGATGCACGCCGGCCTCCATAAGCGTGTCGGTGGCGTAGCGCTGCAGCCGCCCGATCTCGACGGGCGCGTGTTCCGCGGCCTCGCGCACGCAGGCCTCTTCGCACAGCGTCTCTGTCGGGCAGACGCGGGCGCACATGCCGCCCAGGATGTTCTGCTCGAAGATCGTCTTCGCCGCCGCCTCGGGCGTGTCGGTGGCGATCTGGCGGATGAAGAGCGGGATGTCGATCTCGGTCGGACAGGCCGCGATGCAGGGGGCGTCGTGGCAGAAATAGCATCGGTCGGCCGCCACCGCCGCCTCGTGCGGCGTGAGCGGCGGGTGGATGTCGCAGAAGCCCTCTGCCAGCGCTTCGGGGTCGAGGCGGCCGGGGCGGATGCCCCCGGCCAACGCATTCGCCTTCATGTTCGCTCTCCGCTGTCGGTTCGTCGTGTTTTGGAAAAACGCTGGCACATGCCTCGTTTTTTATCAATCGGTAAAAAACGGAGCCGCCGCACTACGGGCACGGGGCAGCCCGCGTGCAAGAAAAACGGGCAGATCGGCGGCAAGCTGCCGCATGGCGCGGATTGAACCTTGGGTCGCGCCGCACCTGTGCCATATACGAGGTGTGTGCGACGGTGTGCTGTCACAGTCCTGACGTGTATCCGCGCTAAACTTTCATGGCCTTTTCGGGTCGCCGAGGTGTTCGAGACCGTCATGCGGTCCGGGTTCGGTGCGGCCCCGGGAGCCCGCCACCCAGGACCGTCGTCAAAGGGGACCAAGATGAAAACCTATCACGATCCCTTCGCCCTGAGCCTCGCACTGTTCCGCCTTTCGGGCTACGCGGTGGCAACGCAGATGCGCTGCGCCAACGTCCTGGCGCGCGGCGCGATGGATTTCGCCACGTTCCGGCCGTGGCGGACAGGGGTCGCGGCCTCGCTCCAGGAACCGGCGCCGCAACCCCCGGCCAAGCCCGCCCGCAAGCCTGCCGCGCGGCGCAAGCCCGCATCTGCGAAGACGCCGGCCGCGCCGGCCCGGCTGCGGCTTGTCGACTCGACCGATGCGCCGGCAAAGCCCGCTGCCGGCAAGGCACGGCGCCAGCCATCCGCGCCGCCTTCGATGCCGGAACGCGCCGCAACGGGCACCGACGCCGAGGCCTGAGCGCCGCCACGTCAGCCATGCATCCGGCGCGAGCCGGCTTTGCGCCGCCGCCCGGTGGTCCTGCGGGCTTCGGCAGCATAGGTCGTAACCCAGGGAGGAAACGGTCAAACACTGACGGAGTTTCCCGAAAATGGCTGAAATCACGGCCGATTCCACGAACACCGCACCGCGCTCCGGCCTCCGTGCCGTCTTGCATGCGATTGCGGATTTCTTCGAAAACGTCGCCGCATCCAATCGCCGGCTGCGCCAAGTGCAATACCTGCAGTCACTCACCGACGAGGAACTGGCCCAGCGCGGCCTGAAGCGTGAGAACATCGTTCATCACGTGTTCTGCGATCTCTACTACGTCTGAGGTCGCCCGCGACACGCTGCCCGATCAGAAGGGCAGCTTTGGGGTGAGGCCGCCGCGTTCCAGATCCCATGCGGCGTGCCACCCCCCTGTTTTTCGCCGCAGATCGTTCCGCCCGGCGGTGCAGATCCGTCGCCGCCCCGGAAGGGGGCACGGGCGGATCGGCTGCCCCGGCACCGGCAATCTTCGATGCGCGCGAGCGAGCGCCGGGCACATCCGCATTGCCCGTGGCGGCGCGGGATGCGCCACGCCCGGCGACCCAGTCGCCCGCCGTCGCCGCCATGCGGCAGCAGGGTCGGCGGTGACTTTCGGTAGCTGCCAAGGCGCGTCCCGCTCGAAGATCGCCATGATTCTCGCCATTTCAGGAGACGAAGGCCATCCGCATCTCACCCGAGACGGCGGTGCAGATCGCATGATCCCTGCCGTCATGCCGATCGCCGGACGCGGCAACGGCTGGGGGATCGAAGTCAAGGCGGTGCGCGGTAAAGCCCCCCACCGTGGCCCGCTTGCGCGGCGGCACATCCTGCCCGTCAGCGATCAGCGAACCCGGCGCCATCCCTTCACGAGACAGACCCAGCGCGGCAAGGCGCGCGCCCCGAGCTGACGCAGGGACGGCGCTGCGCTGACGCCGCGCAGAAACAGGCACGGGGAAGCCGGCACGGGCCGGCGCCCCCATCGGCGTGCGAAAGACCGGTCATCGTTTTTTTCGGCGGCCCAGCTCCGAAAAAGGGCAGAGGACGGGAGAGTGCCGCCCGCACGCGGCCCGGCTTGCTGGAAGGACCGCGACCGCGCCTGCTATGGATCGGACAGGAATGGACATGACGACGCAGCGCCCCGATTCGCCGCCCGCGCTGCGGGTGGCCAGCTACAACATCCGCAAGGCGGTTGGCCTCGACCGGCGGCGCGATCCCGCGCGCATTGTCGAGGTGCTGGCAGAGATCGCGCCCGACATCGCCGTGCTGCAGGAGGTCGACACCCGCGTGCCGCCCCGCCGTGCCGTGCTCTCGCCCGCCTCGATGGAGGCGCACGCCGGGCTGCGGCTGCTCGATCCCAGCGTGGGGCTCGGACGCACCGGGTTTCACGGCAACACCATCGCGCTCGCCCCGCACATCGAGCTTCTGGACCTCGACGCCATCGACCTGCCGGGGCTCGAGCCGCGCGGCGCGGTAATGGCGCGACTGCGCCTTCCCGACGGCGAGCTTTTCCTCGTCGGGTGTCACCTGCCGCTTGTCGCCACCTTCCGGCGCGAGGCGGTGGCGCGCCTGGTCGAGGTGGTGCGCGGCGCAGGGGACGCACGGTGGCTGATCGCGGGCGACCTGAACGAGCCACGCCCCGTCGGCGCGCTCTCCCCCTTTGCCGAGGGCGCCCGCATCCTGCCCGCCGGGCTGAGCTTTCACACGCGGATGCCCCGCTTTCCGCTCGACCGCTTCATCCTGTCGCCGCACCTGACGGGAGC
>NZ_JBKHAQ010000157.1:0-4818 GCF_046542825.1 Rhodosalinus sp. | reverse complement strand
ACCGCTCAGCCCAGCACCCCGGCCAGATCGGGAGCGTCCCACGGCAGGGCCAGGTCGTCGCGGCCCATCTGCCCGTAGCTGGCAAGGCGCTGGTAGAAGCGGCCGCCGTGGCGCGCGGGAAGGTCCCACAGCGCCAGCCGCTCCGCGATCGCCTCGGCCCGCAGATCGACCGCCGCGACCAGTCGCGCCTCGATCTCGGCATCGGGGATCGTGGCCGTGCCATAGGTGTCCACCTCGACGTCGTAGGGCGACGCGCGGCCCGGCAGATACGACAGCTGCACCTCGACCTCGCGCGCGAGCCCGGCCGCGACGATGCCCCGCGCCGCGTGACGGGCGGCGTAGTCGGCGATCCGGTCGATGCGCGAGGGGTCCTTGCCGGAAAGCGCAGAGCCGGACTGGCGCACGAAGACGCCATAGCCGTCGTCGGCGGTCTTGCGCCCGGTGAGCCCCGTGTGCGCTGCGGGTCCCGTTTCGTCGCTGACGAAGGCCGTCACCTCCGCGCCCGGCGACAGCGGCAGGCCCGCCGCGGCCAGCGCCGGCGCCACCGCCTCCTCCCGCACCGCCGCCTCGACGGTGGCCAGCCCCACCTCCTCGTCCGTGCCGAGGGTCAGCGCCACGGCCTCGACCGCGACGGGCCGGCGATCGCGGAAACGCACCGCCACCTGCGCCTTTGCGTCGGGCCTGAGCCATGCCAGCCGGCCGTCGATGCGGGCCGCGTCCAGCGCCCGCGCGATCCGGTGGGCGGCGTCGATCGGCGCGGGCAGCCCCGTGGGCGTGCTGTCGCAGGCATAGCCGAAGGCGGTGACCATCTGGCGCGCCGCGGCCTGCGCGATCCGCTCCGGTGCCAGCGCCGGGTCGTGCGCGAGCTCGAGGATCACCGTCATCGCGTCCTCCTCGCTTTCGGGGCCATAGCCCGCCTCCGCCACCACGCGACGCGCCAGCGCGGCGGCATCGATCGGATCCGGGCGACCCGCGCGCACCGACAGGAACACCACGCCCGAGGCGATGGCACATTCCGCGTTCACGCCCGCCCGCTGCCCGCTGGCCAGCCAGGCATCCACCACGGCGTCGGAAATCCGGTCGCACAGCTTGTCCGGGTGGCCCATCGTGACCGACTCGGACGTCATCACGAAGTCGCGCATGGATGCCCCTCCACTTCCTCCAGTTGCAGCCGCACACCCCGCCGCGCCAGGACGACCGCCGCAGGGAAGGCGGCGCCCGCCAGCGCCACACCCGTATCCGCGACTCCCAACGGCGCGATGCCGAGAAGCCGGCGCAGCCCCGGCACGAAGAACGGCAGCACGGCAAGTCCCGCGGACGCGAGGACCGCCCCGTCGAGCGCACGGTTCTCCAGCAGGCGCCGCGGCTGCAGGTCCCGCACGTCCGACCGCTGGCAGAACAGGGTGTAGAGCAATTGGCCCAGCGCCAGCGACAGGAAGGTCATCCCGCGGGTCTCCGGTCCGGGTCCGTACCGCGCCAGCCCGACGAAATGCGATGCGAGCGACGCCGCCGCGATGGTGCCCGAGTCGAGCGCCATCCGGCGGAAATGGTCGGGCGGAATGATCCGCTCGCCCGGCGCCCGCGGCGGCCGGTCGAGCACGTCCGGGTCCGGATCGGCCAGCGCCAGCCCAAGCCCCGGCAGCACGTCCGAGACCAGGTTGATCCACAAAAGCTCCATCGGCGTCTCGAGCTCGCCCGGTCCGTGCGCGGCCTCGACGATGCCGACGGCAATCTCCGACAGGTTGGTGGTGATCAGGAATTCCAGCGCGCGGCGGATGTTGCGATAGACGGCCCGGCCCTGCGCCACGGCGTCGGTCAGCGTTGCCAGATCGTCGTCGCGGATCACCACGTTGGCGACCTCGCGGGCGAGGTTGGTGCCCGAGGCGCCCATCGCGATCCCGATGTCGGCGGCCTTGAGCGCAGGGCCGTCGTTCACGCCGTCACCCGTCATCGCGACGATCTCGCCCGAACTCTGCAGCGCCCGGATGATCGCCTGCTTGTGCCGCGCCGACACGCGCGAGAAGACATGCGTCTGCCGGGCCACCCCGGCCAGCAGGTCTGGCGGTATCTCGCTCAGGCGCGGCGCGTCGACGATGCGCAGGGGGGCGCCGCCGGCCAGGTCCAGGTCTTCGGCGATCGCCCGCGCGGTCGCCGACTGATCGCCGGTGATCATCGTCGGCTGCACGCCGGCGCGCCGCATCTCGGCGACGAAGCGTTTCGCGTCCGGCCGCAGCGGATCGGTCATGCCCACGAGACCGGCCCAGACGAGGCCTGTCGGCGCCTCCGGGTCGTCGGGCCACGGCCCTTCGGCGAAGGCCAGCACACGCGCCGGCCGGCCGGCAAGCGAATCGTTCAATGCGAGAATCCGGCTGCGGGCGGCCTCGTCCAGCGGACGCGTGCGGCCCCCCTCGCAGACTTCGGTGCACATCCCCAGCACCGTGTCGGGCGCCCCTTTCACCACCATGCGCCGCCGGTCGCCCCCGTGCAGCGTGCCGTGCCAGGGACGCCGCAGCGTGCGTTCGACCACCCGCAGCCGCGGCATCGCCTGCGCCAGGTCGTCGGGGTGAATGTCCTGCGACAGGGCGAAGTCGAGCAGCGCCCGCTCGGTCGAGGAGGCGCCCGCCGCCCTGCCCTCCGACACCTCCGCCTCGGTGTTGAGCGCCGCGAGGCGGGCGAGGTTCGCGGCCGCGCCCGTGTCGGGGGCAGCCGGCGCCGCCAGCCCCGGGGCGGCGACCGACACCGCCAGCCGGTTCTCGGTCAGCGTGCCGGTCTTGTCGAGGCAGATGCGCTGCACCGCCCCCAGCGTCTCGATCGCGCCGATCTGGCGCAGCAGGATGCCGCGCCGTTCCATCCGCTTCAGCCCAAGGCCCATCGTCGTCGTCGCCACCACGGGCAGCCCCTCCGGCACGGCGGCGACGGCCAGCGCCAGCGTGTCCTTCAGGATCGCCGACAGCGCCACCCCCCGCATCCAGCCCACGCCGAAGAAGACACCGCAGGCGGCGAGCGACAGTTTCGCCAGCGTCCCCGACAATCGGTCGAGTTCCACCTCGACCGGCGCACGGGGGCGCTGCGTGCCGCCCGAAAGCAGCGCGATCTCGGCCGCCGCCGTGCGCGCGCCCGTCGCGACGACCAGCGCGCGGCCCGCGCCTTCGGTCACCAGCGTTCCGGCGTGCAGCATCGTCGGCCGGGCGCCGATGACGGCGTCCCGGTCGGTCTCGGCCCCGGCATCCTTTGCCACCGGCTCGGATTCGCCCGTCAGCACCGACTCGTCGACGAGAAGCCCGTCGGCCGAAATCAGGCGCGCGTCCGCGGCCACCTGGCTGCCCGGACGCACCAGCAGGATGTCGCCGGGCACGAGGTCGCCGCTGCGCACGGTGGCCTCGCGCCCGTCGCGCAGCACCGCGACCTCCGCGCCCGAGATGTCCATGAGGCTCGCGATGGCGGCTTCTGCCTGCCCTTCCGTGATGTAGCCGAAGACCGCGTTGACGCCGACGACCGTCAGCGTCGCAACCGCGTCGGCCACGCCACCGGTCGAGAGCGAGAAGACCGAAGAGACCGCAAGCATCGCGACGGGCAGCGAGGACAGCTGCTCCGCGACGCGCAACAGCGGCGATGGCGGGTCATCGCCGGGCAGGCGGTTCGGTCCGTGCCGCGCAAGCCGGCGCGCGGCCTCGTCCGACGACAGCCCCGCCGCGGCATCGCTCCCGAAGCGCGCCAGGACGCTGTCGGAGGGTTCGGCATGCCAGCGGGCAGCGGCCGACGGAGTCGGTGCGGTCGGGGCCGGCGCGGCGCCACCTTGCAGCGCGCGGGCAAGGGCCTGCCGGGCGAGGGACAGCAGCACCGTATCGTCGATTTGCGGCGCGACGTGCAGGATCGTGTTTCCGCTCGTCGCGCGGACGCTGAGCTTCGTCACGCCGTCTTCCGCGCTCAGGAACGCCGCGAAGCGCGCGGCGGTCGCGCGCTCCCCCGCAAGGCCGGGGACCCGCAGACGGACGCGCCCGCCCGCCGTTCGGCTCGCGATGCTGATCCGCGGACTGGAGGCGGCCGTCTTCTTCGTCACCTTGAGGTCTCCCGGCATTCGCGGTGCCCAATGGAAGCCAAAGCGCGTCCGCTGGCAATGCCCGGGATCGAACGGCGGCGCCGGAGAGGCCCGGGGGCCCTGACGCTTGGGTGAAAGGCTTCGGTCAGGGCAGCTTCACGGCTTTGGCGGAAGCGAAAACGCAACATTCCGCCGCAGCTCGACCGCAGGCCTTCGCTGCGCGCATCGACGGCACGGCGCGATTCCCGGGCAGGCCCTTGCCGACCTGCCCCGCCCGAAAGACGTGATTCTCCCTCGCCCGGCCAAGGAACGCGCAGGCCATGGGCCGCCACGCGAAGGTCGCGTTGTGCCCCATCGCTTTACAGCACGCGACACCGGTGCAAGTCTTGTCGGCGCGCGAGATGGAGAAGGACATGGCCGGAGGCTGGACACGCGACGGCGCGGTGCAGGATCAGATCGATGCCTCGATCGCGGAGGAACTGGCGCGCCTCAAGGCCCGGCGCGGCCCCGAAGGCGAAAGCCTGACCCACTGCGCCGACTGCGAAGAGCCGATCCCCGCGGCACGGCGGCGCGCCATTCCCGGCGTCAAGCTCTGCATCGACTGCCAGCAGGAGCGCGACACGCGGCCCGTGGCACGCGGCGGCGTCAATCGCCGCGCCTCGAAGGACAGCCAGCTACGCTGAGATGCCTGCGTCGCTTGCCAAAGCGGGCTGCATCGCGGAAAAGGCGGTCAGCGGTCCCGTAGCTCAACCGGATAGAGCAGCCGACTTCTAATCGGC
>NZ_JBKHAQ010000036.1:0-25291 GCF_046542825.1 Rhodosalinus sp. | reverse complement strand
GAACAGGATCCCTACAACAACGTCGTGCGCACCGCCTACGAGGCGATGAGCGCGGTGCTGGGCGGCACGCAGAGCCTGCACACCAACGCGCTCGACGAGGCGATGGCGCTGCCCACCGACTTTTCCGCCCGCATCGCGCGCAACACGCAGCTCATCCTGCAGGAAGAAACCGGCGTGACCAACGTCGTCGATCCGCTGGCGGGCTCCTACTACGTCGAGAAGCTGACCGCGGAGCTCGCCGAGAAGGCGTGGGAGCTCATCCTTGAGATCGACGAGATGGGCGGCATGACCAGGGCCGTCGAATCGGGGATGCCCAAGCTGCGCATCGAGGAGACCGCAGCCACCCGGCAGGCGATGATCGACCGCGGCGACGAGGTGATCGTGGGCGTGAACAAGTATCGCCTGCCGCAGGAGGAAGAGCTCGACATCCTGTCGATCGACAACGCGAAGGTCCGCGCGAGCCAGATCGCGCGGCTGGAGCAGCTGCGCGCGGCGCGCGACCAGGGCGCCTGCGACGCGGCGCTGGCCGCGGTCGAGCGCGCGGCGCGCGAGGGCGGCAACCTGCTGGAGGCGGCGGTGGAGGCGGCGCGGGCGCGCGCCACGGTGGGAGAGATCAGCATGGCGATGGAAAAGGTGTTCGGCCGCCACCGGGCGGAGGTCAAGACGCTGGCCGGCGTCTACGGCAAGGCCTACGAGGGCGACGAGGGCTTCGCCGCGATCCAGAAGGCGGTCGAGGCTTTCGCAGAGGAGGAAGGGCGCCGCCCCCGGATGCTGGTTGTGAAGATGGGCCAGGACGGCCACGACCGCGGCGCCAAGGTGATCGCCACGGCTTTTGCCGACATCGGCTTCGACGTGGACGTGGGGCCGCTTTTCCAGACGCCGGAAGAGGCGGCGCAGGACGCCATCGACAACGACGTGCATGTGGTGGGCATTTCGTCCCAGGCGGCGGGGCACCGCACGCTTGCGCCGCAGCTTGTCGAGGCGCTGCGCGCCAGGGGTGCGGGCGACATCCTGGTGATCTGCGGCGGCGTGATCCCGCAGCAGGACTATGGCTTCCTGAAGGACGCTGGGGTCAAGGCGATCTTCGGACCCGGCACGAACATCCCCGAGGCGGCGCGGAACATCCTGGAGCTGATCCGCGGGGCGAAGGGGACGCAAGCCGCCTGAGGGGGCGCTGCCCCCTGCCTGGCCTGCGGCCAGTTCACCCCCGGGGTATTTCCGGCAAGAGGAAGGATCGGGGCACGCGGTGCGCGAGGATCGGGCGCGGGGCATCGAGGGACGCAAGGGGCGGGCTGTCTGCCCCCCTCGGCGGCTTTTGCCGCCTCACCCCCCGGGGTATTTCCGGCAAGAGGAAGGAGGGGGTCCATGCGGGCACTGGAGATGGAGATCGACCACCTCGCGGTGGCTGGCGGGACACTGGAGTCGGCGGCGGCGCATGTCGAGGCGGCGCTGGGCGTGGGCCTCTCGCCGGGCGGGCGGCACGCGCGCTTCGGGACATGGAACCGGCTGCTGTCATTGGGGCCTGCGGAATATCTCGAGGCGATCGCGGTGGACCCGGCGGCCCCGGCCCCCGGCGTGCCCCGCTGGTTCGGGCTGGACGGCTTTGCGGGCGGGCCGCGGCTGCAGGCCTGGATCGCGCGGGTCGCCGACCTGGACGCGGCGATCGAGGCCCTGCCCGAGGCGGGGCGCGCGGTGGCGCTGGACCGCGGCGACCTGCGCTGGCGGATGGCGGTGCCCGAGGCGGGCGCGCTGCCCTGGAACGGCGTCTTTCCGGCGCTGATCGAATGGCAGGGTCCGGCGCATCCGGCGTCGCGGCTGCCCGAGGCGGGCTGCCGGCTGGCGGCGCTGGAGGTGCGGCATCCGGAGGCGGCGCGGTTGGCCGCGCGACTCGCGCCGCATCTTTCGGACCCGCGGGTGCGGTTCGTGGAAGGTGCGGCGGGGCTCCTCGCAGAGATCGCGACGCCGGCCGGGGTATGGCGGCTGGCATGATCCGGCAGGCCGCGCCGGAGGATGCGGCCGACATCGCCGCGATCTGGAACCCGGTGATCCGGGAGACGGCGATCACCTTCACCACAGAGCAGGAGACCAATGGCAGCCTTGCGGCCGACATCACCGCGCGCAGGCGGCTGTTTCTCGTGGCGGGGGAGGCCGGCGCCGTCACCGGCTTCGCCACCGTGTTCCGGTTCCGCGCCGGACCGGGCTGCGCGCGCAGCTTGCGCCGCTGGCGCGCGGGCAGGGCACCGGGCGCGCCCTGATGGCGGCGCTCGCGCAAGCGGCGGCGGAACAGGGGGCGGCGAGCCTCTAGGCCGGGATCAGCTCGGCCAATCCCGTGGGTGCCGCGTTCCACGCCGCCATCGGCTACGCCCGTGTTGCGGTTCTGCCGCAGGTCGGCTGGAAACTCGGCCGCTGGCACGACCTGATCCTGATGTGCAAGCGGCTTTCGCCGCGCTAGGATTTCTCCCATGTCGATCTGGACCCGCATCGCGGACGCGCTTTCGGCTTTGCGTCAGGGCGAAAGCCTGGCGGACGTCTTCGACCGGCTGCGCGCGCCGCCCGAACGCACGGTCGCCTTCACCATCGCGGTGATCGCGCTGGGCGCGAAGATGGCCAAGGCCGACGGCCGCGTCACCCGCGACGAGGTGGCGGCCTTCCGCGAGGTGTTCCAGATTGCGCCTGGGGAAGAGGCGAACGCGGCCCGCGTCTTCGACCTCGCGCGACAGGACGTGGCGGGCTACGAGGATTACGCGCGGCGCATCCGGGGCATGTTCGGCGAAGGCAGCCCCACGCTCTGCGACCTGATGGAGGGGCTGTTTCACATCGCGATGGCGGACGGGGCCTATCACCCCAAGGAGGACCGCTTCCTTGCCCGGGTGGCCGAGATCTTCGATCTGCCCGAGCGGCAGTTCCGCGCGCTGCGCGGGCGCTTCGTGCCCGAGGCGCGCGATCCCCATACCGTGCTGGGCGTGACGCCGGACACGCCATTGGACGAGATCCGCCGCGCCTGGCGGCAGCAGGTGCGCGAGACGCATCCCGACGTGATGCTGGCCCGCGGCGTGCCGGAGGAGGCGATCCGCCTGGCCGAGCGGCGGCTCGTGGACATCAACCGCGCCTGGGAAGAGATCAGCGCGGCGCGCGGGGGCTAGGGCCTTGCGCCTTGCCGCCTGGAACGTGGCCTGGTTCGACGCACTCTTCGACGACGCGGGCGGGCTTCTGGCGGACGACGGGCCGGGCGGCTTCGCGGGCGCCCGCCGCGGGGCGCAGGCCGCTGCCGTGGCGGAGGTGCTGGCCGCGCTCGATGCCGATGCGCTGGTGGTGATCGAGGCGCCCGATGCGCGGCCGGGGCGTGCGGGTCTGCGCGCGCTGGAACGCTTCGCCGCAGCGGCGGGCATCCGGGCGCGCAAGGCGCTTGTGGGCTTCGTCAACGGGACGCAGCAGGAGATCGCGCTGCTTTACGATCCTGTCCGGCTGACGGCGCGGCACGATCCGCAGGCGAGCGAGGAGGCGCCGCGCTTCGACGGACGCTTTCGGATCGACCTCGATATCGACGGGCGGGCGGACACGGTGCAGTTCTCCAAGCCGCCGCTCGAGGTGGCGGTGACGCCCGCGGCGGGGCGGCCGTTCCGGCTGATCGGCGTGCATCTGAAGTCGAAGGCGCCGCGCGGGGCGAGGGGGAGCGACGCGATGAAGCGCGTGGCGCTCGCCGCGCGGCGCAAGCAGCTGGCGCAGGCAGTCTGGCTGCGGCGCAGGATCGACGCTGTGCTGGCGGCTGGCGAAGAGCTGGTCGTCGCGGGCGACCTGAACGACGGACCGGGCCTTGACGAACTGGAGGCGCTCTTCGGCCGCTCCTCGGTCGAGATCGTGATGGGAGGGGATGGGCAGGTGCCGCTTTTCGACCCGCACGCGCACGAGGCGTTGACCCGCCGGATCGGGGCGCAGCGCAACACCGCGCGCTTCTGGGTCGAGCCCGAGGGGCGCTGGCTGTCGGCGCTGCTGGACTACATCATGGTCTCGCCCGGGCTGATGGCGGCGCGGCCCGCGTGGCGCATCTGGCATCCCTTCGAGGACCCCGCCTGCTGGGGCGATCCGGCGCTGCGCGCGGCGCTGGTGGCGGCCTCGGATCATTATCCCGTGACGCTCGACCTTGACCCTGGGGGTTAACGGGTGGCGGGATCGGCAGTATGGTGCACGCATGTCGATCCGTGCCGCAACGCTTGCCCTCGCTCTCGCCGCAGCGCCACTTGGGGCGCAGGAAATGACGCCCGAAACGGGGCCGGAGGAGCCGCGGGAGGAGGAGGGCCCGAACCTGATGGAAGAGGGCGCGCGCCTCTTCTTCCGCGGGCTCATGTCCGAACTCGACCCGGCGCTGCGCGAACTGGAAGGGATGGCGCGCGAGCTGGAGCCCGAGCTGCGCGACTTCGCGCGCGAGATGGGGCCGGCACTGACCGACATGCTGGAGCGCGTCGAGGACTGGAACGACTATCACCCGCCCGAGATGCTGCCCAACGGCGACATCATCCTGCGCCGCAAGCAGCCGCTGGAGGAGCCGGCGCCCGACGCGGAGGAGCCTTCCGGCCCCGTGGACCTCTGACGCCTCAGCGGCGGCGGTCCAGCTTCGTGGACAGGTGAATCAGGCTTTCCGACCCCTTCACGCCGCGGGTCTCGCCGATCCGGTCCAGCGCGGTGTCCAGCGCCTCGGTCGTCTTGGCCGTCAGTGTGGCGATCAGGTCGACGCGCCCGGTCGTGGTGTGCACCGTCTCGACCTCGGGCATGGCCCTGAGCCGCGCCAGCACGGCGGGGCCGGCCCGCGGCTCGATCGAGACGAGCACCGTGGCGCGCAGTGCGGGGGCGACCGCCGGACCGGGGCGCAGGGTGTAACCGGCAATGGCACCGGTCTTTTCCAGTCGTTCGATCCGGGCCTGCACGGTGGAGCGCGCAAGCCCCAGCCGCCGCGCGAGCGTGGCCGCCGGCTGGCGAGCATTTTCCGCCAGCAGGGCGAGCAGGGCCTGATCGGTTTCGTCCATTCGTCGGCTCTTGTCGTCGATCCGCCGGAAGTTTGCGGGAAAACGCCGGAAGTGACAACGGAAACCGGCAGCATGCTGCGACAACCTATCCCGCAGGAAGCCCGTTCAAGGGCCATGGCAGGCAAGCAGGCAGGGAGTTCGCGATGAGCAGCATGACCCATATCACCCCCGAGATCGCCGATCTGGTGCGCGGCGCGCCGGAACGGCCCGTCCTGATCTTCGACGCGGAGCGGCTGGCGCGGCGCGCTGCGCGGTTTCAGGAAGGGTTCCCGGGCCTTGTCACCTACGCGGTCAAGGCCAACCCGCTGCCCGAGGTGCTGCGCGTGCTGGCGCGCGCGGGCATCCGCACCTTCGACGTGGCCTCGCCCGCCGAGATGCAGGCGGTGCGCGATGCCGTTCCCGGCGCAGTGCTGCATTATCACAACCCCATCCGCTCGCCGGCCGAGGTTGCAGCGGGCAAGGCGCAGGGCGCGCTGTCCTGGTCGGTGGACGACCTGCCCGGCCTCGACCGGCTGATGCCGCTGAAGCCCGGCACGGAGATCGCGGTGCGCCTGCGGCTGCCGGTGAAGGGCGGCGCCTACGATTTCGGCGTGAAGTTCGGCGCGGACCCGGAGGCGGCCGAGGCACTGCTGCGCGAGATCGCGGCGCGCGGGCTCACGCCCTCGCTTACCTTCCATCCGGGCACGCAGTGCCGCGACCCCGAGGCCTGGGCCGCCTACATCCGCGCGGCGGCGCGGGTCGCAGCCGCCGCGGGCGTGCGGCTGCATCGCCTCAACGTGGGCGGCGGCTTTCCCCACTGGGGCAGTGCGGACGAGGCCGATCTGGACGCGATCTTCGACCGGATCGGCAGCACCACGCGCGCGGCCTTCGCAGAGGCGCAGCCCGCGCTCGTGTGCGAGCCGGGGCGCGCGATGGTGGCCGGCGCCTTCGCCGTGCTGGCCCGCGTCAAGGCGCTGCGCGGGGATGGCGCCGCGGTGCTCAATGACGGGATCTACGGGGCGCTGGCAGAGTGGCGCGACGTGCCGCGCGCCGCCGACGTGGTCGTGATGGCACCCGACGGCACCGCGCGCGCCGGCGCGCCGGTCGCGCGCATCGTCTATGGCCCCACCTGCGACAGCATCGACCGGCTGCCGCAGCCGCTGGACCTGCCGGGCGACATGGCGGAGGGCGACGCGGTGCTCTTCCCCGGCATGGGCGCCTATTCTGCCGCGCTTGCCACCCGTTTCAACGGTTACGGCGATCTCTCCCTCGCGGAGGCGCGCACGCGAGCCTGAGGGCTGGACAGCCGCACGCGTCGGCGTAGGTTGCGCCCCGTCACCAACAGGCGAGGGAACGGCGCGATGGAGAAGTTCGGGCGAAGCCAGCCGGTCACGCGGGTCGAGGATCGGCGGTTCCTGACCGGCCACGGCCGCTACGTCGACGACATCGCGCCCGAGGGTGCGCTTCACGCCTTCGTCTTCCGCTCGCCAGTGGCGCATGCGACGATCCAAACGCTTGACGTGGAAGAGGCGCGCGCGGCCGATGGCGTGGCCGCCGTGCTCACCTGCGCCGATCTCGAGGCTGCGGGCCTGAACGTGCTGATGGGGGCGACGCGGGTGAACAACCGCGACGGCAGCAAGGGCGCGAAGACCGACCGCCCTCTGCTGGCGCGCGACCGCGTGCGCTTCGTGGGCGAGCCGGTGGCTGTCGTCGTGGCCGAAACGCGGCAACAGGCCAAGGATGCCGCCGAGCTGATCGAGTTCGACTACGAAGAGCTGCCCGTGAAGCTGGACCTCGGCCCGGGCGGCGAAACCCTGCACGACAGCGCGCCGGACAACCGCGGCTTCGACTGGGGTCTGGGCGACGAGGCGGCGACGCAGGCCGCCTTCGACGGTGCCGCGCATGTCGTCGCGCTGGAGATCCACGACAACCGCGTCATCACCAATTCGCTGGAGCCGCGCGGGTGCTTCGCGGAATGGGACGGGGACCGCCTGCACGTCGCGATCAACGGGCAGGGCGTCTGGGGACAGAAGGCCGCGCTCGTCCGGACGCTGGGCCTGCCCGAGGACGCGGTGCGCGTGACGAACCCGGACGTTGGCGGCGGCTTCGGGATGAAAGGCGCGCCCTATCCCGAATATGCCGTCGTCGCGCAGGCCGCCCGCGCGCTGGGCCGGCCGGTGCGCTGGATGTCCGAGCGGACGGAGGCGATGCTGTCGGATCACGGGGCGCGGGATCTCGTCTCGCTGGCGGAGCTTGCCTTCGACGAAGATCACCGCATCCTGGCCTACCGGGTGCACAACCGTTCGAACCTCGGGGCCTACAACTCGAACTTCGGGCAGATCATGCAGAGCACGCTGTTCTCGAAGGTCTTCACCGGGGTCTACGACATCCCCGTGGCCTGGCTGCGGTCCGAGGGGTTCTATACCAACACCACGCAGGTGGACGCCTACCGCGGCGCCGGCCGGCCCGAGGCGATCTATGTGATCGAGCGCATGATGGACCGTGCCGCGCGCGAACTGGGCACCGATCCCTGGGAACTCAGGCGCCGGAACTTCATCCCGCCGGAGAAATTCCCCTACACGACCGTCGCGGGCGAGACCTATGACGTGGGCGATTTCGGCCGCCTGCTGGCGCGGGTCGAGCGCGAGGCGGACCGCGCGGGCTTTGCCGCGCGGCGCGCGGAAAGCGAGGCGGCGGGCAAGCTGCGCGGCATCGGCCTGTGCTATTACATCGAGAGCATCCTGGGCGATCCGTCGGAAAGCGCGCGGGTGGAGTTCAACGCGGACGGCACCGCCTCGATCTTCGTGGGCACCCAGTCGAACGGGCAGGGGCACGAGACCGTCTATGCGCAGTTCCTGTCCGATCAGACCGGCATCCCGGCCGGGAAGATCAACGTGGTGCAGGGCGACTCGGACCTCATCAGGACGGGTGGCGGCACGGGCGGCTCCCGCTCGGTGACGGTGCAGAACACCGCGACGCTCGCCACCGTGGCGAGGATGGTGGAGGCCTTCCGGCCCTACCTTGCCGGAAAGATGGGCGTCGCGGAAGACGCGGTGACCTTCGACGACGAGACCTTCCGCGCGCCGGGTTCGAACCTGACGCCGACGATGCTGGAAGCGGCGGCGATGGCGCGCGCCGACGGCCGCGAGGACCTGCTGGTGCACGAGGCGCGCACCACCCTGCCGGGCCGCTCCTATCCCAACGGCGCCCATGTGGCCGAGGTGGAGGTGGACCCCGACACAGGGGCGGTGCGCGTGCTGCGCTACACGGTGGTGGACGATTTCGGCAATCTCATCAATCCGCTGCTGGCGGAAGGCCAGGTGCACGGGGGCATTGCCCAGGGGATCGGGCAGGCGCTGATCGAGCACACGGTCTTCGACGAGGAGGGCCAGCTGCTGACCGCGAGTTTCATGGATTACGCGATGCCGCGGGCGGAGGATCTGCCGATGTACGGGTTTTCGTCCGAGCCGGTGCCGTCCACGGCGAACGTGATGGGCATGAAGGGCTGCGGCGAGGCGGGAACGGTGGGCGCGCTCGCCGCCGTGGCGAACGCGGTGCAGGACGCGATGTGGGCGCGGGGGGTGCGACAGGCCGACATGCCCTTCACCCCGCACCGGGTCTGGCGGATGCTGCACGGGGCGCAAGCGGCAGAGTAGGCGCCGGGCAAGCGCCTTGGAAGGCGCTTGAAGGCCCTTGCAAGGGCCTTCCGCGCGCCCGGTCGGAGCGGTGCGGTCAGTGGGCCTGCGGTCCGCGCTTGATCTCGCCGTGGTCGAGAACGGGTGCCGCGTCGAGATCTGCGGCGTTCAGCATCGAGGCCACGCGCTCAAGTGCTGCCACGATCATCGCCTGCTCCCAGTCCTCGAGCGACTCGAAGGCGCGGACATATTGCTGTTGCAGAGCGTCGGGTGCCCGATTGACAGCGTCGCGGCCGGCTTCGGTGAGCACCACGTTGGTCTGCCGCCGGTCGCGGCTGGAGCGCTCGCGCCGGAGCATCCTCTTGGCCTCGAGCCGGTCGAGCAGGGTGGAGATGGTGGCCTGGCTCACGCCCATCTGGGCGGAGATCTCCTTCGGCGTCACGCCGTCGCGCATCGCCACGACCTGCAGGACGCGAATCTGCACCGGGGTCAGCCCGGCCGTGCGGGCGAGTTCCCGCCCGTAGAGTTCCGTCGCGCGCAGGATGCGCCTGAGCGCGATGAGGCTTTGATCCGTCCTGTCCAAGTCAGGCCCCGTTATCGCATCGAACGTCAGGCCCATTGGCGCCTCTTTCACTGATCTGCAAGTCGTAGTTCGTTAGCCTATCTAACAAAAAATCCCCAGAAAACAAGCGACGATAACTGTTTCATAAGGGTTGCGTATGTCTAAGTAATTGACATATATCAAAAATACTGTCAACACGGCGAAAATCCTTAGTCTAGTTGACCTATCTGATCGCGTGCGTATATTATCTGCTCAAGTCGCAGGGAGGGCAGTTGAGTGTCGAACGTTCGCCAGATCGGAGCAAAGCAGGGCGGCCACGCCCGCATCCGCTTTCGCAAGCCGGAGCCGCAGGACGGTGCCGAAGTCTGGGAGCTGATCGCCTCCAGCGCGCCGCTCGACGAGAACTCGATGTACTGCAACCTGTTGCAGTGCGACCATTTTCGCGACACCTGCGTCGTCGCCGAGCGCGAGGGCAAGGTTGTCGGCTGGATATCGGGCTACATCCTGCCCTACGCGCCCGACACCTTCTTCGTCTGGCAGGTCGCGGTTTCGGAGGCTGCGCGCGGCGAGGGGCTGGCAAAACGCATGCTGGCCCACCTGCTTGAGCGTCACGAGTGCAAGAAGGTCAGCCGCCTGCAGACGACCATCACGCGCGACAATGGGGCGAGTTGGGGGCTGTTCAAGAGCTTTGCCCGTTCGCGCCACGCCCAGTTCGACGCCCAGGCGCACTTCACGCGGGACACGCATTTCCGCGGGTATCACGCGACCGAGTTCATGGTCACCATCAAGCTGCCGGAAGCCGGAAGGCGCGCTGCATGATCGCGCGGTTTTCGCCCGCCAGGTTCACCCAGACACGAACGGAACACGTCATGAAAGACACCCAGATGACCGACCAATCGGCCGGCACGGCCGTTTTCGAGCGACGCGAATCGGTGGTCCGCAGCTATTGCCGCGGCTTTCCCGCCGTCTTCACCCGCGCGAAGGGCTCGACCCTCACCGACGACGCGGGCCGCGACTACATCGACTTCCTGTCGGGCTGCTCGTCGCTGAACTACGGGCACAACGACCCCGACATGAAGGCGGCGCTGATCGCCCACCTCACGGATGACGGCATCGCGCACGGGCTCGACATGTATTCGACCGAGAAGGCCGCCTTTCTCGAGACCTTCGAGCGGCTGATCCTCAGCCCGCGCGGCTGGGATCACCGGATCATGATGACCGGCCCCACCGGCACCAACGCCGTCGAGGCGGCGATCAAGCTCGCCCGCAAGGTGACGGGGCGCCGCAACGTCGTGGCCTTCACCAACGGCTTCCACGGCATGACGCTTGGCGCCCTGTCGCTCACCGGCAACGCCGGCAAGCGCGGCGGCGCGGGCGTGCCGCTGGATCACGTCACCCACATGCCCTACGACGGCGCGCTGGGCGCGGAGACCGACACGCTGAAGATCGTCGAGGCGATGATCGAGAACGGCTCGTCCGGTGTGGACATGCCCGCGGCCTTCGTGGTCGAGCCCGTGCAGGGCGAGGGCGGGCTCAACGCGGCCTCCGAAGCCTGGCTCAAGGGGCTCTCGGACCTTGCGAAGAAGCACGGCATCCTCCTGATCGTGGACGACATCCAGGCCGGCATCGGCCGCGCGGGCGGCTTCTTCTCCATCGACGGGATGGGGGTCGAGCCGGACATGGTGACGATGGCGAAATCGCTGTCGGGCTTCGGCCTGCCCTTCGCGCTGGTGCTGGTAAAGCCCGAGCACGACATCTGGAAGCCAGCCGAGCACAACGGCACCTTTCGCGGCAATACCCATGCCTTCGTCACCGCGCGCGTGGCGCTCGAGAAGTTCTGGAGCGACGACGCCTTCCTGAACGAGGTGACGGAGAAGGGCGCGCACCTGGAGGCGCGGCTCGACAAGATGCGCCGCCTGGTGCCGGGCGCCCGGCTGAAGGGCCGCGGCATGATGCGCGGCATCGACGTGGGCTGTGGCGAACTGGCCGGGGCGATCTGCGCCCGCTGCTTCGAGCAGGGCCTGATCATCGAGACATCGGGCGCCGAGGACGAGGTGGTGAAGGTGCTGGCGCCGCTCACCACGCCGATGGCGCAATTCGATCGCGGACTCGATATCCTCGAATCGGCGGTCCGCGAAAAGACCGCGCGCCCCATGGCAGCGGAGTGACAGCGATGATCGTGAGGGATTTCGAGCAACTGAAGAACACCGACCGGACGGTGAGCGACGCCAACTGGACCAGCGTGCGCATGCTGCTGGCCGACGACGGGATGGGATTTTCGTTCCACATCACCTTCCTGGACGCCGGCAGTGAGCACACCTTCCACTACAAGCATCACTTCGAGAGCGTCTACTGCATGTCGGGCACCGGCTCGATCACCGATCTGGCCACCGGCGAGACGCACGAGATCAGGCCGGGCGTGATGTATGCGCTCGACAAGAACGACAAGCACACGGTGCGCGCGGACCCTGACGGCGATCTGGTGATGGCCTGCGTCTTCAACCCGCCGGTGACCGGCAAGGAGGTCCACCGCGAGGACGGCTCCTATGCCCCGGTCGACGAGACGGCCAGCGCCTGAGCGCCGTGGCCCGGCACCGAACACCAATCAGATCGCAGCGCCGCCTCTCCGGCGCTGCGGGGAAAGGCAATACGCCATGAGTGACAGTCGTACCCATACCGTCGAGAAGATCGGCGGCACCTCCATGAGCCGGTCGCGCGACCTGCTCGATTCGCTCTTTCTGAATGGCGGCAAGGATCCCTACGGACGGGTTTTCGTGGTCTCGGCCTATGGCGGGATCACCAACCTGCTGCTGGAGCACAAGAAATCCGGCGAGCCGGGGGTCTATGCCCTGTTCTCCAACGCCGAGAACGATCACGGCTGGTCCGACGCGCTGAACCGCGTGGCGGACGCCATGAGACAGGCGCACCGCGAGGTGCTGGACCATAACGCCGACATCCAGGAGGCGGACGACTTCGTGCGCGATCGGCTCGAAGGCGCGCGCTCCTGCCTGATCGACCTGCAGCGGCTGTGTTCCTACGGGCACTTCCGGCTGAGCGAGCACATGGGCCTGATCCGGGAGCTGCTGTCTGGCCTGGGCGAGTCGCACTCGGCCCAGGTCACCACGCTGCTGCTGCGCCGGCATGGCGTCGATGCGCGCTGCGTGGACCTGTCGGGCTGGCGCGACGACGCCGAGGTCAGCCTCGACGAACGCATCGACCGCGGCTTCGCCGACATCGACCTGTCGAGCGAGCTGCCCATCGTGACCGGCTATGCGCAATGCGCCGAAGGGCTGATGAACCGCTACGACCGCGGCTATTCCGAGGTGACCTTCGCCAATATCGCCGCGCGCACCGGCGCGTCCGAGGCGATCATCCACAAGGAGTTCCACCTGTCGTCGGCCGACCCGAAGCTGGTGGGCATGGACAACGTGCGCAAGCTGGGCCGCACCAACTATGACGTGGCGGACCAGCTGTCGAACATGGGGATGGAGGCGATCCACCCCTCGGCGGCCAAGACGCTGCGCCAGGCGGGCATCCCGCTGCGCGTCACCAACGCCTTCGAGCCGGAGGACCCCGGCACGCTGATCGACGAATGCCCGGCAGAGACCCCGGCGGTCGAGATCGTCACCGGGCTCGACGTCTTCGCGCTGCAGGTCTACGAACCCGACATGGTCGGCGTGAAGGGATACGACGCGACCATCCTGGAGTCGCTCACGCGGCACGGGCTGCGCATCGTCGCCAAGACGTCCAACGCGAACACGATCACGCACTATGTGGACGCCTCGATGAAGTCGGTGCGGCGGGTCGAGCGCGATCTCGCCCAGGCCTATGCCAGCGCCGACATCACCACCCGCAGCCTTGCCGTGGTCTCGGCCATCGGGCGTGACATCTCGGGGCTTGGCGCGCTCTCGCGCGGGCTCGAGGCACTCGCCGCCGAGGGGATCGAACCTGTGGCGGTGGCGCAGGGGCCGCGCAACGTGGACATCCAGTTCGTGCTGCCGCGCGAGGTCACGGACCTTGCCATCCGTGCGCTCCATAGCGCGCTGGTGGAGGACGCAGGCACCGCGCCCGCTGCGCGAAAGGACGAAAAGCCAGCCGCTGCACAGCCGCAACTGGCTGCCTGAGGGTCGGGCGGGCTCGGGCCCGTCGGCCCCGCGCAATTCACAACTCGGTGACTGCGCCTTAAACGACGCAAAGCGCGACCCATATGACACATAGGCAGCGGATCGGAACCCGCTGTCCTATTCACTGTCCCTCGTTCCGACACTGGCGTCCGGGTCCCCCGGGCGCCTTTTTTGCATTTCTCGCGCCGGCGACGACTGATATAGCCCGCAGCATGTCCGAAGCCTATTCCGATGCAGAACTGCGCCGCATCCTGACGCAAACGCGCAACATTGCCATTGTGGGCGTGTCGCTCAACCCGGTCCGGCCCAGCTCCTATGTGGCGCGCTACCTCGCGTTGAAGGGGTTCCGGGTGATCCCGGTCAATCCGGGCCACGCCGGCAAGGTGCTGAATGGCGAGACGGTCCGCGCCAGCCTGTCGGAGATCGACGGGCCGGTGGACATGGTGGACATCTTCCGCCGCCCCGAGGCGGTGCCGCCCATCGTGGACGAGGCGCTGGAGGCCTTTCCGGACCTGCGGACCATATGGATGCAGATCGGCGTGGAGCATGCCGAGGCGGCGGCGACGGCCCGCGCCCGCGGCGTGACGGTCATCATGAATCGCTGCCCCAAGATCGAGTATCAGCGGCTTTTCGGCGAGTTGCGCATGGGCGGTTTCAACACCGGCGTCATCAGCTCGAAGCTCTGAGGCCCTTTGCCCCGCCGGGGCGGCGTGTTACGGGCGGCGCCGCTTCGACAGGGGCAGGGGCGGACGGGTGGATCGGCTGGCGCGCGAGACGGCAGAGGACTGGTGGGAGGTCGAGGCGCTTTACGACCTCGCCTTTGCGCCGGGGCGCGAGGCGCTGTCGTCCTATCGTCTGCGCGACGGTGTTCCGCCGGTGCCCGAGCTTTGCCTGACCGCGCGTGACCAGCAGGGCATCCTGGGCGGCGCGATCCGCTACTGGCCGGTTCTGGTGAGCGGCGCGCGGGCCCTGCTGCTGGGTCCGGTCGCCGTGCATCCCACCCGGCAGGGCGAAGGGGTGGGCGCCGCGCTGATCCGCGAAAGCCTGGCCGAGGCCGGGCGGCTGGGCTGGGCGCGGGTGCTGCTGGTGGGCGATGCGCCCTACTACGGGCGCTTCGGCTTTCGCAGGCTCGAGGACGTCGAGATGCCACCGCCCACCAACCCCGAACGTGTGCTGGGGCTGGCGCTGCGGCCGGGCGCATGGGACGGTGTGAGCGGTGCGGTGAAGCCCGCGGCTTGAAACAGGCCCGCGCGCGCCCGATGTAAAGCCAGTGAACATCGAGGCACCTGGATGACCGGAAGCGATCTTCTGCCCGCGCGGCTCTCGGACGAACTGGACGTGCTCGCCGCGCGGCTTGTCGCGGCCGAGGGCACCTCGATCCGCCTGCTGAATTACATCGGCGGCCGGGCGGAAAACATGCTGGAGCATCTCCCCGACTGGGCCAAGGACGAACTGGAGCGCGCGACCGAGCGCGCGCTGGGCTATGCCGTGGAGGCGGCGCAGGTGTCGCGCGGCCGGCTGCGGGATCAACCCGCCTGGGTCAACACCGGCTTCACCACCGTGCTGGGCGCGGCCGGCGGGTCCGGGGGCTTGCCCACGGCGCTGGCCGAACTGCCGGTCACGACCACGGTGCTTTTCCGCGCGATCCTGGGCATCGCCGCGGCGCACGGCTTCGATCCCGGAAAGCCCGAGGTGCGGCGCGAGGGTCTGACCGTGTTCTCGGCCGCCGGACCGCTGGAATACGACGACGGCGCCAACACGGGCTTTCTTGCCACGCGCGTCACGCTGAGCGGTTCCACGGTGCGCAGCGTGATCGCCCGCGTTGCGCCGCGCCTGTCGATCGTGCTGGGCCAGAAGCTGGCCGCGCAGACCGTGCCGGTGCTTGGCGCCGCGGCCGGCGCGGCAACGAACTATGCCTATACGCGCTACTATCAGCAAATGGCACATGTGCATTTCGGCCTCGCGCGACTGGCGCGCGAGGGCGGCCATGACACCGCCGTGCTGACCGAGGCGCTGCGCGCGCGGCTGCCCCGCCGTGTCTGAACGCCTCGTCGCGGAAATCCGCGCCTGCCGGCTCTGCGCCGACCGCTTCGCCGGCACCGCGACGGGCCATGCGCCCAATCCGGTCGTCTGGTTCCGCCCCGGCGCGCGCATCCTGATCGCGAGCCAGGCGCCGGGGATGCGCGTGCACCGCGCAGAGCGGCCGTTCTGGGACCTGTCGGGGCGCCGCCTGCGCGAGTGGCTCGATATGGGCGAAGAGGTGTTCTACGACCGCGCGCGCGTGGCGGTGCTGCCCACGGCCTTCTGTTTCCCCGGATACGACGCGAAGGGTTCCGACCTGCCGCCGCCGCCGGTCTGCTGGCGGACCTGGCACGCCCGTGCGCTGCAGGAAATCGGGCCGGTGCGCCTGCGCGTGCTGGTGGGCGGCGCGGCGCAGAAGCGGCACCTGGGCACGAAGGCGGGCGTGACCGAGACCGTGCGGAACTGGCGCGAGCACGCGCCGGACACCTTCGTGCTGCCGCACCCGTCCTGGCGCAACAATGGCTGGTTGCGGAAGAACCCCTGGTTCGAGGCGGAGCTGCTGCCGGAGCTGCGCAGGGCGGTGCGGGCGGCGCTGGCCTGAGGGGCCGGCTCGGTCGCGCCCTTTTCGGGCGCTCCTCGCGACGGCCTCGCGCCAAAGCCGGCGGCGCGGCCCTTGCCCGCAGGCCGCCACCCGGCTACCTGCGCCCCATGGACACCCCCCTGGACCGCGCTCACGCCGCGATGGAGGCCGCACCCGAGGACGAGGCGCGCCGCCGCGCCTTCTACGACCGCCTCGCGCTGTCGGAACTCCACGTGCTGCTGGACGAGGAGCCCGCCGGCGACAGTCTCTCGCCAAGGGTCTTTCCGCTTGCGGAGGGGCCCGTGGTGCTGGCCTTCGACCTGGAAGAGCGACTTGCGGCCTTCGCGGGTGGCCCTGCGCCCTATGCGGCACTGTCGGGCCGGGCGCTGGCGCGGATGCTGGCGCAGGAGGGGCTGGGCCTAGGGCTCAATCTCGACAGCCCCTCCGCGATCCTCCTGCCGGCCGGGACGATGACCTGGCTCGCCGCGCAGGCGGCCGAGCCGCCGCGCGCGATGACCGAGCGGCCGGTGGCGCTGCACCCGCCCGGGGCGCTGCCTGAGGGGCTGCTGGCCGCGCTCGACGCGCGGCTGTCGGCCGCAGGCGGCCGCGCACGCGCCGCCTGGCTGGCGGAAGCGGAATACGCGGACGGGTCGCGCGCGGCGCTGCTGGCCTTCACCGGCACCGCGCCCGGCGCCGAGGGCGCGCTGGCGCAGGCGGCGGGCGAGGCGCTGACCTTTTCGGGGCTGGAAGCCGGGTGGCTCGACGTGGCCTTCCTGCCGGAGGACGAGCGCCTTGCCGACCGGCTTGGCGCTGTCGCGCTGCGCATCGACCTGCCGCAGGCCGCGGCAGCCGCCCCCCCGGCCGCGCCGGGCGCCGATCCCGACCGCCCGCCGCGCCTGCGCTGACGGCCCGACCGCGGAGGGACCGTTTCGTTCGGCCGCACCGCTCCGCTCGCGCCATGGGCGCGGTTCGCTCACGCGGGATCCCGGGCGGCCATTGCAGACGTTCGGACCGGGGAGAGCGTGTCCCGGCCTTCGCCGCCTGTCGCTTGCTCGCCCCGCACGACGCGCTGCGCACGGTGGCAAGGCGCCCGCGATCCTCGCCTCAATCGGCGCCGCGGACGCGGATCGCGGCCGCTTCCCTGGGTTTCAGCAGCCGCTGCACGAAGAGGATCGCCGCCGCAGCGCCCAGCCCGGTCAGATCGGTGGCGAGGCTGCCCTCGATCATCATCAGCGCGGCGGCGACCAGCCCCACCCGCAGGAACCACACCGCCCTGGCCCCGATGAACCAGCCCTGCACGCCCGCGGACAGCAGGAACGCGCCGAAGACGGCGGTGGCGCAGGCGCGGGCCACCTCCAGCCAGTCGGCCTGCATCAGCAGCGCGGCGTTGTAGAAGAACATGAATGGCACGATGAAGGCCGCGATGCCGCCATGACGCCGGAGGATTCCGATCCTGCGCTTCGCCCGCCAGCGTACCGCCATAGTGCTTTCCGCTGCCCCCACGCTGGCCTCCGGGAGCGGGAGTCAGGTGCCCGAGACTGGCGGGTGTGGCTGCTGCATCGCCTTGAGGGAGCACCTCGAAGCGCAGGGTTTCCAGCCCGAAGGCACTTCGCTCCAGCAGGCAGAGAGGGCCGTATCAATTGAGAATAAGTCGCAAAATCATTGACACTGCGACTGCCTCGCACTAACGTCCCATTGGATGGCCCGCGAAGGGGCGAGTGCTGACGGGAGTTTGCATATGAGCGTGACCAAGCGGTTTTTCGTGGCTGCCATTGCCGTCATCGGCCTCATCCTGCCCGCGGGTCTGGCGGCTGCGCAGGAACGACTCGACGTGGTGGCCACGACCGGAATGATTGCGGACGCGGCCAGGAATGTGGGTGGCGATCTGGTCGAGGTGCGCGCCCTGATGGGGCCGGGCGTCGATCCGCATGCCTACCGGCAGACCCGCTCGGACATCGTGGCCATGGCGAACGCCGATCTCGTGCTCTGGAACGGCCTCTATCTCGAGGCGCAGCTCGAGGAGTTCCTTCTCGATCTCGGTCAGGACAAGCCCGTCGTGGCCGTCGCCGAGGACGTGCCCGAGAACCTGCTGATCGGTTCGGAGGACTACGAGGGCCGCTACGATCCCCACCTCTGGATGAACCCGAACCTCTGGGCGCGCGTGGTCGTCAACGTGCGCGACTCGCTGATCGAGGTGCATCCCGAGGGGGAAGAGAGCTTCACCGCCAACGCGGAGGCCTATCTGGAGACCCTGCGCGAGCTTGCGCGCTACACCACCGATGTCCTGTCCTCCGTTCCCGCCGAAAGCCGCATCCTGCTGACCTCGCACGATGCCTTCAACTATTTCGGGAACGCCTACGGCTTCGAGGTGGTTGGCATCCAGGGAATCTCGACCGAATCAGAAGCCGGGCTCAAGCGCATCCGCGAACTGGTCGACATGCTGATCGCGCGCGACATCCGCGCAGTCTTCGTCGAGACCTCGGTCAGCGACCGCAACATCCGCGCGCTGGTCGAGGGCGCGCAGGCCCGCGGTCACGAGGTCGTCATCGGCGGCGAACTCTACTCCGACGCCATGGGCGAGTCCGGCACTTACGAGGGCACCTACGTCGGAATGATCGATTCCAACGCGACCACGATTGCCCGTGCGCTCGGCGGCGAGGCGCCAGCCGCCGGCATGCAGGGCCTGCTGAACTGAAGGACGCTGAAATGGCACGCCACGAAGTCCCCACGATCGCCGCGGAAGACGGGCGGGCCATGCGGCCTGCCGCCCTTCCCGCCGACGCGCCCCTCGCCGTGCGGGGGCTGACCGTCTCCTACGGGGAGAAGCCGGCGGTGTTCTCCGTGGACGCCACCTTTCCGGCGAGTGCGCTGTCGGCGATCATCGGCCCGAACGGCGCGGGCAAATCCACTTTCCTGAAGGCAGCGCTGGGAGTCATCCCGCGCCTGTCCGGCGAGGTCCGTGTCTTCGGCCAGTCGATCGAGGCCGCCCGCGAACGGATCGCCTATGTGCCGCAGCGCGCCAGCGTCGACTGGGATTTCCCCACGACCGTGATGGACGTGGTCCAGATGGGGCTCTACCGCAAGGTCGGGCTTCTGGGCCGTCTGTCCGGCCGGATGACGGCCCGCGCGCAGGACTGTCTCGACCGCGTCGGCATGGCAGGTTTCGCGCATCGCCAGATCGGGCAGCTTTCGGGCGGTCAGCAGCAGCGGGTCTTCCTGGCGCGGGCGCTGGTGCAGGACGCGGATCTCTACCTTCTGGACGAACCCTTCGCGGGCGTGGACGCCGCGACCGAACGGGCGATCGTCGACGTGCTCAAGCTGCTCAAGGCAGAGGGAAAGGCGGTCGTGGCCGTGCACCACGATCTTTCCACGGTGCGCGCCTACTTCGACCATGTGTTCCTGATCAACGTGCGGCGCATCGCGGAAGGCCCGGTTGCGAGCACCTTCACGACCGAGAACCTGCAGGCGACCTATGGCGGCCGGCTTGCGGCCACCCATCTTGACGAACTGTCGGTGGCAGGCGGCGGGTGATGAACCCGTTCCTCGATGCCCTCTTCCTCCAGGCTGGCTACAACGCCGCCCTCGTGGCGATCGGCGCCGCCCTTCTGGGCTTCGCGGCGGGATCGTCGGGCACCTTCCTGTTCATCAGGAAGCGGGCGCTGGTCTCGGACGCCGTGGCCCATGCGACCCTGCCGGGCGTGGCGCTGGCCTTCATCGTCATGGTCTCGCTCGGGGGGGACGGCCGGAACCTGATCGGCCTGCTCGCGGGCTCTGCGCTGACGGCCTATCTCGGGCTTCTGGTCATCGAGTGGATCCCGCGCCGGACACGGCTGTCCGAGGATGCCGCCATCGGCGCGGTGCTGGGCGTCTTCTTCGGGATGGGCATCGTGCTTCTGACCATCGTGCAGACGATGAGCGCGGGCCGTCAGGCGGGGCTCGAGAGTTTCCTTCTCGGCACGACGGCCGGCATGCTGCTGCAGGATGCCGTGATCATCGCCATCGGCGGGTCGCTCGCGGTTTTCGCATCCTGGCTGATGCGGCGCCCCATGACGCTGGTGGCCTTCGACAGCGACTATGCCGCCGCGTTGGGCTACGATGTCCGCAGGCTCGACCTCCTGATGATGGGTCTTGTCCTTGCCGTGACGGTTGTCGGGCTGAAGCTGGTGGGCCTGATCCTGATCGTGGCCATGCTGATCATGCCTGCCGTGACGGCGCGCTTCTGGACCGATCGGTCGGACCGCATGATCTGGATCGCGGGCGCCGTCGGGGGCGTATCGGGCTATCTTGGCGCGGCGCTCTCGGCCGCGGCCCCGGCGCTGCCCACCGGCCCGATCATCGTTCTTGTCGCGGCGGCGGTCTTTGTCGTCTCGCTTTTCCTCGCACCGGTCCGGGGCGTGCTTGCCGCCGTCCTTCGCCACCGCCGCTTTCAGGCGCGGGTGCACCGCCGGCAGGGCCTTCTGGCACTGGCCGCGCAGCACCCGATCCGCGAGACCTATACGCTGCGCCTGCTGGCGCGCGACGGGCTCGTGCGCCCCGACGGCGTCCCCACAGACGCCGGCCGCGCCCAGGCCGCCAAGGTCGCCCGCGACGAACGCCGCTGGCAGATCGCGCGCGAGATCCACCAGGATGCGGGCCTGACAGGGCGCTACGACGGGCTGACCCCCATCGAGGAGGTCTTCACCGCCGACGAGATCGCCGAATTCGACCGGCGCCTTGGTCCGCCCTTCGCCGTCGGAGGAGCCTGATGGGCGCCGAGTTCGTGCAGTTTTCCCTCACGCCGATCCTGATCGGTGTCTTCGCGGCCATCGCCTGTGCGCTGCCCGGGAATTTCCTGATCCTGCGTCGCCAGGCGCTGATCGGCGACGCGATCAGCCATGTCGTGCTGCCCGGCATCGTCGTGGCCTTCATCCTGACCGGTGTCGTCGCCGCGATCCCGATGCTGCTGGGCGCCGCCGCTGCGGCAATCGTCGCGGTGGTCCTGATCGAGGCGGTCAAGCGGCTTGGCAACATCGAGCCCGGCGCCGCCATGGGCGTCGTCTTTACCACGATGTTCGCGGCGGGCGTCCTGTTGCTGGAGCAGAGCGATACGAGCCAGGTCCATCTCGATGTCGAACACGCGCTCATGGGCAATCTGGAGTCCCTTGTCTGGTTGCGGGCCGAGGGCTGGCACTCGCTTCTCGATCCCGCTGCGCTCGCCACGATGCCGGAGGAGTTGCCGCGCATCGCCACTGCCTGCGCGGCGGTGATCGTGCTGACGCTGGTGTTCTGGCGCTGGCTCAAGATCGCGACCTTCGACGAGGGCTTCGCCCGGGCGGTCGGCATCCCCGCCGCCGGCCTGGGATTCGGTCTGGTGGTCACCGCCGCGGTCGCTGCCGTCGCGGCCTTCGACGCCGTGGGGTCGATCATCGTGATCGCCATGTTCGTCTGCCCGCCCGCTGCGGCCCGCCTGATGACCGACCGGCTGGCGCGTCAGGTCTGGTGGTCGGTCGTCTTCGCCACGCTCTCCGCCGTCCTCGGATACGTCTTCGCGGGCTACGGGCCGCTCTGGTTCGGTGGCCAGCACGCCCTCAGCGCCGCCGGCATGATCGCTGTCGTCTCGGGCGTGATCCTGGGGCTGGCCTGTCTCTACGGCCCGCACCGGAGCCGGGTGGGCGCGGGCAGGGAAGAGGCTGCCTGACCCGCGGCGAGGCGCGGCCTGCAACGACGCGGCAAGCGTCTTTCGGAACACGGGGTGTCTGGAGGGTGGCCGGCCAATGCCGGCGGCCTTGGGTCCTGGATCTTGGCGGCCACGGGCCGGACCCCGCCCCTTGCGACCATGTCAGCCGCCGCCGGATTGACCGGCATCGATCGTCACCGCCCGCCGGTCTCCCGCTGCCACCCGGCGCAGCACCTCGGGGTAGAGCCTGTGTTCCTGCTCCAGCACGCGCCGGGCCAGGCTCTCTGGCGTGTCGCCGGGCAGGACGGGCACCCGCGCCTGCCCGAGAACTGGGCCGGCATCCAGATCGGGTGTCACCTCATGCACCGAGCACCCCGCCTCGGCATCCCCGGCCGCAAGCGCGCGGGCGTGGGTGTCGAGCCCGCGATACTTCGGCAGGAGCGACGGGTGGATGTTCAGCATCCGCCCCTGCCAGCGGGCGACGAACGGGGCCGTCAGCACGCGCATGAAACCGGCAAGGCAGATCAGGTCGGCCCGCGCGGACGCAAGCCTATCGTGCAAGGCGGCCTCGAAGGCCGCGCGGTCGGGATAGGCGCGATGGTCCACCACGGCTGTCGGCACGCCCAGCGCCCGGGCCCGGGCGAGCCCGCCGGCGTCCGGCACGTTGGAGAGCACCAGCACGGGCCGCGCGGGATGGTCCCCCGTCATGCTTTCGACCAGCCGCACCATGTTGGACCCCGACCCCGAGATCAGGATCGCGACCCGGACGGGCTCAGCCAAGCCGGCCGTCATAGGCGACCCCCTGCCCGGTCTCCACGCGGCCGATCACGGCGACGCGTTCGCCCCCGGTCGCAAGGAGCGCGGCCAGCGCCTCTGCCCGGTCGGGCGCCACGACGGCCACCATGCCGATGCCGCAGTTGAAGCTTTTGAGCATTTCGTCCTCGGCCACGCCGCCCGCGGCCCGCAGCCAGCCGAAGACCGGGGGCAGCGCCCAGGCGCCAAGGTCGATGCGCGCGCCAAGCCCTTCGGGCAGGACGCGCGGCAGGTTCTCTGTCAACCCGCCGCCGGTGACATGCGCGAGCGCCCGCAGCCCGCCCGCGCGCAGCGCCGCCAGCACCGGCCCGACATAGAGACGGGTGGGCACCAGCAGCGCCTCGCCCAGCGTCCCCTCTGCGAAAGGGGCGCGATCGCCCCAGCCGAGCCCTTCGGCCTCGGCAATCTTGCGCACCAGCGAGAAGCCGTTGGAATGCACCCCGTCGGACATCAGCCCCAGCAGCACGTCGCCCTCAGCCACATCGGCAGGAAGCGCGCCGCCGCGCTCCATCGCGCCGACCGCGAAGCCCGCAAGGTCGAAGTCGCCCGGGGCATACATGCCCGGCATCTCCGCGGTCTCTCCGCCGATCAGTGCGGCGCCGGAGCGCGCGCAGCCCTCCGCGATCCCCTCGACGACCTGCGCGGCCGCCTCGGGCGCGAGCTTTCCGGTGGCGAAGTAGTCGAGGAAGAAAAGCGGCTCGGCCCCCTGACAGACAAGGTCGTTCACGCACATCGCGACGAGGTCGATGCCGATGGTCGACAGATGCCCGGTGTCGATCGCGATGCGCAGCTTGGTGCCCACGCCATCGGTCGCGGCCACCAGGATCGGGTCGCGGTAGCCTGCCGCCTGCAGGTCGAACAGCGCACCGAACCCGCCCAGCGCACCCATGACCCCGGGGCGCGCGGTGCGTTTCGCGGCGGGGCCGATCCGCGCGACCAGATCGTTGCCCGCCGCGATGTCCACCCCCGCGTCGGAATAGGTCAGCCCCTTGCGCGTCTCGCTCATCGGTCAGGTCTCCGCAGCGCCTCGCCACGCGGCCTAGACCATCGCCGACCCGCAGGCAACGGCGCAGGCTTGACGCCTCTGGGGGCACGGCGTAGCAGGCGGGCGGGGGCCTGTAGCTCAATTGGTTAGAGCAGAGCGCTCATAACGCTTTGGTTGGGGGTTCGAGTCCCTCCGGGCCTACCATTGCACTCTAAACTGTTGTTTTTAATGATTAATTTGCTGGTTGTGTCCCGCGACGTCAGGGCCGTGGGACACCAAGCTCAGTCGAAGTTTATGTCGCGCAGCTTCGAGATCGCTTCTGCGGCGAGCAGTCGGCGATCTGTGTCGCGCGTGTAGACCTCGCTCGTCGCGGCCTCCAGGTGCGCCATGGCGCTCATGAGCTCATACTGGGACCCGCCCGCCTCGGCGATGAGCTTCGCCGCGCCTTTCCTGACACCGTGCTGCGTTCGCTTTTCCAGGCCTGCCGAGCTGGTCCATTTCTGGATGCGATTTCGGAGCGCCTCTGCCGATTGGAAGGGTTTCCCGGTCTTCGTCTGTATGAAAGTCGCTCCCGGTTCGTGCCGACTGAGCTCATCTTCGAGCTGCGGAAGTATCGGGACAGAAACAAGCGCAGATCCCTTTTTTGCTGGCTGCCACGCTATGAAACGGGCCTCCTCGAATGTTTGAATGTGACTGGGCCCGAGACGATAAGTGTCGCCAATCCGGGCCATCGTATTGACCGCGAGCCAGAACCACAGGCGCGCTGCTGTACCGGGTGGGTGAGTGTCAAGGAATAACTTTGCGTCACCTTTCGACCACGGAGTCGCGCCCCCTCTGTTTTTGTGTTGTTTGCTGATACTGAACACCGGGCTTTTGTCTGGGAAGCCACGATCCTGCCCCCAACGATACGCTGCACGAAGGGCCTTGATCGCATTGTCCGCGGCGCCCGTATGCTCCCCGAAGCTGTCCATGACCGCAATGAAGGCTTCTCTCGGCAAATCGGCGGACAGCGAACCGATGCGCCGCCCGAGCGGGTCCTTGACATCAGACGCGCGCCTCAAGAGCGATCGGTGACCTTTCAGGGTTCCAGGCGACGCAACGCCGGCGGCAACTTTCGCTTCGAGTGCGGCAAGATACCGCTCGATGAGGTGATCCAGGCGATGAGCTTCCGGTGTCGTCGCCGGCTCGTCCGGCGCGTCCGGTTGCAGCCCTGCGCGTGCCTTCCAGTACGCCTCCTCGAAGCCTCGCCCGCCCGGCCCCACAGGTAAGGTTATGCGTTTCCGTTTGTCTCCTTCGACTCTGACGCGGAAGCGCGCAGATCCGGCAGCAGTGGTCTCGCGAAGCAAGCCGGGCCAGTCTGGTTTTCTCACTTTTCGCCCCATTTAGGTGGCCCTTTGCGCTTTGTCTCGGGTTTGGCTTGGTGCTCGACGACTTCGACTTCAAGTGAGCCGTCTGGCCCGACTGCAACTTTTCCAGGCGTTAGCCCCGCAGCTATGATCGCTTCCATGACATTCTGGATTCGAGATTTGGAAGGTGTTGAAGCTGGCATGTTTTCCTCGGCCTCTGTGACCAGAGGGAGGGCGGTTCGTCTGGAATCCGCCAGAAAAAATCGTGATAAATGTTTCATTTTTGAAACAAAGCGTGAGAACGCACCCCTGCCCCGCTGTCAAAACGCCCGCATGGCGGATCAGGCCGCCCTGTGCGCCCGGGCCGCGTCAGGCGGCCCGAGCGCTGATTTCAAACGGCGCGACAAAACGCCGCCAGGTCGTGGAGCCGCGCGATGTTCCAGCGGAGCGCAGCGTCGAGATCCGGTCGATGCGGGAGACCGGTCGGCGCAACGACGTCGTCGCGCCCTTGGGGTAAGCGAGCCGCAGGGCCCATGGATTTTGCTCCTTCAGCCATTACGCCGGTTGC
>NZ_JBKHAQ010000035.1:0-25518 GCF_046542825.1 Rhodosalinus sp. | reverse complement strand
CCGCATGGCGGGACGATGCGGAGACCGTCCGGAATCCTGACGGCATCGACGCGCAGATTTGCGCCTTCCCGGTCGGCGGCGGCTTCAATCCCGACCTCATGGCTATCGTCGATGACGGGGCGGACAGCGATTCGACGCCGCGGATCACCGACCCGCGCACCCGATCCCACCGTCCTCGCGGACGAAATGGTGATCGTCTGATCGGCGGCGCAAGAAGGAACCGGGCGGATGCCCCGGCTCCTACTGCATCAGCGACTGGTAAAAGGCGATCGCCTCTTCAACGTCGGGAAAGTGGAACAGCTGCCCCTGATGCAGCACGACCCCCTCCTCGCAATAGGACCTGATCTGCGAAAGCGAGTGGCTGACCACCAGAGCGCCGGCATGTTTCATCCGTTCCCTGAACACCGCCTCGCTCTTGCGCTTGAACGAGACGTCGCCCACCGCAGTCACCTCGTCCACGAGATAGGTATCGAAACGGATACCCATCGAGGCGCCGAAGCCCAGCCGCGCGCGCATCCCTTGCGAGTAGCTGCGCACGGGCATGTAGTAGTGCTGTCCAAGCTCCGCGAAATCCTCGACGAAGGCGACCAGCGCGTCGGTATCGACGCCGTAGATCCGGGCGATGAAGCGAATGTTCTGCGCACCGGTCAGCTCGCGGTGAAAGGATGAACTCAGGCTCACGGGCCAGGACACGCTGCCGCCGCGGACGATCCGGCCCTTGTCCGGGCGCTGCGTGCCGGCGACCAGTTCGAGCATCGTGCTCTTGCCGGCTCCGTTGCGCCCCAGAAGGCCGATGGACCGCCCGGCCCCGAACTCGATCGACTGGTTGTCGATCACGATCTTGCGTTCGCCTCGCACACGGAAGCTCTTGGTCAGGTTCTCGAAACGGATCATGGCACAGGCTGCCCGGGGCGGTTCACTGCCGATCGCGGATACTGTAGTAAACGAGGGCGAGGATCGCCCAGATCATCGTCAGGAAAAGGGCAGCAAGCCCGAACAGCATCACGCGCTGGGGATACTCCGAGGACTGCGCCAGCGTCGGCCGGACGTAGGTGGCCAGGTAGCGGGTCTGCCGCGACGCATTGTCCCGCGCGATGTCGACCGCGGAGAGCGCCGCGCGATAGGTCTCCTCCGCGAACTCGCGATCGACGACAAGGCTTTCGTATTCCGCCATGAGCGTGGGAAAATCGACACCCGCGCCGGAGACAACGTCAGACGACAGCGTCTCGCGTTCCTGTGCGATCCGGTCCCGGGTCACGTCGATGCGACGCTTGATCTGCACGAGCCTCGGATCGTTGGGATCGGCAACGCCCGACAGCAGATCATATTCGATCAGCGCCTCTGCCAGCTGTTGCTGAAGATTGTTCAGGACGCCGAACTGGCCCTGCACGTCCTCGGTCGGGTCCACGATGCGTGTCCGGGTGCGGAACTCCGTCAACGCCTGGCGCGCGTCGCGCAGCCGCTCCAGCGCGCGGTCCAGATCCTGCTCGGCGTATTGCATGAGGTCTGTACGCGCCTGATCGTTCAGCGCGTTGATCATGATCTGGCTTTCCCGAACGATGGCTTGCGCAACATTTTGGGCGAAACCGGGATCGAAACCGATCACCCGCAACTCGATGAGGCCGGTGGACTGATCGTAGGAAATCCGCACGATCCGTTGCCAGTAGTCGACAAGGTCCTCGATCGTCGCGTCCGGCGGAAGCGCGAAGACGGGATCGTCCGGCCAGTACTGGGAATAGTGCCCGACGATGTCCAGATCCTCGCGTATCCGTTCGACAAGCTCCTGGCTTCGGATGTATTCATAGAGGATGTCGCTGTCCGATTGCTGCCCTGCGCCCGCGAACTCGGCAAGGCCGCCCAGCAGTTCGCTGGCCGATCCTGATTCTTCCTGGCGAACCGTGAAGCCGGTCTTCGACGCATACTGGACTTCTGCCACGAACCAGAGATAGGCACCGATCAGGCAGAGCGGCAGCACCACGATCATTACCAGCGACAGGATCAGTCCGAGGTGTCGGCGATGGACGCGTGCCTCGTCTGCGGCGGGCCGAACCTCGACGACGCCTGGCGGCTGGTTCGGACCGGCCGGACCGGGACCCTTGTTCCACTGGCCCTGGCCGGAATTCTTTTTCTGCTGGTCCTGTCCGGGACCCGTCGGGCCTTCCGCCGGTCCGGGCGCCTTTGGCTTCGGCGTTTCCTGTCCGGGCGTCTCCTTCCTGGCGTTCTCCTGCCCGGCTGCTCCCTGCCGGCCGCCAGCACCAGGCGCCTCGCCCTGCCGGCCGGCGGGTGCCTCAGGCTTCGCCCCGCCCTGCGCCGGCTGACCCGTCGGCGCTTTCTTGGGGCCTGGCGTCTGCGCAGGACCCTGCTGCGGCGCCGGGACCTGCTTCGGGGCCGTGTTGTCCTGCTTGGTCAAGGCGCCATCCGGATGTGACGTGGTTCCAATTTGCCGGAACTCCATACATAATGCCGGTCCGCATTGAAAGCGCACAGGGCCACAGTGACCGCTTCCGCCCCGCACCAGACCCCCAGCCCACGGCCGCCCCGGTTGCGCACCGGCACCTGGCGCACCGTCTTTGCGCTGATGCTGCGCGAGATGTCCACGCGCTACGGGAAGCAGCCCGGCGGCTACATCTGGGCCTTCCTGGAACCGCTCGGTTTCATCGTGATCATGGCGGTGGGCTTCTCGCTGCTGCTGAGGTCTCCCTCGCTCGGGAACAACTTCCTTCTCTTCTATGCGACTGGATACCTGCCGTTCCAGATGTACCAGGCCACGCAGCTTACCGTCACGCGCGCGATCACCTTTTCGAAACCGTTGCTTTCCTACCCCGCGGTGACCTGGATCGACACCATCATCGCGCGCTTCGTGCTGAACGCGCTGACCACGGCGCTGGTCACCTACATATTGCTCACGGGGATCCTGATCGCGACCGACGCGCGCGCGGTGATCGACGCGCCGCCGATCCTCTTGGCGATGTCGCTGGCGGCGCTCACGGGCCTTGGCATCGGGGTGCTCAACTGCCTCGTCATGGGGTTCTTTCCAACATACGACCTCGTGTGGTCGATCCTGACGCGGCCGCTCTTTCTTGCCTCCGCGATCTTCTACATCTACGAGGATCTGCCGCCGCTCGCCCAGAACATCCTGTGGTGGAATCCGCTGGTCCATACCAGCGGCATCATGCGATCCGGGTTCTATCCGATGTACGAGCCGCAGTATGTCAGCGTGCTCTTCGTTCTGGTCTTCGCGCTGGTGCCGCTCTGCCTTGGGCTGCTGCTGCTCAGGCGCTACAACAAGGACATTCTGCTTCGGTGAACGGGCAGATCAGGGCGTCGGCGGCGGCCCTACCCGCGCCAGCAGCGCATCATGCGGCATGTCCGTCCTGCCTGTCAGCCCGTGTGCCACCGCAAGGCTCAGAAGACGAAGATAGGCAAGCCGCGCCCCGCGCTGCCGCCGCACCTTCAGAAGCCACTTCGGAAGCACGAGCAGCAGCGCTGGCCAGAAAAGCGCGCCCGCGGCGCGACGGTACAGGAACAGCAGGTTCCTGTGGTAATAGTAGCTCTTCCACGCAGGGACGAAGCGGCCCGGTTCCGCCGCGAAGGTGGTGCAGTCATGCTCGAACCGGATCTCCGGATGGAAGGCAATGCGCCCGCCCGCCGCGCTGATCCCGAGCGTGTAGAGCCCGTCCTCGCCATAGATAAAGAGCGTGCCGTCGGGATAGCCCGCCCGCTCCAGCACCCCGCGCGACACGAAGAATCCCACGAAGCTCGTGACGTCCACCAGACGCGGGGCGCCCGCGTAGCTGTCGGGCCCGATGTGAAAGCCGTCGCGCCCGCGCAGAAGCGACCGCAGAAAGGTCCGCCCGTGCCAGAACGGGTTGATCGACGGACGATTCATCTCGCAGATCGCTCCGTCCGGATAGTAGACCGCCGCGGCAATCGCATCCCACTGCTCCGGCCGGGCCGAATGGAACGCGGCCAGGGCGCCGGGGTCCGGGCGCCCGTCATCGTCAGTCAGCATCAGCCAGTCGGGATCGAGATGCTGCATCGCGTGGCGCATCCCGGTCTCGAAGCCGCCGGCACCGCCAAGGTTGCGCGCGTGCCGCAGAACCGAGAGGCGCGGGTCGTTCTGTTCTGCAAGCCAGTCCGCCGTGCCGTCCGTGCTGGCGTTGTCGACGACAAGCACGCAGGCGAGCGTGTCGGGCGACGCGTCCAGAAGGCGGGCCACCGTCAGCCGGAGTTGCTCGAGCCGGTTGCAGGTGACGACGATGGCCACCAGCCGACGGTCACGCCGGCCCATCCCTTCGCCGACGGTGTCCTGCATCGCGCTCTCCGGGTTGCCTGGACGGTCTAAGGCCCGAAAACGCCGATGAAGTCAAATGGCCGGTCCGCCGCATTCTCGGGTCCCGCGTCAAGGCCGGGACCCGGTGATGCCTGCGCGACCCACCATCGCGCGCCTCCATGGCACTGCCCCGGAAGGATCGCGTCAGCCCGATCGACGTGCTGACGTTCTCGTGGTCATGGAGCGGAACGGTCGACCGCTGGGGCTCGAACCGCACTGGGAACGCGGTCGCGGCGCGACGGTCAGCGCGCAGCCTGGGTGGCCCGCTCCCGCAGCTTTTCGAAGCCATCCGCGTTCAATGACGGCAGGCTGTCGAAGAGTTCGTAATCGGGCGCGTAGAACGCGCGCATCTCCGCCTGCAGCGAGGGCGGAATGGGCTCCGCGATCTCCCGGATGCGGCTGACGTTCTTGCGCTGCAGCCGGTCGGGCAGGCCGAGCGCATTGCAGATCCGGGCGAAGCCGGCCTCGAGATCGTGATAGGGTATGATGACGTCGGCGAGCACCCGGTCGCCGGAATCGCAGAATATCTGTCGCTGCAGGTGGCGCCGGCCATCCGGACGCGTGATGTTCCAGTCGTTGCGCTCCCAGAAACGCGCAAAGGTCATGTCCTCGGACAGAGGGGCTTGAACGTCATTCCCCTTGCGATAACGATACCACGACAGGATCCAATCTACCGGTTCCCGCATGACGCCGAAGGCGAAGTAGGTCTCGGGGCGGTGCTCCGGCTGGCCGAACAGAGAATCGTAGGCCCTGTAGATCTCCACCAACGGGATGTGCTTGCGCTTTGGGCTGCCTGCGCGGTGGATTTCGGCGTGTTCCATCATCGCGTGCTCGATCGTGGTAGAGGCGCTTTTTGTGTTCGCGACGAAAACGAACCGCTTCTCAACGCCGATGAGCATCTGTCCTTTCTCCTTTCGTGGGACTTACGCGATGCCGGTGTGGCTGAGCCGGCGTGCCGTGAGCGCTGCGACCTGCGCGGCCTCGAACGGTTCGCCGAGAAAGTCGAAAAGCGGGCGGAGCGCCTCTGGGTCCTGCGCGTAGTCGTCGTAGCGCAGTGCGATCGCCCTGTTCCCAAGGTGCTTTTGCATGCGGGCAAAGACGCGCTCGGCTGCCCTGAGTTCGGCCTTGACGGAGGCGGGATCCATCCGGGCCCACCACCCCGACCGGGCCGTCGCCTCGTGCGACCGCGTGTTGAAGACGAAGCGCGGATTGGGGAAGAACCGCGTGATGAAATCGAGGTAGCTCTCCACCTCGCCGCCGGCGAGGTGAAAGCGGATCTCCTTGAAGCCGCCCACCCGCGTGCCCTCGGGCAGGTTCAGCGTCTCGCGCACGAAGACCTCGGCCAGCCCGCGGCCGAGGCGGTCGGGATCGGCCAGTTCGGCGCCGAACCAGGGATGATCGGGCCCCGTCGCCTCGCCGACAGTGCGCGCGCCGCGCATCGGCTCCGCCGACTCGACCGCCGCCCAGGCCTGCGCGATGCCGAAGAGGGCATTGGCGTTCTCGCCGCGGATGCAGTAGCCTGGAATGCTGTTGAGGACGAACTGAAGCAAGGTAGAGCCTGAGCGGCCGTAAGTCGCGATGAAGACATAGCCGTCGCGCGGCGCGTCGAGGGCAGGGGCGTCGTCAGGCATGCGATCTCCGGTTCCGCGCGGCACCGCGCCTTGCGACTGTGTTTAGCGGCCAGCGCAACGCCACTCAAGACGGCGCCTCGACGGCGCGACGAATTCCGCTTCCACCCGCCGGCGCGCTGTCCGAAACTCTGCCGCATGGAACCGGACCGCACACCCCTCATTTCCGTGATTGTGCCCGTGCACAACGTCGAAAATCATGTCGCGGCGTGCCTGGCAAGCCTTCGCGGCCAGACCTTCCAGGATTTCGAGGCGATCGTCGTCGACGACGGCTCGACCGACGACAGTCTTGCGCGGGCACGCGCCGCGGCGGGGGACGATCCGCGGTTCCGCTTCGTCCTGCAGGAAAATCGCGGGCTTTCGGGCGCCCGCAATGCGGGCCTCGACGTCGCGCAGGGCGCTTTCGTGGCGTTTCTCGACAGCGACGACCGGGTCGCGCCGGAATGGCTGGAACGCATGCACGCGGCGCTTGAAGAAAGCGGCGCGCCCTGGGTGGCGACCGCCTTGCGCTATTGCTTTCCGGACGGCGGGACGCAGGACCATTCGGCAATCCACGGTGCCCCGGATCCGATGCCAGGGGCGCAGGCGCGGCTGCATCCGCTTTCGGACTGGCGCGAGGTGGTGCGCCACTTCCCTTCCGCATGGAACAAGCTCTACCGGCGAAGCCTGATCGAGGGGCTGCGCTTCGACGAAGGCACCTGGTTCGAGGATCACGCATTCTATTGGCAGGCTGCGCGCCGGGCCGAGGTCCTCCTGCACCTGCCCGAGCCGCTCTATCTGCAGACGCGCGGGCGGCCAGGCCAGATCACCGCATCGGACTCGGACAGGGTCTTCGACCAGTTCGCGGTGCTGGAAAGATTGCGCGGCATCATGCAGGGCGCAGACAAGACCGGCGCGGCCGAAGGCTTCTCCCGCATCGCGACGCGGCTGCTTTTCGAACGGTCCACCGCCGCGCTGTCCCCGGAGCGCCGGCAGCGCTTCGCGGCGGCGTGCAAGGACTGGCTGGCAGAACAGGGGCTGTCATACGCTCCGGACTGGGACAGCGGGGTCGGGAGTGGCTGGGGCCTTGTCCTGCAGGGGCGGACGCCGCTCAGCGTCGTCATCCCGAGCGACGGGAACGTTGCCCAGCTTGCCGTGACCCTGCGGGCCTTCGCGCCGCTGGACCTTGTCGATGCCGAGCTTCTCGTCGTGGTGGACGAACCGGCGATGGCAGAGCGTGTCGGGCCACACCTTGGGGGACTGCCGCAGGCGCGGGTCCTCGTGCAGGCCGGACAGGGCGCCGGCAGCGCGCGCAACGCGGGACTCGACGCCGCGAAGGGCGAAATAATGGCCTTCGTGGATGCGGGCGATGTGCTGCTTCCCTTCGTGCTCTTCGACCGGGTCGAGGCGCTCTTGCGGGCCGAGGCCGACTTTCTGCACTCGGCCTTCCGCGTGGGCCTGGGCGAAGGCCACCTTCACAGCGGGTTTCACGATACCGAAGGCATTTCGCCCACGACGCGCGCCGGCGGCATCGTGAGCTTTTCCGCCAGCGAGGCTCCGCTGTTGCATGGCCATCCGACGGGAAAGCTGTTTCGCCGGGCTTTCCTGCAGACTCATGGCATCCGCTTCGGGTCCGGGATGCTGCCCGAATGGCAGGTGACGCTGCGCGCCGCGCTCCGGGCGAAGCGCGCCGTCTACATGGCCTGTCCGGGTGCCGAACAGTCAGAGGCGGCAGAGGCGCGGCGGCTGTGGCGCAGCCCGGCACCGGCTGGCGAACTGGCCGCCGCGTTGGGCGCGCTCGAAGCGTCGCTGTCCGCGGATGAGGTGGATCGGCTGCCGCCGGGCTGGCGCCGCAGGCTCTGGGCGCGCGCGGTCTGGGAACGGCTGAATTTCGCTGCGTGGCCCTCTAGCGCGGCGCGCTGGCGCTTCGCGGCGATGGCCGCCCTGCATGCCCGGCGCGCCGGCATCGCGCGCGAAGGCGGCGCGACCGATCCTTTCATCGGAACGACGGTGCGCCGCCTCGTCGGCGGCACGGGTGGCGGCCCGGGCCCGGGGGCGGTTGCATAGCCTGGTCGCACTGCGCATAAGCGATGCGGACGGTGGGTGACGCGAAGGGGACGCGCGCGATGTTGGCCTTTCAGCCCCGCGACAGCGCGCGGTTTCTCTATCGGGCCGATTTCTCCGGCGAGCCCTACGCCAACATCTCGTTCTACGACGTCGAACGTGAGCAAATCCTGTTCCACCTGTCCCTGCGTGCCGACGAAGGGCTGGCGGTCTGCAACCGCCGCGACGCGCGGCCGGACGGGTGGGCGCGCGAGATCCGGCGCAAGGTCGGGCTTGGCCGCGAGGGGGTGCAGGTCGAGATAAGGTTCGCGCCGCCCGAGGTCTCCGTCGCGCTCGACGGACACGAGGTGTTCGCTTTTGGAAAATCGGTGCTGCGGAGCCGGAGATTCCCGAACCTCGAGCGGATCGGCTATGTCGACTTTCAGGGCGGCATCTCGGCCGCGGGGATGGACATCGTCGCGGCGCACCAGACCGTGCCCGAAACGCTGGTTCTGACCGACCGGCTCGAGGTGCGGGGCTGGGTCGTGCTGCCCGAAGGCGCGACGGCGCCGCGCGTCAGGATCAGCGGGCTGGACACGGCCCCCGAGGTGATCGCAAGGCCGCGGCCGCATGTCGTTTCGCGCGGGGGCGCACGCATGCGCGAGGTCGATCTGCGCCTGGTGCTGCCCGGGCGTGCATGGGCCGGTGTGGCACCGGACGCGCCCATCGAGGTGCAGCTGGAAACCTGCGCGGGACCGGTCCCCGCGCTACAACTGACCCGCGCGGCCTGCGCAGATCGGATCGAGGCGATCCTTCGGCAATCCGATCTGCATGCCGATGCCTTCGCGGCGATGCAGGTGATCGAGCATGTGCGCTTCGCCGGGCTGCTGCCGAATCTTTCGCCGGCCGCGCGCGCCGCTCTGGGCGAGGCGGCGGTGTTTTACAGGCTCGAGGCCTTCCTGTTCGCAGACGCGGCGGACGGTGGGGCGCCGCCACCGCATGCGGTGCCGACCCCGCGCGATCCCGACCTTGACGCGGCCTCGGAGGCCCTGACCCGTATCACCACACGCCTGCGCGCCGACCCCGAGGCCGATGCGGTGGCCTTGCTGCGGGAAACGGAGCTTCCCGATGGTGCATGGCCGCAGTTGGTGCTGTCGCTCTCGGAGAGTTTCTGCGCCGCGGGCCGGATGCGATCGCTCTTTGCGCTCACGCCCTCGCACGCGCTGGAAAGCCTGACGCCGGTGGGAGACGACAGGCGCGACTCCGCCATGCTCCCTTTTCTTTTCCTGCAGGGACGGATTGCAGAGTTGCGGGCGGTGCTCTGGCGCCTCGTGCCACCGGGTCCGGGCTGGGTGGTCACTCCCACGTTCGCCTGGGTGGTCGAGGAGGCGCTCCGCGCGCCGGAGATCGAGGAGCGCGACCGCGAGGACATCCTCCATGCCTACATGGACTTCGTGCGGAAGCGGGCAGGCGACTACTGGGCGCGCACGCCCTGCAGCAGCCTGATAAGGACCGCCGTCGCCCTGCTGGAGCACCGGGAGCGGCTGGCAGGTTCCCTGTCCGAGATGCTGCCGGAGTTTGCACTGCAGAGCTATGGCCTGTCGCGCGAGTTCTGGGACCGCGTGGCGGAGCGAGAGCAGGCCGGCCACCTTGTCCTGCCGCCGGAGCTCGTCGCGCGACGCGATGCCTTCGCCGACCTGACGGCCCGTGCGGAGGGCCAGGGAACACCGGTGCACGAGGCGCTGCGCCTCTTCGAACGGGCAGGCAACCCGCAGGCTGAATGGGTGCGGCGGGAGCTGATGGGTCCCGCGGGGCTCGATACCGGCGGTGCGCCGCCCGATCCTGACATGCTGCGGCAGGAGGGCCTGTGCGCAGGCGAAGGCGCGCTGCGCTACATGAGTTTTCCCGGCAGTGCGGAGGCGTCTCCAGCGCTTGCAGCGACTGCGGCCCGTGCCCTGCCCGAGCGATACGAGACGGTGCCGCGCGCGCCCCACTACGTCTTGCAGAAGGACACGGCACGCCGAGCCCAGGCCTTGCTGGCGCGTGTTGCGGCGGGCGGATTTCCCCCGGACGACGCCGAACTCGGGTCACTGGCTGCCGATCTCGCGCTTCTGGGCGGGCGGGGCAGCCAGTTCCTTGGGCTCGGCGTGGCCCTGTCGATGGCGGCCGGCTTCGCGCGCGCGGGCGCAGCCGAGGCCGCGGGACGGATGGCCGACTGTGCTGCCACAATTCGTGAAACGCTGCCGCCCGATGACCTTCGTCAGCTGCCATGGTCGGCTGCCGTGCTCACCGGCCTGCATGCGCTGCGTGAGGCATCGCTGGCGACCCGCAACACCGGCGTGGATCGCGCGCTTGGGCTCTTTCCCTGCGCGGTCGGTCGGTTGCCCGACCGGCGCGATGCCCCCCTGTCGGCGCACTGGGAGGGCGCCTCGCCCCTCTACGACACGCTGGTCTGCGTGTTTTCCTGTGTGCCGAATCTCGACACCCGGGTCGCCGCGATGCGCGCGGGATGGCTGGCGCGCCTGCGCCGGATGGGGGTGCCCCATGTGGTGGTGGTGGGCGACGGCGACGGGCGGATCGAGGGCGATGTCGTGCATCTCGACGCGCCGGACGACTACGAGGGGCTGCCGCAAAAGACGCTGGCCACGATCCGCTGGGTGCGGGACAACACGTCCTTCGGACACCTGCTGAAGATCGACGACGACTGTTTCCTCGACCCGGCGGAGTTCTTCGAAAGCCTGAGCTACCGCAAGTACGATTACTACGGGCGTATCCTGACCCGCCGCCCGGGACAGTTGGACCGCGCGTGGCATTGTCTGAAGGCACGGTCCGAGCGCGGCCGCACCGAGCTCGACAAGTCGCCCGAGCCTTCGACCTATTGCGACGGAGGGTCTGGCTATGCGCTGAGCCGGGCGGCGATGGACGCCGCGCTGGAGGCCGCGGAAAGCCCCGAGGGCCGGCACCTGCTGCAGGTGTCCTTCATGGAGGACAAGCTGCTTGGCGACCTTTTGGCCCTGCGCGGCATCAAGCCGGCGGAGGAAGACTATCGCATCTCGATCCTTCGCAGGACGCATCCGGGGGCAGTGCCCGTCTCGCTGTGGGTCAACGGCTTCCACGCCAGTCGTGCAGCCCCCGTGAAACTGGTGCACCTCGACACCCATCAGGGCCAGGCCGAGGCGCTCGATCGCCTGGACCGCGACGAGCTGAAGCCGAAGAAGGTCTGGCCCAGCTTCAGCCCCGTGCGGCTGGGCTACCAGAGTAACGCGCTCGAGCATGTCGGCCCGCTCGACCGGCTCGACGCGGCGCGAGAGGCCGAGGTTGCGGTGGTGGCCTGCATGCGCAACGAGATGTTCATGCTGCCGCATTTCCTGGAGCATTACCGCCGGCTTGGCGTCGGTGCTTTCCTGATCGCGGACAATCTGTCGGACGACGGCACGCTGGAATATCTGCTCGAGCAGGAGGATGTCGCCCTGTTCTCGGTGGATACCGACTACAGAAAGTCGCATTACGGCGTGGCCTGGCAGCAGGCGCTTTTGTCGAATTTCCGCTACGGGCGCTGGACCGTGGTCGCGGATGCCGACGAATTCCTGGTCTGGCGTCCGGACGCGCGCGGTTCGCTGCCCGACCTCCTGCGGGGCGAGGCCTTCGCCGGGGCCGATGCGGTGCGCGTCTTCATGCTGGATCTCTATCCCGAGGGACGCCTGGAAGACGCGGACTTCCGCAGCGGCGATCCCTTCGCCGAAGCGGGATGGTGCGAGCGCGAGCCGTTCCTGACCGGTTGGCCCGGCCGCGGACCGTTCTCCAACATGGGCACCTGGACGAGCGCCCTGCGCCACAGGCTGATCCCGGGCTCGCGGCCCGACCTTTTCGTGGCGCAGAAGATCGCGCTGCTGCGCTACAATTCCTGGATGCGGCTCTCCGCCGGCCTGCACTTTCTCGCGGACGTCAGGCTGGCGCAACGGGAACTGCTCTTTGCGCATTTCAAGTACACCGCCGATTTCCGGCGCAAGGCGCAGGCCGAGGTCGCCCGCCGCCAGCACTTCAACGATGCCGAGGAGTACCGGAAATACCTTTCGCTCGTCTCGGAGGGGCGCAGCGTGATTCACGACCCCGCCGTCTCGGTGCGATGGACCGCGTGCGGCTTCGTTCGCGAGCGTTTCCAGTAGCCTTGGGCGGCGCGCCACCTCAGGCCCCGTCGGTTTCGGAACCCTGCGCCGCCTCGAGCGGCTGTTCGAGCTTCTTCAGGCGCCGCTCGAGCTCACGGATCTGCTTGCCGTGCATGTCGCGGAGAAAGTGCAGTTCCTGTAGCAGGAAACCGAGAAGCAGTTCCCTCTCGGCCGCCTCGGGCGCTTCGGGCTCGAGCAGATGTGTGCGGAACCTGTCGAAGTCGATCCCGCAGTCAGGCAGCTGCTCGGCCTCGAGGCGTTCGAGGCCCTGCCGGATTCGGTCGGCGGCGCGGCGCATGTCCGGCTCTGGCCGGTCGGCCAGTTCCCGAGCGAAATGGGCCTTGGCGCGGGCAAGCGTGTTGCGGATCGGGTCCCTCGGAATACCCGCATTCTGCATCACGCGCCTGAGTTCCTCGGCACGCGCGTCGAGCCGCGGGTTCGGATCTTTCGCCGGGAAGCGCAGGCCCAGCCAAGGCGACCGCAGCCCCACCGCGCGCAGGAAGTCCACGATCAGTGGGCGACCGTCGTCGGCCGGTGGAATGTAGGGCCTGACCCGCACACGGTCCTTGCCGACCAGATCGATCCAGGGCGCAAGCGCGCTGGCGTAGTCGACATGCACCACCTCCATCGCGTCCTGCACGGCGCGATTGTAGTCCGGGACCTTCTGGCCCATCTTCACGAGCTGGTTGAACCAGGATCGCAGATGGTCGGCCGGCTCGCGGAGATAGACGATCACGCGCACGTCGATGTCCGGCGCCCTGGCCAGGATCCGGCGCAACCGCGCCACCGCCTCCGGGAAGGCCCCCATGCGAATGAATTCCTCGCTGCTGATCAGCGTGGCGGGCTGCCGGCTCTCGCGGACCTCCTTGAAAAGCGTCTCCCAGAACTCCTCCGGCGGCGTATCCTGCGCGAAACCGTGGAGGAGCGTCTTCACGCCCACGGCGCGATAGATCGAGAAGGCGAAGCAGGAGTGCTTGCTGTGCCACAGCTTGAATTCGGCGTAGTTGAGACCCCTGAGCGCCAGAGCCGCGCGATTTCTCTCGCAGAAGACCTGGATTGCCGTCGTGCCGGTCTTGAAATGGCCTATGTGCAGAAAGAGCGTCTTGCGCATCAGTTCAGGACCGCTTCCTTGTGCGGCATGGCGTTCGCCGCGGTGCTGTAGAACCGCAGGAGTTCCTCGGCATGGGCCTGCGTGTCCACCGGCGCCATCGCGTTGCGCCAGTAGGCTGCGGGCTCGACCCGTCCATCGAGCACGGCCTGCAGACGGTCGCGGAAGGCCTCTGCATCCCCGGCGGGGAAGACGAGGTCCGGACAGCGCCCCAACTCGCGCGCGCCGCCCATGTCGCTCGTCAGCAGCGGGATGTGCCGCGCGTGCATCTCGATCGCCACCTGCGGCAGGTTGTCATGCCACATCACCGGAACGACGCCCAGATCCACCCGCTTCAGGATCGTGTCGAGATCGTCGTGGGTGTAGCCATCGAAATGCTGCAGGCCGGCCAGCCCGGACGCGACCTTGTGCAGCTGCGCCATCGTCTCGGGCGGGCCGCGCCGGGCCGCGACCGTCAGATGCACGCGGGAGCCGATCTCCGGCGGCAGCTTCTCCAGCGCGTCAAGCAGGAAATGGAAGCCCTTGTCGCGCCGCATGTAGCCCAGATAGGCGAGCCGCAGCGTCCCGTCGGGGGCGCCAAAGCGGTCGCGCGGGCGCGTCCTGGCGAAGCACCCCGCTTCGGCCGTGCCGATGTAGCTGGTGGCAAGCCGGCCCGGCGCGATGCCGTAGTGCCGTGCCACGCGGCGCACCGCATCCGAAACGCACAGAACGACGTCGCAATGCGTGTTTATCAACCGCACCATCTCCGCGCGACGGTGCGCATAGAGCAGCTCTGCCGCTTCGGCCGGCCGCCTGCCTCCTGACCGGCGCCTCGGCAGCAGTCCGGCCAGCCGGCTGATGTGACGCCCGACCCGCATCGCGTTCAGAAAGATCGTGTCGAATGTGCGGCTGCCGGGACGCAGCCCGGCGCACTTGAGCCGATAGGCCAGCGCGTTGGCAAGGCGCAGGTGCCGCGGGTCATGTCGCCTTGGCAGGCAGGTGATGCAGGCGCGTCCGCCCTCGAAATCCGTGCAGGTCGCGCGCTCCTGCCGCCAGAGGTTCACCTGCGGGCAGACCGGATAGTAGTTGTGCAGCGTGAGGATGACACGCGTCCGGGGCCAGCGCGCCTTGATCGCCAGAACGCGGGCGGGCAGACCCTCGAGGTTGTTGAAATGCACCGCGTCGTAGGGGCCGGTGCGCTCGACGAAGTCGAAGAAGACCGCCTCGGTCTCGGGGTGGTCGATCTGGCGCGGGTCGCCGAAGCTGTGGTGTGCTGGCGCCATCACGCCAGAATTCACGATCTCGTAGCGGCGGTTGCGGTCGCGGTCCGACCCGTGGCGGACCTGCTCCCATCGCGGCTGGGCTTGCTTCAGATCGTAGGATATGCCTGCGGACAGAAAGACGGCCTCGACCCCGCCGCGTCGATCCAGCGCCTCGATCAGGTTGCGCTGATAGATCGTGACGCCTCCGCCGCGCGCTTCATCGTCAAGATAGTCGACCCAGTTGTAGAAGAGGAGTCTCACGCGGTTGGCTCTTCTGCTCCTTGTGCGCCCGGCTGCTCGTGCGGCCCGACCGGCGCGCCCGTTGCACGGACGGCACGACCACGCAAACACGGGCTTGCTGCACGCGCCCACCCCCAACGCACGGTCCCTGCACGCTTATGGTTACTGCCGCAGGGCGCGTCAACCTGATCCCGCGGCGGGCGCCCGGGCGGGTCCGGTCGGTTCGTTCCGCGGAGATCCGCGGCCTCGTCGAGGTGTCAGCGCGCAGGCGGCGGACCCGCTCGTGCGGGTCGACAGGCAGCGTCCATGGCCGGGCAAAGGGGTGGTGGGGCCGGGCCGAGAATCCGCTATACCTGTATGGCGAATACGGCTACCGGATAGGAGATGGTGCCCGGTCTCCGGTGTTCCAGAGGATGTATTGCAGGAAGGAAGCGCATTCATGGTCGCCATTCGTCCCGTCATTCTGTCCGGCGGATCAGGAACCCGCCTCTGGCCCCTCTCCCGCAAGGCCTACCCCAAGCAGTTCACCGCGTTGACGGGCGATGCCAGCCTCTTTCAGGCAACCGCGCAGCGCGTGGCCGGGCCGATCGAGGGCGCAGGCTTCCTTCCGCCGATGGTGCTGACCAACTCGGACTTCCGGTTCATCGTGACCGAACAGCTCCGCGACATCGGCATCGAGCCCGGCCCCGTCCTGGTCGAGCCCGAGGGCCGCAATACCGCGCCTGCGGTGCTGGCGGCCGCGCTTCATGCGCTCCGCGAAGACCCAGAGGCGATCCTGCTGGTGTTGCCCTCGGACCATGTCATGGGCGATCCGGGCGCCTTCCGCGCCGCCGTCGCACGCGGCCTGCCGGCCGTCGGGGCCGGCGATCTGGTGACCTTCGGGATCACGCCCGACCGGCCCGAAACCGGCTACGGATATCTTGAACTCGCCGCGACGCCGGGCGCCGACCTGGCGCCCGTGCGCCTTGCGCGCTTCGTGGAGAAACCCGATCTCGAAACCGCCCGGACGATGGTCCGCGAAGGGCGGCACCTCTGGAACGCTGGCATCTTCCTCTTTGCCGCGAAGGATATCCTCGCCGCCTTCGAGCGTCACGCGCCCGACCTCGTCGCGCCGGTGACCGCAGCGCTCGACGGGGCACAGATCGACCTGGGCTTCTGCCGGCTTGCGCCGGGAGCCTGGGCAGGTGCCAAGGACATCTCGATCGACTATGCGGTGATGGAAAGGGCGCAGAACCTCTCTGTTGTCCCCTACGACGGCGCGTGGTCGGACCTTGGCAGCTGGGAAGCCGTGCTGCGCGAAAGCGATCATGACGCGCAGGGTGTCGCCGTGTCGGGCCGCGCGACGGCGATAGACTGCGAGACCAGCCTGCTGCGGTCCGAGAGCCCCGACCTTGAACTGATCGGGCTCGGGCTGAAGGACGTGATCGCCATCGCGATGCCCGACGCCGTGCTGGTGGCCGACGCGCGGCGCGCGCAGGACGTGAAGAAGGCGGTGGACGCGCTGAAGGCAAAGGGGGCCAGGCAGGCGACCGCCTTTTCGATGGACCACCGCCCCTGGGGCCACTTCGAGACGCTGGCCCTGTCGGACCGCTTCCAGGTCAAGCGGATCGTGGTCAAGCCGGGCGCCTCGCTCTCGCTTCAGTCGCATTTCCATCGCTCGGAACACTGGATCGTGGTGTCCGGCACGGCAAAGGTGACCGTCGACGACGACGTCAGGCTGATCACCGAAAACGAAAGCATCTACGTTCCGCTCGGCTCCGTGCACCGGATGGAGAACCCCGGCAAGCTGCCGATGGTCCTGATCGAGGTGCAGACCGGCTCATATCTCGGCGAGGATGATATCGTGCGCTACGAAGATGTCTATGCGCGCGGTCAGGGCGCAAAGGCCTAGACGGGCCGCTTGCAAGGGTGGCCCCTTGGCGCGCGGCCAGCATCGCCGCCCCAAGGGAGCCGCGGCAGCGCCGGGCGAGGTGGTTCGCCGCGCGCCGCAGGTCCGGCAGCCGCGAAGCGCCGCGGGCAGGCCCGGCCGGCCGTCGATTTCGCGCCGCACAGATCCCGCCAGTACCGGCCGCAACGAAGGGTCGCGCGCGCGGCGATGCCCCGTTGGCGCAGGCCCCGATCCCCGGGGCCCGCGCCAACGGCCGAGATTCGCGCGCGGTCGTTTCCGGTGCGAATCCCGATTGTCTGACGCGCAATCGCCTTGACCAGGCTGTCGAGCGCCTTGGACGTGCAGGGATCGCGGATCGGCGCCGCAGCCCGGGCGGTGCGTGTCAGGCCGCGTGCATCTCCCGGAAAGGGTCGTGCGCCCGGATGCGCCTTCAGCCCGTCCGGTGGCCTGCCGAGGCTCGGCGCCGGTTTCGACACTCGCCGCGCGCGCGCAGGCTATGGTGCATGTCCGGAGCCGGCGGCAGGACCAAGCATCGGGACCGGCCGAAGCGGGGAGCCTGCGAAGGCTGAAATGGCCACCGCGGTTGCCAGTCCCGCGCGCCTAGAACGCGAACCGGGCCTCTTTGACCTGCATCAAGGGGGTTTGCCCGCACCGCTGATAGGGTGACGTAGCGCAAGCAGAGAGGACGATGCGATGCAGAGCGACAACATCCTGAAGCATCACGCCGCGCTCGTCGACCGGATGGCGGGAAGGCTGGGCCTTGATCTCGAAGAGGTCGCGCTGCGTGGCAAACTGTCCGTGGACGAGATCGGCGACGCAGTGCTGACCTGTACCGGATGCTCCAGACCGGGCGACTGCGCGCGGTGGCTCGACGCGCAGGACGAGGCCGCGGCGCATCCCCCCGGATACTGCCGCAACGCCGAGTTGTTCGCCCGGCTGACACCGGTCTGATCCGAACGCGGGAGAGCGCTCATGACCCCTCTTGGCCCCGAGCGCGAGCATTACTGGCGCATGCAGCGCATGGCGCGCGCCGTCGGCGCCGATCCGGCGGCTGCCTCGCGCGCAGGCGCCCTTGACCGGGACGACTGGACCGCGCTCGTCGCGCGCTGCCGTGCATGCCCATGGTCCGACGGGTGCGCCAGTTGGCTTGCGCGCTTCGAGGCAGTGGATCATCCGCCACTGCGCGCGCCCCCCGGCGGATGCATCAATCAGGATACGCTTGCCGCGCTGGCGGCATGCCAGGAAAGAGACTCCAGGAAATGACCAAGCCGATCAAGGGCCCCATGAGCCCCGACCACGCCTTCTGGATCGCGCGCAGCGTGGCGCGGATGCTCAGTATCGACCTCGGCGCGGCGCTAGCCGACGGGCGCCTGACACCCGCGGGCTATGCCACGCTGGTCGCCCGGTGCGAGACCTGCCCGGTGGCGGCGGGATGCCAGCGCTGGCTGGCGCGGCAAAGGTTCGACGCCACCGCACCGATCGAGGGCTGCGCGAACGCGGCGGACTTCGCGGCGCTTGCCGACTGACGGCGCGCGGCCTCAGCGGCTGCGCAGGTTGCGCGCGGAGTCCTTGATCTCGGCGTATTGCCCCGAAGGGCGGAAGCGCCACAGGTAGTCGGGCAGCACGGCCTCCATCGCCGAGGGTTCGATGCCGAGGTCGGCAAAACCGCGCGCGTCCGGGGCGACGACGTTGTCGCGCCGCAGGCTTTTCAGCTGATCGCGGGTCAGCACCCCGTTGTGGATCAGGCCCAGGGTCGCCGTCTCGAGCAGGTCGAAGCCGGCCGCCATAAGCCAGCCCAGCCAGAACGGCAGGCTGAGCACGAGCCGCCGGCGCCGGATCACGCCCAGCATCTGCACCATGAGTTCGCGGAAGCTTTCCACGTCGGGTCCGCCCAGTTCGTAGACGCCGGGTGCGGCCCTGCCGGTCACGCCAAGGACTGCGGCCTGCGCCACGTCGTCCACATAGACCGGCTGAAACCGGGTCGCGCCACCGATCACCGGCAGGATCGGACTGATCCGCGTCATCCCCGCGAAGCGGTTGAAGAAATTGTCCTCCGGCCCGAAGACGACAGAGGGGCGCAGGATCACCGCCTGCGGCATCGCCTCCAGCACGCGACGCTCGCCCTCGGCCTTGGTTCGCTGGTAGCGGCTCGGGCCCTCCGGGTCCGCACCGATGGCCGAGATGTGGACCATGCGCTCGACCCCTTCCTCGGCGGCGATGCGCGCGATCCGCGCCGCCCCCTCGGCCTGCACCGCCTCGAAGGCATTCCTGCCGCGCCAGTCGAAGGTACCGACACAGTTGACCACGGCATCGGCGCCGCGCGCGACGGCGCGAACGCTGGCATCGTCGCGGATGTTGGCAAAGACCGGCTCCACCTGTCCCACCACCCCGTAGGGCCGGACGAAAATGGCTTCGTTCGGGCGCCGCACCGCGACGCGCACGCGCCAGCCCTCCTGCGCCATGCGCCGTGCGATGTAGCGGCCCAGGAACCCCGATCCGCCAAAGATGGTGACGAGCTTGGCCATGACGCCTCCGGCTGGCTTGCCGGGCGGTCATACCGTCCGCGCGGCGGCGAAACAAGGCATGCAGGCCCCGCACCACGAGGGCGCAAAATCCACGTTGACACCGCCCCGACCCGGGTCTATCCCGCGCGCCACGACACCGGCCCAGGTGGCGGAATTGGTAGACGCGCTGGTTTCAGGTACCAGTGGCTTAACGGCCGTGGAGGTTCGAGTCCTCTCCTGGGCACCAAATCCCTGACGAGCTTGGCGCAAGGCCACTTGCCTGCCTCAGCGGCGTGGCAGGCGTCCGGGGACGAAGTCGATTTCCTCCCGTTCCGCTAGACTTTCGAGGCTGTCGTGCAGCAGTTGCAGCGCATAGGCGGGGTTGTGGACGTAGGCGCCGGGGTCCTTCGCCACGAACTGATAGTTGTAGGCGGCCTTCAGCAGGCGGGGTGTCCAGTTTGCGTAGCGGTTGGGGAAGATCGCCTCGCCCTCGCCGATCTCCCCGTCGCCGTCAGTGTCGGTGAAGAAATAGGGGAAGCGGCCGGGCGCGTAGCCGATGGGCGTGCCAACGACCTCTTCGGCGTAGGTGCGGATCGCCGCGTCGAGCTGCCGGTGCAGGCCGATGATCTCGGCATGGATGCCGCCCGCGGTCGAGCCGTCGCCGTCGAAATCGGCGTGGCGCATCCGGATCTCGCGCAGGTCGTCCACCCCCTGATGGCAGCTCAGACAGCCCTCGACGGCGACCTCGGTGTCATGCGCGTCGTGGCAGTCGAGGCAACTGTGCGCGCTGGGCACATGGGCGTAGGTCCCGGCATAGTCGCGGCCGTCGTATTCGTAGCCACCCCGCGTCTCGGCGCCATGCGTCACCGCCGCGGCCACCCCGTAATGCACGTTGATGAAGGACAACTCGGCCGAGACCATGTCCTCCTCGATCTCCGCCACTGCGGCTGCCACGTCATCGCCGGCATGGCGGCCCTGGTGGCAGACGTAGCAGGTGGCGTTCCCGCCCAGGTCCGGCATCGTCACGCCCGATGGGAACGGCACCGCGTCCAGCGCGTGCCCGGCCGAGGTGTGGCACGAGGCGCAGCCGATCACCGTGTTGATCGTGGCGGGATGCTCCACCGACAGCGCCGCGCTGCCGTCGTGGCCCAGGTAGTCCAGCATCCCGGTTTCCGAGTGACAGGCGGCGCAGGCGGCAGGCACCTCGCCCTCGTCGTTCCAATAGGTGAAGGAGCGTGAGCGGTAATCGCCGTGCGGCCCGTCGAGCCAGGCCTCGGTGATGTCCGAGAGGCTGAAATCCTGCGCAGCGGCCGGCAAGGAAAACGGCACTGCCGCCATCGCAGCGGCAGCGGCAAGCGTCGCGCGGGGCCGGAACATGGGCCTTTCTCCTTCGGCGTGCTACTCGGGTGGCGCCGTATCATACGACTGTAACCGTCTTCTGTAACTTGACGGCGCGCATCGCCTGACGCGTCTGCCGCGCCGCCAAGACAGGAAGGATCATGACCGCGCCAGCTCCTCCTGCCCAAAACGACGGCACCGGAACGATCTACGGGACGCCGCTTGCAAGCGCGCAAGACCCGGTGCGGCTGCCCGCGCGCTGGCTTCCGGCCGTCTATCTTGCCGTCTGTCTCGCGCCGCTTGCGCTGGCCTTCCCGCGTCCCGTGGCGCCCGCGCATCCATGGGAGCTTGCCGCGGCGGGGCTGGGCCTTGGGGCGCTGGCGGCCATGGCGGTGCAGTTCGTCACCTCCGGTCGCTTCGAATCGGTGACCGGCGCGCTGGGCATCGACCGGATCATGGCCTTTCACAAGGTCGCGGCGTGGTGGGTCCTTCTGGCGCTCCTGCTGCATCCGGTGGCCTATGTGCTCCCTACCTGGCTCGACGATCCAGCGCTCGCGCAGGAGCGGATGCTGGCCTATCTTGCGATGCCGCACTACCGCAGCGGGGTCGTGGCGCTGGTGGCGCTTGTCCTGCTGGTAATGCTCGGCGCGCTGCGCGAGCGGCTGCCGTGGCGCTACGAGGTCTGGCGCGGGTCGCATCTGATCCTTGCGGTTCTGGCGCTGGGCGGGGGGCTGCACCATGCCGTCACCGTCGGGCGATTCAGCGCAGAGGGGCCGGTCGAGCTCTATTGGTGGGCGATCGGCGCGGGCGCGGTCGCGGTGCTGGGCACGCTCTACGGCTGGCGCTGGCTGCGGCTGCACCGGCGGCCCTGGCGGCTGGCCTCGGTCACGCGGCTCGCCGACCGGCTGTGGGAACTCGACATCCAGCCGGCGAAGGACACACCGCCTTTGCCCTACACGGCCGGGCAGTTCGTCTGGATGACGGTGGAGGGGCGGCGCTTTCCGTTGCTCGACAACCCGTTTTCCATCGCCGACAGCCCGATGCGGCCGGGTATCTCCCTGATCGTGAAAGAGGCCGGGGATTTCACCCGGAGGGTCGGAACGCTCGCGCCCGGCACCGCGATCGGGATCGACGGACCCTATGGCGACTTCACCCTGGAGTCGCACCGCGGCGAGGGGGTGCTGCTGCTGGCGGCCGGCGCGGGCATCGCGCCGATCATGGGGCTTCTGCGCGACCTCGTCGCGCGGGGCGACCCGCGGCCCGTCCGCCTTGGCTACGCCGCGGGCCGGCCCGCCACACTCGCCTGTCTCGACGAGATCGAGGCGGCGAAGGGCGCGCTCGACCTGCGGACCCTGGTGGTGGTGGAAGAGGGCGGCGACCCGGACTGGCCGGGCGACACCGGCCGTCTGGACCGCGACCGGCTGGCAAGGCTGCTCGACGGGCTCGACCCCGCGCGCAGCGTGGCGATGATCTGCGGCCCCGGGCCGATGGTCAGCGCGGTCTCGGATACGCTGCTCGACCTCGGGATGCCGATGGAACGCGTGGTCTACGAACGGTTCGACTATTCCGGCGGCCGGTCGCGCCAGGACCGGCGGCGGATGCGGCGGTTCCTTGCCTTGGGCGCTGTGCTGGGGCTGGGCGTGGCGGCCCTTGCCGCGCTGGCCTGACGGCGGTCAGCCGGGCGCGTGCCCCGGTGCCGCCGCGCTGAACTCGTGCACATAGGTGCCGCCGCGCTGGCTGACGACGTAAAGCGCGCCATCCATCACCGAAAAGATCGCGGTCACGTTGCCGCCGCGCCGCACCTCGGCGCCGCCCTGCACGGAGAGCGCGTTGCGCACCGCCGGCCCGTGATCGAGGATTTCCTGCCGGGTGAAGCCCGTGCGCGCCATCGCGATCGCGATGTCCTGCGCGCCCAGGCGCGCCGTCTCGCGGCTGCTGATCGCGGTCACCGGAGAGAAGTTGCGCGTCACGTTCATGTCGCCGCAGGCCGCGAGCGCGGCAAGGGCCACGACAGGAAGAAACTTCCGCATCCTGCGCCTCATTCGTGATATCCCAATGCGTCGAGCACGGTGGCAAGCTCGGCGCGGAACACCTCTTCGTTGACGGTGCCCAGCGATGGCGGCCGCGATCGACCCGTGCGGAATCGCTCGTCGTCCTGCCCCACCAGCGTCGCGGTGACGAAGATCGCGACCTGCTGGGACTTGCTGCTGGCGGTGTCGGTGCGCCCGAGCAGGGGCAGCTTCATCAGCCCCGGGATACCGCGGCGGGTCTGCTGGTTGCGCAGGTCCGACAGCCCGGCCACGGCCGCGGTGCCGCCGTTCTGGATCTGAACCGTGTTCTCCACCGTTCGGCGGTTGACCACCGGCAGGTTCCGTTCGCCGCGCGCCACCACGTCCGATACCTCGAGCTCCATGTCGAGCGTGAGCGTTCCGTCTCGGCCCACCTGCGGGGTGATGCGCAGGATGGTCCCGGTCTCGATCTCTTCCAGGTCCGAGCGGATGAACGCCTCGTTGTCCGAGAGGATCTGGAAGAATTCCGCCGTGGTCACCCGGATTTCCGATTCCAGCCCGTCCTGCGCCAGCACCTGGGGGCTTGCCACGATCGAGGCCTGGTTGTTCTCGGACAAGAGGTTCAGCGTCAGCGTCAGCGCGTTGGTGAAGGCCCGCCCGCTGGTGTAGCCCAGCGCGATCTCCGAGATCTCGGTCATGTTCTCGGTGCGGTTCAAGCCCGCGCTCAGCCCCGGCGGCTGGAACTCGGTGCCGATGTCGAGAAAGGCGTTGGTGTCCAGCACCACCACCCGCGCCTCCAGCATGATGTGGCGGCGGGCCTGGTCGAAATCCGCGATGTCGGCGTGGATCTGACGTGCGACGTTGGGAGGCGCGTTGACCGACAGCGTGTTCGAGGAGTTATCGGCGCGCACGAATTCGTTCAGGCTTTCGGGCAGCAGGTTCATCACGGCCTCGGCAGTGATGTGGTCGAGCTTGATCAGCCTCGTCTGGTAGACGTTGCGCGTGTCCACGTTCTTGGGCGGCAGCGGGCGGTCGAGCCTCCGGATCAGCCCGATCGCCTCCTGCCGGGCCGACGCGGGGCCGCTGACCGACAGGCTGTTGCGCTCGGCATCCACGCGGACATACCCCTGCAGGCGCGACGGCAGAAGCTCGCGCGCGTTTTCGGCAGAGACATGGGTGAGCGCCATGAACACCGTCTGCTCGGTGTTGGGCCGGTCCAGCGCCGCCACGTCCTCGGTAACGATGCGCAACAGATCGGGCGGCGCCGTGACCACCAGCCGCCCGTTGCCGGTATCGGCGCGCACATATTTGCGCAGCGGCTCCACCAGCAGCTCGCGCGCGGTCTCGGCCGGCAGGTGGCGCAGGTCGATGATCTCGGTCCGCGCGACCTGTGCGAACAGGTCGGTGCGGATGTCGGGGTTGTAGACCAGATAGTATGTGGGTTGCCGCACGAGGCGATAGGGCGTGCCGGCCAGCAGCAATTCGATGGCCTCGTCCAGCGGGCGGTTCTCGATGGTGGCGGTGACGATCCCCTGCACGCTGGGATCGGCGACGATATTCTCACCGGTCTGTGCGGCGACGTCCTCCAGCGCGGTGCGCAGGTCGGTCTGGAAAAATACGTTATCGACGGCCGGCTGGCCTTGCGCCTGCGCCGGCTGGGCGAGGACGATTCCCAAAGCCAGAAATGCCCCCGCAACGAACCCGCCGAGCGAGTGACTCAGTTGCATGTTTCTCTGCCTCAATATGCCCGCCGGTATTCTCCGGCTTCGTGTGCTGATGCCCGCCTGACTCTTGCGGTTCTCTTCCGGCGGACGGCATCGTTTTTTCTTTCCGTATCACGCAGCGCGTGCTCAACAAAGACTTTCTGACGGCCTGTCGCATAACGACCGAACCGACTGTCATCATTTTGCCACCCTTTGCCGCAGGGCGGGTCCGGCCGGGCCGGACAACATGTCATGTGACATGCTCTTTCTTGGGGCAGAGCCTGCGAGAGCAGGGCAAGATCGCATCCGAAGGACGCTCGATGCCTGCAAGAGTCGCCGAAAGACGCCGGAGACGATGTCCGTCGCAACCTGTGATTTATTTTACGACATATCACTCAACTGAACGAGGAATTTTGTAACCTGCGCCGTCACTGGAATGCAGTCAGGGCGCCGGCTCTCGCATTTTTTCAAGTCGACCGGAATTTTCCAGTCCCTGTCCTTTTTTCGCCGCTTTTTCCCTTGATTGTCCTCATCGGCAGGGCTCGGAACCGACCTGAATGGCGACCGCCCGGGCCACGAGCAGAACCGAACGAATGGAGGACAGGATGAAAGCTCTTTTTGCAACCGCGGGCGGTCTGGCGCTTCTGGCCAGTGGCGCACTCGCAAACCCGGTGACCGAAGCTTCGGACACGGTCACGCTCAACGCCGTCGTGCAGGACTACATCGCGATCACGAACACGTCCGACTCGACGCTGACGGTCGCAGACGTGACCGCGGGCTCGGGCGTGAATGGCAACAACAATGACACCAACGAGAACAAGGAAGACAAGGCGCTCTTCACCGTCATCGCAAACGTGGAATACGACATCGTGCTGGACTGGGAGACATGGGACGACGCGGGCTATACCAACCCGACGTCCGGCTATTCGCAGGCCAACTACTACAACGATGGCGCAAAGTGCTCCATCGGTGGCGGGATCAAGCTCGACCCGGACCCGGAAGGCGGCGCACATGATAACGACGCGCTTCCCGGCGGCGGCACGGGCACGATGACCTACGACCAGGGCGTGCCAACCTTCGGCCACGAGTACGGCATCGGCACGGAAGCCTCGCCCAACATCACGACCTGTGACGGCGACATCGCCGCGCCCGGCACCTATTCGCTGGAAGTCGCCATCACGGTCAGCAAGGCAGACACCTGATCGGCGCCGATCTCCCAAGCAAGCTGCGAAAGGGCCGCCATGGCCCTTTCGTCGTCACGTGGATGTGCGAAGATGCCGGCCTGTGATCGCGCCGGCATGGGAAGCGAATGATCTCTGGAACACCTCTGGCCTCTGC
>NZ_JBKHAQ010000156.1:0-5249 GCF_046542825.1 Rhodosalinus sp. | reverse complement strand
CCGCAGCCGGTGGAGACGATGCGGCAGACCGTGCCGCAGGCGTTCGACGCGTTGATGGCGGCCTCCGAGAGGCTGGAAGAGGCCAACGGCGACGTGCAGGACATCGAGTTCACCGTCCAGAAGGGAGAGCTTTTCCTCTTGCAGAGCCGCGCGGCCAAGCGCGCGCCCGCCGCCGCGGTGCGGATCGCAACCGAGATGGTGCGCGAAGGGGTCATCACCCCGCAGGTCGCGCTCACCCGCGTGACGCCGGATCAGGTGCGCCTGCTGCTTGCCCCGCGCCTGAAACCGGGCGAGGCGGAGGCGGCCGAGACGTTGTGCCGGGGCGAGGCCGCCTCGCCCGGCATCGGCATCGGCACCGTGGTGACCGACAGCGACGAGGCAGAGCGCCGCGCGGCACAGGGCGAGGACGTCATCCTGGCCCGCGTGACCACCAGCCCCGAGGATCTGCACGGGATGCTCGCGGCAAGGGCGGTCATCACCGAGAGGGGCGGCGCGACCAGCCATGCCGCCGTGGTCAGCCGCGCGCTGGGCATCGCCTGTGTGGTGGGGTGCGGCGAAGGAAGCGTTACGGCGCACGCCGGGCAAACCGTCACCGTGGACGGGTCCACGGGCCGCATCTATGCCGGGGCGCTTGCCGCCGAGGCGCCCGACGAGAACGCCGAGACCGACCTGGCGCAGCTGAAGGATTGGGCGCAGGCGACCTGTCCGATCCCGGTGCACACGCCGGACGCGGCGCCTGCCGCGCAGATCGTGGACCTGAACACGATCGAGGGCAGTGAGGACGCGGCGAACCTGCCGAACCTGCTCAGGGGTGCGGAGGCCGCGACCGGGGGCGCTTTGGCCACGGAAGAGGGGATGTCGGCCGCGCTGTCCGCGGGGCTGAAGTTCGTGATCGGCAAACCCGCGCTGCCGCTCCTGCTGGCGGGCGCGCGGGCGGGCATGGCGCACGAGGACCGCGAGACCGTCGCCGTCTCGGCGCAAGGATGAGAGGGACAGGGATGGGCCTGAAGACGAGCGACATCGAGGCACTGATCCGCATCTTCGACGACTCCGACTGGGAAGAGATGCACCTGGAGATCGGGGGCGAGGAAATCTTCCTGTCAAAGGATGCCTCGGCCCGCGGGCCGTCCGGCGCGGTCGCGCCGGCCGCTCTGCCGCCTTCTGCGGGCGTGCCTGTCGCACCGGCACCCGAAAGTCGGGCACCGGCTGGGCCGGTGGACGCCGGCGCTTCGGCCGACACACCCGCGGACGCGCGCCCGCAGGAGGGATGGGTCGCCGTGACGGCCACCAACCTCGGCACGTTCTACAAGGCGCCAGAGCCTGGCGCCGCGCCTTACGTCTCCGTGGGCGACAGGGTCACGCCCGAGACCGAGGTCTGCCTGATCGAGGTGATGAAGCTCTTCACCACCATGCGGGCGGGCGTGGCGGGCACCGTGCGCGAGGTCTGCGTCGAGGACGCGCAGATGGTCGAATACGGCCAGACTCTCAGGTGGATCGAGCCGGACTGAGGCCATGACGATCAACCGCCTCTTCGTGGCCAACCGCGGCGAGATCGCGGTTCGAATCCTGCGCACCGCGAAGGCGCTGGGGCTCGAGACGGTGCTGGGCGTGTCCGCGGCCGACAAGGACGGCCTGGGTGCGCGGATGGCGGACCGCGCGGTGGTGCTGGGGCCGGCAAAGGCGCCGAAGAGCTACCTGAACGTCGACCTGATCCTGCACGCGGCCAGGGCCACGGGCTGCGACGCGCTGCATCCCGGCTACGGCTTCCTGTCGGAGAAGCCGGAACTCGCCCGCCGCTGCGCGGAGGAGGGGATCGCCTTCGTCGGCCCCCGCCCCGAGACGATCGAGGCGCTGGGCGACAAGCTCTCGGCCCGCCGTCTGGCCGAGGCGGCGGAGGTGCCCACCGTGCCGGGCACCGATCACATCGCCGAAGTTGCCCCTGCGCAGGAAGCGGCGGAAGAGATCGGCTATCCGGTGGTGATGAAGGCCAGCGCGGGCGGCGGCGGCAAGGGCATGTTCCTCGCCCGCACGCCCGAGGAGCTGAAATCGAGCTTCTCCCGCGCCAGCCGCGAGGCCGAGGCCGCCTTCGGCGACGGGCGGCTCTACATGGAGCGTTTCGTCGAGCGCGCCCGCCACGTCGAGGTGCAGGTGGTGGGCGACGGCGAGGGCGCGGTCGTGCATTTCGGCGACCGCGACTGCTCGGTCCAGCGGCGGTATCAGAAGCTGATCGAGGAGGCGCAGGTCACGGCCATGCCCGCGGAGGTGCAGGCGCGGATGCGCGAGGCCGCCGTGCGGCTCTGCGCCCACGCCAGCTACCGCAACGCGGGCACGGTCGAGTTCCTCTACGACATGGACCGCGAGGATTTCTACTTCATCGAGGTCAACTCGCGCATCCAGGTCGAGCATCCGGTGAGCGAGGAAATCACGGGCCACGACCTGATCGCGCGGCAGCTTTCGGTCGCGGCGGGGCAGGGAATCGGCGTGCGGCAGGAGGATGTCGCCTTCGACGGCCACGCGCTGGAGGTGCGGATCAACGCCGAGGATCCGCGCAACGGCTTCCTGCCCGCGCCGGGCCGCGTGACGGCCTGGCACCCGCCGGAGGCCGCGGGCATCCGCCTGGACAGCCACATGCGGGCGGGCGACCTGATCCCGCCCTTCTACGACAGCATGGTGGGCAAGCTCATCGTCCGTGGCGCGACCCGCGAGGCCGCCATCGAGGGGATGCTCGCCGCCATCCGCGACTTTCGGCTGCAGGGCGTGGCGACCACGCTGCCACTGGCCGCCTACATCGTCGGGCACCCCGACTTCCGCACCGGCGCATTCTCGACGCGCTGGCTGGAAGATCGCGCCCTGCCCGCCTTTCTGGAACAGGAGTGAGCCCGATGGCCCATATCGAATTTCTCGACGAGACCATGCGCGACGGCCAGCAGAGCCTTTGGGGGATGCGCATGCAGGCGGGCATGGCGCTGCCCGTCGCGCCGCTGATCGACAAGACGGGATTTCGTGTCATCGACCTTGCCGGATCGTCGCTGATGGAGGTGATGATCAAGCACGCGCGCGAAAACCCGTGGGAGGGGCTGGACCTTCTGGTGGACGCGATGCCGCGCACGCGCATCCGGGGCGGCATGCGCTCGAACGCCTCCGTCACCTTCGGCGTGACGCCCGACGCGCTGATGGACTGCTGGATGCGGCAGCTGAACGAGCACGGCGTGCGGTCCTTCTGGATCTACGACGTGCTCTTCAACATCGACAAGATGCACCGCCTGGCCAAGGTGGCGAAGGAATACGGCTCCGAGGTCGCGGGCGCGGTGATGTTCGCGCTCTCGCCCGTGCACACCGACGAATTCTTCGCCGAGAAGGCGGGGCAACTGGCCGCCTCGCCGGATGTGGACACCATCCTGCTCTACGACACCGCCGGCGTGCTGGAAAAGGAGCGGCTCAGGACGCTGGTGCCCGCGATCAAGGCCCGGATCGGCGACAAGCCGCTGGAATTCCACGCCAACAACATCCTGGGCCTTTCCGGCAAGGCCTATGTGGACATCATCGACCTGGGTGTCACGATCCTGCACACCGCCGCGCGCCCCATGGCGAACGGCCCCTCGGTGCCTTCGACCGAAAGCGTGGTGCGCAACATCGAGCTTCTGGGGCACACCCACGACCTCGACACCTCGCTCTTCCAGCCGGTGGCGGACCACTTCCGCGCGGTGGGCAAGGCGGCGGGCTTCCTCGTCGATCAGTTCAACGAATACGACGTGCTCTCGACCGAGCACCAGATCCCCGGCGGCATGACCGGCACGCTCAAGGCGCAGCTTGCGCAATACAACATGACCGACCGGCTGGGCGACGTGCTGGAGGAAACCGCGGTGGTCCGGCGCGAGCTGGGCTATCCCGGGATGGCGACGCCGTTTTCCCAGCTTGTCGGCACGCTCGCCGTGCTGAACGTGGTGACGGGAAAACGCTATTCGGTCATCCCGGACGAGGTGATACAATACGCGGCGGGCTTCTACGGGCAGACCGTGGCGCCCATCGAACCGAACGTTCTGGACAGGATCATGTCGTCTTCGCGCGCGAAGGAAGTCGTGGCCAACCCGCCCGAGCAGCCCACCATCGAGGAGCTGCGCAAGCGATATGGCACGAAGAACGACGACGAGCTGATCCTGCGCGCGCTGGTGCCCGAGCACGACCTCAAGGCGATGTGGGCCGCGGGCCCGGTCGCGCGCGACTATCCGCTGCTGTCCTCGCCCGAGCTTGACGAGGCGCGCCGGCTGATGAAGGTGGCCAACAGCCCCGTGGTGCAGATCCGCAGCGAGGCGATGAACCTGACGCTGAGACGAAAGGGGGCCTGATGGCCCGGCGTGCCGTCATCGTGGACGTGGTGCGCTCGCCCTTCGGGCGGGGGCGGGCGAATGGCGCGCTGGCGGCGCTGCATCCGGTGGACCTCTACGCGCGCGTGCTTCAGGCGCTGGTCGCGCGGACGGGCGTCGACCCCGCGCTGGTCGAGGATGTCATTACCGGCTGCGTCATCCAGGTGGGCGAGCAGGCGGCCAACATCGGACGGCAGGCGGTGCTGGCCGCGGGTTTCCCGGACTCCGTGCCGGCGGTGACGCTCGACCGCAAATGCGGCTCTGCGCAACAGGCGATGGACTTCGCCGCGCAGGGGGTGATCGCCGGGGCCTGTGACATGGTCATCGCGGGCGGCGTCGAGATGATGAGCCGGGTCGAGATGAAGTCGAACCGGATGGGGCGCGACAACCTCGGCCCGATGCTGCACGCGCGCTACCCCGAGGGGCTGGTGCATCAGGGCATCTCGGCAGAGCTGATCGCGGCGCAATGGGATCTCTCGCGCGTGGAGATGGACGACTACGCGTTTCGCTCGCACCAGCACGCGGTCTCGGCGCGCGGGATCGTGGCGCGCGATATCGTGCCGCTCGACGTGGACGGGCACACCGTGACAGAGGACGAGGGCCCGCGCCCCGATACCAGCTCCGAGAAGCTGGCCGAGCTGAGCCCTGCCTTCCACACCGACGAGATGAGCGCGCGCTTCCCGCAGATCGGCTGGCGCGTGACGGCCGGCAATTCGAGCCAGATCACCGACGGCGCGGGCGCCATGCTGATCGCGGAGGAGAAGACGGCAGAGCGGCTGGGCCTGAGCCCCCGCGCGGCCATCTCGGGTTTCGCCGTCACCGGCGACGATCCGGTGATGATGCTGACCGGCGTGATCCCGGCGACCCGCAAGCTGACGGAACGCT
>NZ_JBKHAQ010000034.1:0-25997 GCF_046542825.1 Rhodosalinus sp. | reverse complement strand
TCGCCTGACCGTCGGGCACATTGGCCGCGCAGACGCCCGAGGCGCGCATCGGCAGCCCGTAGAATCGCGCCAGTTGCCCGGTCATCTGCGTGGCGCGCATGTATTCCGGCGTGCCGAAGGCCGGCGCGCCGGACTTCATGTCGACGTTCGAGGTGAAGGTGCCGATCGCGGTGCAGGCGCCGGGGCGGATCACCTGCGCCAGCACCACGGCCGAAAGCGCCTCTGCCAGGCTTTGCGCCACCGCGCCCGCCATCGTCACCGGCGCCATCGCGCCCGCCAGCGTGAAGGGCGTGACGACAAGGCCCTGGTTGCGGCGGGCCAGCCGCATCCAGCCGTCCATCATGGGAAAGTCGTGCTTGAGCGGCGAGGTGGAGTTGATGTTGGTATACATCTTCGGGCCGCTCTCGAAGTCCTCGTGCGAATGACGGCCCGCGATGCGCACCATCTCCATCACGTCGTCCACCCGCTCGGCGCCGAGCGAGTAGGCGTGCATCGCCTTGTCGGTCAGCGTGAGCTTGTCGTAGAGCACGTCGAGATGGCGCACGGAGGGGTGCAGGTCCACCGGCTCGACCGGGTAGCCGCCGGCGAAATGGATGCAGTTGAAATACTGCGTGAGCTTGAGCAGCGTGCGGCACTGCTCGCGCGTGCCGGGCATCTTCCGGCCGATCTCCATGTCCCAGTAATTGGGCGGCGACGAGACGTTGCCGAACAGGATATGGCGGCCGCCCACCGTGATCCGGCGGTCGGGATTGCGCGGGGTGATGTCCCATTGCGCGGGGCATTTCGCCACCATCTCCATCACCAGGCCGCGGTCCATGCGGACCACCTCACCGTCCACGACGCAGCCTGCGCGGCGCAGGATCTCCACCGCTTCGGGGTGCAGAAAGGCGATGCCGATCTCCTCGAGGATGCGCATGGCGCCGTCGTGGATCGCCTGAACGCCCGCCTCGTCCAGCGGCTCGACCGGCGGATCGGGATTGACCGGCAGGCGCCAGGGCGGCTGCTCGATCACGGCGTGCCCCCGGCGCGAGGCCGCGCCGGCACGCCCCCCGCCCCGCCGGCGTCTGGGGGCGGGGTCGTCTTTTGCGCTCTCTGCGTTGCGAGGCATCTGTGGGGCTCCCATGTCGCGGTTTCGGGCATTCAGCGCAGCCCCGATCGCGCCTCGCGTGTCTGGATGCGACGGGTGGCGTCGGATTCGCGCGACCATGGCCCACGCTCCGCCAGTCGGTCCCTGCGCGCGGACGGCACGGCACGGCCCGACGAGACGATGCGCCAAGGACGCAGGCTGCGGAGCGCCAGGAGCCCACCGCGCAAGGCGAGCCGCCCTGCCCGCGGCACGCTCCGCCCCCTCATCCCGGCCAGGCGAAGCGCCGCGCCGCACGCACCACAGCGTCGGCCGCGGGCGAGTGCCTTCGCCCCGGGGCCGACGCGAGCGCAATCCTCCGCTCCACGACCGGTTCCACCAGCGGGCGCTGCATGAGGCGTGCGGCCTTGCCCGCAAAGCGACCTCAGTCCGTCCGGGACTCCACCGGCGGCCGTGCCCGCGGTCCGCGTCACACGCGAAGCCAGTCCGGCAGATGGCCGATGTCGGGCAGCACGGCATCGGCATGCGGGGCAAGATCGGGCTCCAGCGCGGGGCCGGTCAGCACGCCAACCACCTGCATCCCGGCCGCGTGCCCGGCGTGCAGGTCGTGCAGGCTGTCGCCCACCATGACCACCTGCGCCGGCGCCAGATCAAGCGCGCGCGCGAAGGCCAGCAGCGGCGCGGGGTCGGGCTTGGCCCCGTGGCCGCTGTCGGCCCCCGCCATCCAGTCGAAGGCCGCCTCGATCTCCGCCGTCAGCAGATGGGCGCGCGCCGAGAGTTCGCTGTCGTTCGTCATCACGCCCAGGCGCAGACCCATGTCCCGCAGCCGGGCCATCAGGGGCGCAAGCGGCACCGCCGGGGCGAGCGGTGCCTCCGCCGCGCGGGCCGCAAGCCAGGGCTCGAGCGCGTCGACATCGGCGCCGGGCAAGGCCGCGGCGACCAGTTCCGCCACCTCGCGGTTGGTCCCGGCGATCACCGGGCTGTCGCGGTGAAAGGCACCGGCGGCACGGTCGAAGCGCAGCGCGCGGGCCATCGCGGCCGCGCGTAACGCGCTGCCGGCCGCGAGTTCGTCGATCACCTGCGCCGCGAAGGCCGACCAGGTCGCGTGGAAGCCGAACAGCGTGCCGTCCTTGTCGAACAGCACTGCACGGGCGCGCAGGCCGGTCATGTCCAGTGCACCTGAACACCGCCCGGCAGCGCCGCGCGCGCTTGCGCAGGCGTGTCGTAAGGCAGGCCCGCCGCGTCGCAGAAGCCGGTGACCCAGGCGTCGTCCTGCATCAGGAAATCCAGCACCGCGGCCAGCACCTCCGGCGTGTCGGCCGCGGCGCGCAGGTCGTCCAAACCGATCCCCGTGCTGCCCATGAAGACGCCCAGAAGCTCGCCGTCGCCCGCGATCCAGCCCAGCGCCTCTGCCGCCACCGCCTCGGCCCGTTCCCGCGCAAGCGCCATCGCCACCTGCCTCCTCGAAAGGGTTTCTTAACCAGTTGAGTAAAGAGTGGAGCCGTGACTTGGCAAGCGGCGGACCGGCGATGACGGGGACCATCCTGATTGCGGATGCGGTGGCGACCCGGCGGATCGCGCTACGGGCGCAATTGGGGGGCGCCTTTCGCCGCGTCGTGCTCGCCGCGTCGGGCGCGGAGGCGCTGGAAGCGGCACGCAGGGAGCCTGCGGAGGTCCTGCTGGCCGCGTCCGACCTGCCGGACCTGTCCGTTGCGGAGATGCGCCAGCGCTTGGGTGACACGGCGCGCGGCGCTGCGTCACCGGCCCTCGCGGTGCTCACGCCCGAAGCGGACCGGGCGGCCCGCCTCGACGCGCTGACCGCCGGGGCCGACGACGCGATCACGCGGTGCACGGCCGCGCCGCTCCTGCTTGCGCGGTTGCGGCGGCTGCTCAGGGATCGGGAGGACACCGCGGAACTGCGTCTGCGCGAAGCGACGCGCCGCGCGCTGGGCTTCGCCGAGCCGCCCGCGGGATTCGACCGGCCCGCGAAGGTGGCGCTGCTTGCCAGCCGGCCCGCACAGGTGGAAGCGCTTTCCGCCGCCTTCGGCGCCCGCGTTCGACAGATCGACCGTCGCGGCGTGCTGGCGCTTGGGCCGGGCGATGCGCTGGATGCGCTGGTGCTGGCAGAGGGCGGGACGGGGCCGTGCGCAGCCGCCCTGGTGCCTGCCCTCCGGGCACAGCGCGCCACCCGCGCCGCGGTCCTGCTGGTGCAGGCCTCCGGTGCCGGTGCCGAAGCGGATGCGGCGCAGGCGCTCGACATGGGCGCACAGGATGCGCTCGCCGGCCCGTTCGACGCAGAGGAACTTGCGCTGCGCCTCGCCGCACGGCTGGCCGCCAAGCGCCGCGCCGACCGGCTGCGCGACCACCTGCACGAGGGGCTCGACGCGGCGGTGACGGATCCCCTCACCGGGCTCTACAACCGTCGCTTCGCGCTTCCGAAACTGGCGCACCTGACGGAAGAGGCTCTGGTGACGGGGCGTTCCCTGGCGGTGCTGATAGCCGACCTCGACCATTTCAAGGCGATCAACGACGCATACGGGCATGCCGCCGGGGATGCGGTGCTTGCGGAAACGGCCGCGCGCATCCGGCGCAGCCTGACAGAGCAGGACATCGCCGCGCGCCTCGGCGGAGAGGAGTTCCTCGTCGTCCTGCCCGGCCGCGATGCCGCCGCGGCGGAACGGACCGGCCGGCGGCTTTGCCGGATCATCGCCGAGACGCCGTTCGCGCTGCGCGGGCGCGACGAGAGCGTGCAGGTGACCGTCTCGATCGGCATCGCCGCAGTCCCGGGCGCGGCGGGACCGACACCCGCATCATCCGGTCCGCAGGGCGCGGAAGCCCTGCTGGAACGCGCCGACCGCGCCCTCTACAGCGCGAAGGCGCGCGGCCGGAACCGCGTGAGCGCGCATCGGTCGGCGGCGTGAGCACAAATGCGGCTGCGCGGTCGGGCGCCTGCCTGTCCCGTCAGGGAACGCTTTGCAGACAGACTCGCGCGGAACACGACGGAAACGGTCGATCCAGCCGCCCCCGCCGCGGTGCCCGCGAACCACCGCCCGGGCGCCTGTCGCGCGGAGCGCCGCGACGGGCGCACCGCTCCATTCCGCAGCGTCATTCCGAACTGCGCCGGCCCGGCTGGCCCCTTGCGCGCGAGAGCCGGCGCGGAGGGCGCTCCAGCAGCTCCTGAAGGCGCGCCGCATCCGCGGCGGCCGCATCCCGCCGCGCCGGGTCGTCCCGGCCGCGGGCACGCAGCGCGCGGCACGCGGCCGGGCAAGCGCGCGTCAGTCCCGGTCTCGCAGCCGATCCATCCGCATCATGTCGCGAAAGCCGTCGCGATAGCCATCCCGATACCCGTCGCGATAGTTTTCTCGCCCCGCATCGCGCCACGGTCCTTGACCCGCGCGCGCTTGGCGGATCGGGCGCGCCTCGGCGAACTCCTGCGCCGAGATGCCGCCGTCGCCGTCCGCATCGAGCCGGTGGAACATCCGCGCCGGACCGGGGCGGTCCGCCCATTCCTCTGCCGAAAGGGCGCCGTCGCCGTCGGTATCGAGCCGGCGGATCATCCGCGCCGCGCGCTCTCCGTGCCACTGGCCTCTCCGGTCGGCGACCGCCGCAGACAGCTCCCCTGCCGTGAGCCGCCCGTTGCCATCGGTGTCGGCGGCGGCGAAGCGTGCCGCGCGATGCGCCTCGATCTCGGCGCGGGTCACCCGCCCGTCGCCGTCCGCGTCGACGCTGTCGAAGATCCCTGCGCGGTGCTCCTCGCCCCGCATCGGCCCCGTGTCCTCGGCCGCGGTCAGGCCACCGGCGCCGCCCGCAAGCAGCGCCGCCGCCAGCATGATCGTCAGATCCTTGCGCATGGTCTTTCCCTTCTTTGCTGCGGTTCCTCCGCCGGCGGCCCCGCCGCGCCGTCGGAACCTGTTACGCCGCAGGCCGGCGATGCCGTCGCCGATCGCGTGCAAGACCCTGCGTCAGCCACTTTTGCGACATCGGGACGCAAGGACAGGCTGTCGCCTTCCATCTGCCGCGCGAGGCGTCAAACTGGCGCGGCACGGACAAGGGACGCGACATGGCAGACCAGACAATCAATGCGCCCGGGCGGCCGACGTGGCAAGCCTTGCGGCGCGGCTGGCGGCGGCGCTGCCCGAACTGCGGGCAGGGGCCGATGCTGTCGGGGTATCTGACCGTGCGGCCCGCCTGCCCTGTCTGCGAGGAAGAACTGCACCATCACAGGGCGGACGACGGGCCCGCGTATCTGACCCTGCTGATCGTGGGGCACCTGATGGCGCCCCTGCTGCTCTTCGCCTTCACGACCTGGCAACCCGAGCCGCTGGTGCTGTTCTCGATCTTCGCGGTTGGCTGCGTCGCGCTCTCGCTGTATCTCTTGCCGCGGTTGAAGGGCGCCATCGTGGCCTTCCAGTGGTCGCGCTTCATGCACGGCTTCGGGGACGCCGCCTGACGCGCCCGCCCAGGCGGGAGGGGCGATGCGGAGCGACACGGCCGGAGCGGAGGACAAGTCGCGGGTGCGCGATGCGGCCACGGTGATCGTGCTGCGCGACCGGGACACCCGCCCGCGCATCCTGATGGGACAGCGCGGGTCGGCCGCGGCCTTCATGCCCAACAAGGTGGTCTTTCCCGGCGGCGCGGTCGATCCGGCGGACGCCGACGTGCCGCTTGCCGCACCGCTCGGCCCGCTGTGCCGCGCACGGCTGGAAGAGGGCGCCTCGCCCCGGCTGGTGGATGCACTGGCCGCCGCGGCGGTGCGCGAGTTGTGGGAAGAGACGGGCCTGATCCTGGGCCGGCCGGGTGCCTGGCCCGCGGCACCGCATGCCGACTGGGCGCGCTTCGCGGCGACGGGGCATGTCCCCTCGGCGGAGGGGCTGAATTTCGTCTTCCGCGCGATCACGCCACCCGGCCGGCCGCGCCGCTTCGACGCGCGATTCTTTCTCGTCGATGCCGACCGGATCGCGAGCGACCCCGACGATTTCACCCATGCCGAGGAGGAGTTGAGCCACCTGCGCTGGATCCCGCTGGAACATGTGCGCGAGGCCAACCTGCCCTTCATCACCGAGGTGGTGCTGGCCGAGGTCGCGGCGCGCGTGGCCGATCCCGGCCCGCCGCCCTCGGTCCCCTTCTTCCGGAATACCGACGAGGAAAGCCTGTTCCTGCGGCTCTACGGAAAGCCGATGCCGGAGTGATGCCGGTCGCCCACGGGTGAAGAGCACCAGCGCCAGCATGGAAGCGACGAACAGCCCGATGCCGGCCTGGTCCGACCGGCTGACAGGCTTGCGGAAGTTCGCCATGTCACGGCGCGCGACATCGGCAGCTCGGCCTGCCCCACCGCCTTGACCAGCGCCGCGGTCTCCGACGTGCAGGCGAGAAACCGGCAGAGGCTGCCGCCCATGCCGGCCAGCCCCGCCGGAGCGCCACCCGCCGCGCGGCCCGAACGCGACCGATCTCGCCCGGCTGGCGCAGATGCAAGGTCGCGCCAGGGGTCGAGAGGGTGCCGGCGCGCCGCACCGTCTGCAGCGTGAAGCGCAGCGTCCGGAACGCCGCGGCCGCGAATGTCACCCAAGTCCAGAGCTCGATGCGCCCTTCTGGCGCGCGCTCAGCCCCTTGGCCAGAGCGGATGCGGCACCGGGTCCTTCGCGCGGGTCAGGTAGCGGGCGAAGATCTCGGCGTAGCTGGCAAAGGCATAGCCGTCGTTGCGTGCCAGATATCGGTCGCGGTTCGCGCGGTAGAGCGCGGGCAGGCGATACCACGGCACCTTGGGGTGCATGTGGTGCACGACGTGCAGGTTGTTGTTGAGAAACAGCAGGGCCAGCGGCCCCCGGTCCTCGATGATCACCGTGCGGGCGCGCGCGCGCTCATGCGCCTGATGCTCCAGGAAGGTGCGGATACGCAGCAGCGAGAGCGACAGATAGCAGGAGAGCGCAAAGGCCCACCACGGCATCGCGCCGATCCAGGCCACCCAGCCCAGCACCAGCGCGACGGAGGGAACATGCAGCAGCCAGCCCGCCAGCACGCGGCGGTCGCCCGCCCGGATTGCGCGCCAGTCCTCGGCCATGAAGGCCCATTGCCCCAGCGCCGGACCAAGGATCATCCGGCCCAGAAGCGTGTTGTTGAGCACCAGCAGGCGCTTCCGCCAGCGCGGCAGGCGCGCCCAGACGGCCGGGTCGAGGTAGTTGCTTTCCGGGTCGTCGTAAGGGTCCGTCAGGATGGCGTCGGTGTGGTGCGCAAGGTGTGTGTCGCGGAAGCGCAGGTAGGGCACGGCAACGCCAAGGGCCGGAAAGACCAGCGCGGCGTTGGCGCGCGCGTCGCGGAACGGGTGGCCATGCAGCGCCTCGTGGCTGAGCGAGCCATGCAGCGCCGCGCCCAGCGCCGCCAGGGCGATCCCTAGCGGCAGCCAGAGCGCCGCGGCCAGCGTGGTGCCCAGCCCCCAGAGGCCATAGGCCAGCGCAGCGATGGCCAGCGTGGGCCACTCCACGCCGCCGGCGTGCCGGTCATCCATGCAGCCGGCCCCAGCGGATGTGAACCCAGAGGCGTTCGTAGATGATATAGGCAAGAAGGCCGATGGCGCAGTTGGCCAGAGCCATCGCGCCCCCGACGACTGCGGACCCCGTGAGCACCAGACCGACAAGCGTCGTCGTCACGAGTCCGATCACCTGCCACAGCACGGCCTTGAGCAGCGAGCGCGCCCGCGTCTCCATTCAGTCCTCCTTTTCGTTGATGCGTGCCAAGCGGATACGCAGTCGGCGCGGCGTTGGGAATTCGGAATATGATTAACAAACTTCTGCAATTGTGATATCAGTAAACATATGATGGACATGATCGACAAACGTGTGCGCGCGGAACAGTTCCGGGCACGCTTGAAACAAGCGATGGATACGGAGGGGCTGAGCCAGAGCGCGCTGGCCCGCGCGATCGGCGTGGACCGTTCGACCGTCTCGCAGCTTCTGTCCGACCGGGGCGCACGGCTGCCCAATGCGCAGGTCGTGGGCGCCTGCGCCGCGGCGCTCCGGGTTTCGGCCGACTGGCTCTTGTCGCTGTCGGACCGTCCCGAAAGCGCGGCAGAGATCATGGCGCATTCCATGACGCTGACCGAGGCGCCCCGCGCGCTGGTGGACGAACAGATCTTTGCCTGGCACCGCGAAGCGGAGGGTTACAAGATCCGCCATGTCCCCGCCGGCATGCCCGACATGATGAAGACGCAGGCGATGCTGGAATGGGAATACACGCCGCACCTGGGCCGGACGGCGGCGCAGGCGATCGGCGCGGCGCAGGACCGGCTGGCATGGATGCGCGGCGCGCGCTCGGACTACGAGATCGCGATGCCGCTTTTCGAGATCGACAGCTTCGCCGCGGCCACCGGATACTACAGCGGGCTTCCCGCGGACCTGCGGCGCGCGCAGATCGACCATTTTCTGGACCTCAACGCACAGTTCTTCCCGCGCCTGCGCATCTTCCTGTTCGACGCGCGCCGGGTCTATTCCGCGCCGGTCACGGTTTTCGGCCCGCTGCTGGCGGTGCTCTATGTCGGGCGCAACTACCTGGCGTTCCGCGACAACGAGCGCGTGCAGGCCTTCGTGCAGCACTTCGACTGGCTGGTGCGCGAGGCCGAGGTGTCGGACCGCGCCTTTCCCGACCACCTGCGCAACCTGCGCGCGCGGATCGCCTGAAAGGCGGGGTTTGCCAAGCCCGCCGCCGGGGGCTAACGCTGTGGCGCGACGGCGAAAGGGACAGGCGATGGCGCAACGGATGATCGGGGTGATCGGCGGCTCGGGGCTCTACGAGGTCGAAGGGATCGAGGACGCGCGGTGGCGGCATGTCGAGACGCCCTGGGGCGATCCCTCTGACGCGATCCTGACCGGGCGGCTTGGGGGCGTGGACATCGCGTTCCTGCCGCGGCACGGGCGGGGGCATCCGCTGGACCCCGGATCGGTGCCCTATCGCGCCAACATCGCGGCGCTCAAGACGCTGGGGGTGACGGACGTGTTCTCCGTCTCTGCCGTGGGCTCGTTCCGCGAGGCGATGGCGCCGGGCGACTTCGTGATCGTGGATCAGTTCATCGACCGCACCAGGGGCCGCGCACCCAGCTTCTTCGGTCCGGGCTGCGTGGCGCATGTGAGTCTTGCCCATCCCACCTGCCCGCGACTCTCGGACGCGGCAGAGGCCGGGGCGGCTGCAGCCGGCGCGCGGGTGCATCGCGGCGGCACCTACCTTGCCATGGAGGGGCCGCAGTTCTCGACCCTGGCCGAAAGCCGGATGTACCGCGAGCACTGGGGCGCGGACGTGATCGGCATGACCAACATGCCCGAGGCGCGCCTCGCCCGCGAAGCGGAGCTCTGCTACGCCTCCGTCGCGATGGTGACGGACTACGACAGCTGGCACCCCGACCACGGCGAGGTGGAGGTGACGCAGATCCTCGCCACCGCCGCGGCCAACGCGGACAAGGCGCGCCGGATGATCGCGGCCCTGCCCGAGTTGCTGGGGCCGGAGCGCACGACCTGCCCGCATGGCTGCGACCGCGCACTGGAGCACGCGATCCTGACCGTGCCCTCGGCCCGCGACCCGCAAATGGTGGCGCGACTGCAGACGATCGCGGGGCGGGTGCTGTGACCGAGGCTGCGGCAATGGACATCAAGGACTACATCCGCACCATCGTGGACTTCCCGCACGAGGGGATCCTGTTCCGCGACGTGACGACACTCTTCGCGGATGCGCGCGGCTTTCGCATGGCGGTGGACCGGATGCTGCATCCCTATGCGGGCCGCCGGATCGACAAGGTCGCGGGGCTGGAGGCGCGGGGCTTCATCCTTGGCGGTGCGGTCGCGCATCAGCTGGGCTGCGGCTTCGTACCGGTGCGCAAGAAGGGCAAGCTGCCCGCCGCGACGATCAGCGAATCCTACACCCTCGAATACGGCGAGGCGGTGGTCGAGGTGCATGACGATGCGATCCAGCCGGGCGAAACGGTGCTGATCGTCGACGACCTGCTGGCCACCGGCGGCACGGCCGAGGCCGGCATCCGGCTGGTCGAGCGGCTGGGCGGCAACATTCTCGGCTGCGCCTTCATCATCGACCTGCCCGACCTGGGCGGGCGCAAGCGGCTGGAATCGCTCGGGATGGACGTCTACGCGCTTTGCAGCTTCGAAGGGCTCTGAGCGGCCCGAGCGCCCGCGAAGGCCGCGGCAGTATTCCGCTGATTACCCTTCGGAACCCCCGGACTTCCTTCAAAGTTGCTTTATAAGCGACGCGTTCGCCAATAGATTGTGCGGCGACGGCCGCACGAGGGATGAGATTGCGGCGAAGGGCAAGAGGGTACAATCGTCGACGATGCGAGATGCGAGACGGCAACAGGCGCGTGACGCGCGCAACGAGGCACCGCGCGCGCACGAGGACGGCGCGGTCAGCAGGGCCGCAGCGCCGGGCGCGGCGCTCGTCGCGGTGCTGGTCTCGGGGCCGGTCGGCCTGCTGGCGTTCATCGCGGCACTTGTCGGCGGTGCGGGTCTGCCTGGCGCCATCGGGCTTGCTTTCGCGGTGCAGCTTGGCCTTGTCGTCGTTGTGCTGCTTGGCGCCGGTCTTTTCGGGCAGCCGCGTCCGGGCCCGCCGCTCGGGGCCTACGACCGGCCGGTGCGCCGTCCTTCGGGCCGCGGTGTGGTAAGGGCGCAGGACGCGACCGAAACCCTTCCTGATGTTGCGCGCTGGGACGTGCTGACGCCCCGGGTCCTGCCTGCGGACGCGCCGCGCGTGGCCTTCATTTGCTCCCGGGATGGCCGGGTGCTGGACCATGCGCGCCGCTTGGCAGAGGCAGGGCACGAAGTTCATCTGAGCGACAATGCCGATGCGCTTTTCGACGCATTGGCCGCCGCGCCGCAGGCCTGGTCGGCGGCAATCGTCGATCTTCGGGCGGTTGACGACGACGTGTCGGCACTCGACGATCTGAGGGAACATGCGCCAAACCTTCCGCTTGTGGCGCTTGGAGACGCCCGGGACGCCGAGGGTCCCTGGGACACCGCGGTCGCGCGGGCAGCGCCATGGATCGCGCTGCGGCGCGCGCTGCACACCGCCCTTGCCGCGCGCGCGCAGCGCCTGAGCGCATCGATCAGGGCGCCCGCAGCACCGCGCCCGGGTTCATGATGCCCGCGGGGTCGAGCGCCGCCTTGATCGCCCTGAGCGCCGCCAGCTTCGCGGGATCGCCATACCTCTCAAGGTCCGCGACCTTGAGCCGCCCCACGCCGTGCTCGGCGCTGACGGACCCGCCAAGCGCGTGAACTAGGTCGTGCACGCAGCGCTTGATCGCCTCGCGCTGGTGTTCGTGATCCGCGCGCGTGCGCCCGGGCATCGGAAAGACATTGTAGTGCAGGTTGCCGTCCCCCGCATGGCCGAAGCAGTTGATGCGGAAGCTGTCGATGCGGGCCAGTGCCGGGCCGGCCCGCGCGATGAACTCGGGGATCGCGGACAGCGGCACCGAGATGTCGTGGCTCGACACCGCGCCGATCAGGCGGTTTGCCTCGGGGATACGCTCGCGCACTGCCCAGAAGTCGGCGCGCTGCGCCTCCGACTGCGCGACGATGCCGTCGGTGACGAGGCCCGGCTCGTGGGCTGCGGCGAAAAGATCCTGCAGCGCCTCGGCCGGGTCCAGCCCGCGCGCCAGCCCCACCTCGATCAGCACGCACCATTCGGGCGGCTCGGGCCAGGGCTGCCGCGTGTCGGGCAATGTCTCGGCCAGGAAATCGAAGCCCTGCCGGTGCATCAGCTCGAAGGCAGAGATGCCCTCGGCCATCCGGTCGCGGGCCAGCGCCAGCAGGTCCAAGGCCGCCGCGGGATCGCGCACCGCCATCAGCGCCGTCCCCTCGCCCGCAGGCCGGGGGTGCAGCGTGAGCGCGGCGGCGGTGATCACGCCCAGCGTTCCCTCCGCCCCGATCAGCAGGTCGCGCAGGTCGTAGCCGGTGTTGTCCTTCCTCAGCCGCGTGAGGCCGTGCCAGATGCTGCCATCCGGCAGCACCGCCTCGAGCCCCAGGCAGAGCGCCCGCGCATTGCCGTAGCGCAGCGTGTTGATGCCGCCCGCGTTGGTGGCCAGCAGGCCGCCGATCCGCGCGGTGCCCTCCGAGGCGAGCGACAGTGGAAACAGGCGGTTCGCCTCGCGCGCCGCAGTCTGGATGTCGGCCAGTACCGCGCCGGCCTCGGCGATCATGACGTTCTCGCGCGGGTCGACCTCGCGGATTGCCTTCAACCGGTCGAGCGACAGGATCACCGGCAGCGGTCCCTCCTGCGCGATCTGCCCGCCCACAAGGCCGGTGCCGCCGCCGTAGGGCACGACCGGCACGCGCGCCTCTGCGCAGGTGCGGACGATCCGGGCCACTTCCTCGGTGGTTGCGGGCCGCGCCAGCACGCCGCCCCGCCCCTGCCAGCGGCCGCGCGGCTCCTCCAGGTGGCCGGGATCGGGGCGGCCGATCCGCCCCTCCGGCAGGCGCGCGGCGAGCGCGGCGGCGAAGCCGTCGTCAGCGTCGGCAAGCGGGCGGGTGCCGTCCATCAGTCCCTCAGCAAGGCGGGTTGCAGGAAGACCACCGTGGGCCGATCCGGCAGCGTCCGCAAGCTCACGTCGTAGTAGGGCCCGTTCGCGTCCACGATGGCGAAGTCGTCGGACATGCCGGCGCGGAACCGGCCCAGCGAGGAGCCCGAGAACCAGTGCATCGGCAGCACCACGGAGGACCGCAGGCGCTTGAGCGTGGCGATCATGTCGTCGAGCGACATGGTGTAGCCGCCGTCAACCGGCGCCATGACCACGTCGAGCCGGCCAAGGGCCGCGAACTGCTCGTCCGTCGGGATGTGGTGCAGGTGGCCCAGATGCCCGATGCAGAGCCCCGCCACCTCGAAGACGAAGATCGAGTTGCCCTTCGGCTCGTCCGACGCGTTGAAGCCCCCCCGGATGTCCGTGGACACGTTGCGCACCAGCATCTCGTCCAGGTCGAGGTGATGCTCGATGCCAGCACCGAACTCTTCCCCCCATCCCCGCAGGACATGCGGAATCGCGGGGTCGGGATCGGGCGTCCAGTGGGTGCTGTGCGCGTGGTTCATCGTCACCACGTCGGGGATCAACTCGGTATTGCCGATGAAGCCGGTGTAGTCGGTGACCGCCGTCAGCCCGCCGGGCGTGCGGATGAGGAAGGAGGCGTGGGCCACGAAATGCAGCCGCACGGTGTGGTCCGGCAGCGGTTCCCGGTGGCTGGGCTGCGTCGCGGCGCGCCAGAGCCGTTCCGGTCCGCCCGCGGTGCGGATGTAGTCGAGCCCCGGCGCCGCGTCGGCGATGGCGACGCAATGGCTGGGGCGGCGGTCCTGTGTGCCCGTCTGGGCAACCGCGGCGACGGGGGCGAGTGCGACGAGCGCGGCAAGCAACAGTCGGATCATCTTCGGGCACCTCCTGTCGCTCGAGATAGGCCGCCGTGACGCGCCGTCAGCCCTTTCCGGCGCGCTCATCGGCCCCTTGCGGGGCCTCTTCGCGAGAAGCGCCCGCGAGGGCGCGCCGAGCGCTCTCGTTCAGCCCGCGTCCGTCCGGCCGCGCCGGTCGGCGCGCAGAGCGGCATAGAGGACGTGGGTCCGCCAGCGCCCCGCGATCTGAAGGTAGCTCTGCGCCACCCCTTCATACTTGAACCCGGCCTTTTCCAGCAGCCCGCGCGAGGCCGCGTTCTCGGGCAGGCAGGCGGCCTCGATTCGCGAGATGTCGAGCCGGGTCCAGGCGTGGTGCACGACCGCCTCGATCGCCTCGCGCATGTAGCCCTGCCGCGCGTGCGGCTGCCCGACCCAGTAGCCCAGCGTGCCGGACTGCGACGGCCCGCGCCGCATGTTGTCCAGCGTGATCGCGCCCAGCAGGCGCTGATCCTCGCGCCGGATCAGGAAGAGCGGCAGCGCCGTGCCCTGCGTGATGGCGCGCCCGGCCCAGTAGACGCGGTTGGTAAAGGCCTTGCGCGACAGATGATCCTCTGCCCAGGCTGGCTCCCACGGGACCAGGAAGTCCCGTGACAGCTGGCGCAGCGCGGTCCAGTCGCGGAAATCGGCGTGGGACGGCGGGCGCAGGCTCATCCGCTCCGTTTCGAGCCGGACCTTCCGGCGCGGCAGGAACATCAGGCCGCCCGGCGCGCCTGCAGCGCCTCGTAGCCGGGCGCGCGGCCGAGCGGGCCGTAGAGTGCGAGCGCCATTGGCGCCTGTGCGGCAATCCCTTCGCCCACCGCGCGCAGGTCGGCGCGGCCGACGGCGTCGATCTTCGCCGCCGTCTCCTCGACCGTCGGCACCGCGCCCCAGACCTGCACCATGCGCGCGAGCCGCTCGGCGCGGTTCGACGGGCTTTCGAGCCCCATCAAGAGCCCCGCCTTCATCTGCGCGCGGGCGCGGGAGAGTTCCGCCTCGGTCATGTCCTCGGCGGCGCGCTTCATCTCGTCGAAGGTGAGCGTGGCCAGTTCGCCCAGCGCCTCCGCGCCGGTGCCGGCGTAGATCGTCAGGCTGCCGGTGTCGGCATGCGCGCCGGCCTGCGCGAAGATCGTGTAGCACAGGCCCCGCTTTTCCCGGATCTCCTGGAACAGCCGGCTCGACATGCCGCCGCCCAGCGCCACCGACCAGACCTGCGAGGCGTAGAGCAGCGGGTCGGAATAGCTGGGCGCCTCGAAGGCAAGCGCCATGTGCGCCTGTTCCAGCGGCTTGTCGCGGCGCATTTCGCCGCCGCGAAAGACGGCGGGCGGCGGGGGCGTTGCGGTCCGGGGTTCCAGGTGGCCGAAGTGCCACTCTGCCAGCCGCATCAGCTTGTCGTGATCGACCGCGCCGGCCGCCGCCACGATCATCTGCCCAGGCGCATAGTGCTCGTGGACGAAGCGCGCGAGGTCCGCGCGGCCGAAACCCGCGACCCGCTCGGCGGGGCCAAGGATCGGGCGGCCGAAGGGCTGGCCCGGATAGGCGGCCTCCTGCAGCCAGTCGAAAACGATGTCGTCGGGGGTGTCCAGCGCCTGCCCGATCTCTTGCAGGATCACGCCGCGCTCCACCTCGATCTCGTCCGCGGCGAAGGCGGGCGAGAGCAGGATGTCGGCGATCACGTCCATCGCCAGCGGCACGTCCTCTTCCAGCACGCGGGCGTAATAGGCCGTGGCATCGCGCGAGGTGTAGGCGTTCAAGTAGCCGCCCACGTCCTCGATCGCCTCGGCGATCTCGAGCGCGCTGCGCCGCTCGGTCCCCTTGAAGGCCATGTGCTCGAGGAAGTGGGCGACGCCGTTCTCCTCCTCCCGCTCGTCGCGCCCGCCGGCGCAGACCCAGACGCCCAGCGCGGCGGAGGCGAGGCCGGGCATGTGTTCGGTCACGACCCTGAGGCCATTGGGAAGTGTGTCGAGGCGGGTCTCGGTCAACGGGCGATGCGCTCCCTGATCAGGTTCTCGATGGCGGCGAGGTCGTTGTCGACCCGCGTCACGCGCTCCGGCCGCTCATAGAGGTTCGCCATGCCGGGGGGAAGCCCCGGACGGCGGCCGGTGGCCTCTGCCACGGCGTCGGGAAACTTGGCGGGATGGGCGGTGGCAAGCGTGACCATCGGCACATGGGGGTCGCGCACCTGCTCCGCAACGTGGACGCCGACGGCGCTGTGCGGGCAGAGCAGCTCGCCCGTCGCCTCCAGCGTGCGGGCGATCGCGGCGCGCGTCTGATCCTCGGACGCACGGCCCGAGGCGAAGGTTTCGCGCAGCCGGTCGAGCGCGCCCTGCGAGAGCGTGAAGCCCCCCTGCCCCTTCAACTCCTCCATCAGTTGCGCCACCGCCGCGCCATCCCGGTCGTAGACGTCGAAAAGCGCGCGCTCGAAGTTCGAGCTGACCTGGATGTCCATCGACGGGCTGATCGAGGGGCTGACCCCCTCGACCTCGTAGCGCCCGGTGGTCAGGCAGCGGTGCAGGATGTCGTTCTGGTTGGTGGCCACCACCAGCCGCCCGATGGGCAGCCCCATCCGTTTGGCGATGTAGCCCGCGAAGACATCGCCGAAATTGCCGGTGGGCACCGTGAAGCTGACCGCGCGGTGCGGCGCGCCAAGGCTGACGGCGGCGGTGAAGTAATAGACCGCCTGCGCCAGCACCCGTGCCCAGTTGATCGAGTTGACGGCCGCCAGTCCCACCTCGTCGCGGAAGGCGTGGTCGTTGAACATGTCCTTCACGCGGGCCTGCGCGTCGTCGAAATGCCCCTCGATGGCCAGCGCGTGCACGTTGGCCTCCTCGGGCGTGGTCATCTGGCGGCGTTGCACCTCGGAGACGCGGCCGTGCGGGAAGAGGATGAAGACATCGACGTTGTCGAGCCCGCGGAACGCCTCGATCGCGGCAGAGCCGGTGTCGCCGCTGGTGGCCCCCACGATGCAGGCGCGCCGCCCCTGCCGGGCCAGCGCGCTCTGGAACAGCTGCCCGATGAGCTGCATCGCGAAGTCCTTGAAGGCCAGCGTGGGCCCATGGAACAGCTCCAGCAGGAAGTGGTTGGGCGTAAGCTGCTTGAGCGGCGCGCGCGCGTCGTGGCGGAAGGCGCCGTAGGCGCGCCCGATCATGTCGGACAGCTCCTGCTCGCCGAAGGTGTCGCCCACGAAGGGGCGCATCACGCGGAACGCCGCCTCCTCGTAGGGCAGCCCGCCCAGCGCCGCGATCTCGTCGGCGCTCATCTGCGGCACCGTCGCGGGGACGTAGAGCCCGCCGTCGCGGGCGAGCCCGGTCAGCATCGTGGCTTCGAAGTCGAGCGCGGGTGCGCCCCCGCGGGTCGAGACATAGTGCATCAGGTCGTCCTTCGCGCCGTGCGCCACAGCAGGTAACCGCTCATCGCCACCCAGACCGCGGCAAGCCCGAACCAGGTGACGGCGTATTCAAGGTGATCGTTCGGAATCCCGCTGGTGTCCACAGGTAGCGGCATGATGCCCGGCGCGGGCGGGTCTTCCTGCCGCACCACCAGCAGCACCGGTTCGGTATTCAGCGCGGCTGCCATCTGGTCCAGATCGCGGGCGAACCAGAAGTTGTCGCCGGGGTCGTTTTCCGGTGTGGCCGAGCTGCGGTCGTCCGGCCAGTGCAGGTTGCCGGTGACGGCGACAGGGCCGGTCCGGCGCTCCGCCCCCTTCGCCTCGTCAGGCACAAAGCCGCGGTCGAGCAGCAGGCGGCGGCCGCCCTCTGTCTCGAAGGGCGTGACGATGCGGAAACCCGCCCCTTCGGTCTTGGTCGAGACGAGGACATGCAGTTCCTCTGCGCCGATCACGCCCTCGGCGCGCACGGGCAGGTAGCGGTCGGCCCGCGGGTCCGGCGCGGCCGGCAGCGCGACCGGCTCCGCCGCGATCCGCGCCTCGATGTCGGCCAGCAGCGCCTCTTTCCACTGCAGGCGCTGCACCTGCCAGACGCCGAGCGCGATCAGCACGGCGGCGCCGGCGATACCGATGACGAGCGGGCCGATGAAGCGGCGCATGACCTCTCCCTTGACGCGAAGGGCGCGCAGCCGTGGCCGCGCGCCCCGCAGGAAACCCTTTGTGACGGGCTCAGGCGCCCCAGACGTAGATCACCGCGAAGAGGAACAGCCAGACCACGTCCACGAAGTGCCAGTACCAGACCGCCGCCTCGAAACCGACGTGTTTCTCCTGCGTGAAATGCCCCTTCATCAGCCGGATCAGGCAGACGAACAGGAAGATCGTCCCGATGATCACATGCGCGCCGTGAAAGCCGGTCGCCATGTAGAAGTTGGCGCCGTAGATGTTGCCGGCGAAGCCGAAGGCGGCGTGGGTGTATTCATAGACCTGCAGCCCGGTGAAGATCACGCCCAGCACGATGGCGATGATCAGGCCCCACTTCATGTCCTCGCGGTTGTTCTCGTGCACCAGCGCGTGGTGCGCCCAGGTGGCCGCGGCCCCCGAACACAGCAGGATCAGCGTGTTGATCAGCGGCAGGTGCCAGGGATCGAAGGTCTCGATCCCCGCGGGCGGCCAGACACCGTCCACCGCCGGGCTGAGGCCCGTGGGGTCCATCGGGTAGAGCGCGTGCTTGAAGAAGCTCCAGAACCACGCCGCGAAGAACATCACCTCGGACATGATGAACAGGATGAAGCCGTAGCGCAGGCCGATGCGGACGACCGGCGTGTGATCGCCCGCGCGGCTTTCGGCCACCACATCGGCCCACCAGCCGAACATCGTGTAGGCGACGCCCACCAGGCCGATCAGGAAAACCCAGGGGCCGCTTGCGTGCATCCAGAGCACGGCCCCGAAGAGCATGACGAACCCCGAGACCGACCCCAGAAACGGCCAGATCGAGGGGTTCAGGATGTGGTAATCATGGTTCTTGGCGTGTGCCATGGCGTGTCCCCGGTCCCTTTGGCGTCAGTTCGCGCGCGGCGCGGCATCTGCGCCGGTCGCGTTGGCGGCCTGCTCGGTCGTCGTCTCGGGCAGGTCGGTCTGGTAGAAGGTGTAGCTGAGCGTGATGGTGTGGACGAACTTCGCATCCCTGTCCCGCACGATGTCGGGATCGACATAGAAGGTCACCGGCATCTCGACACGCTCGCCCGGCTGCAGCACCTGCTGCTCGAAGCAGAAGCAGTCTATCTTGGTGAAGTGGACGCCGGCGTCGAAGGGCGCGACGTTGTAGCTGGCCGTGCCGGCAACCGGCACGTCGGTGGGATTGTAGGCCTCGTAGAAGGCAAGGCCCGTCTCGCCGATGCGCACCTCCATCTCGCGCTGCAGCGGGCGGAACTCCCACGGCATGTCGCGCTCCAGCGAGCCGTCGAAGCGGACCTTGATGGTCTGGTCCAGGATCTCTTCCGATCCGGCATCTGCATAGTTCGTGGATCCGCCATAGCCCGTGACCCGGCAGAACCAGTCGTAAAGCGGCACCGAGGCCCAGGCCATCGCGCCCATGAAGAGCACCACGCCGACGGTCTGCACCACCGTTCGGCCCTTGCCCGGCGGCGGCAGGATGTGGCGACCCCTCATGTTCCCGTCTCCCTGTGCGGCGGCTCGAACCCGCCTTCTGCTATCTTGACCACCGTCAGACCGAACATCAGCGCGATGAAGCCCGCCAGCAGCAGCGCGACCCCAAGGTTGCGCCCGAAGCGGCGGCGGTGGATCTCGTGCGTGCGTGCGATTGCCATTACCAACCTCCGATCGAAAGCCCGGCCCGCTCCATCCCGGCTTCGGCCAGGATCGCGCCGAAGTGGGCAAAGAGATAGAGGAGCGACAGGCGGAAGAAGCGTTTCTCGACGCGGTAGTCGTCGGCCTCGGCCTGCGCCTCGTCGCGCCGCCAGATCGTCCAGGCGCCCTTGAGAAAGAGCGCGTTCAGCACAACAGCGACCGCAAGGTAAAGCGCCCCGCCGATCGTGGTGAAGCCGGTGCCGACGGCCAGCGCGGCCAGCAGCACGGTATAGATCAGGATCTGCGCGCGCGTTGCCGGACGGCCGTGCGTGACCGTCAGCATCGGCACGCCCGCGTCGTCGTAATCCGACCGCATGAAGAGCGCGAGCGCCCAGAAATGCGGCGGCGTCCACATGAAGATCAGCGCCACCATCAGCCAGGGCTCCAGCGCGAGCGAGCCGGTGGCCGCCGCCCAGCCGATCAGCGGAGGAAAGGCGCCCGCAAGCCCGCCGATCACGATGTTCTGCGGCGTCGAGCGCTTCAGCCACATCGTGTAGATCGCGACGTAGAAGAAGATGGTGAAGGCCAGCCAGCCGGCCGCGAGCCAGTTGGTCGCCAGCGCCAGCATCACGACCGACAGCCCCGAGAGCGCGAGCCCCAGTGCCAGCGCCTCTTCCGGCGCGACGCGCCCCGAGGGCACCGGCCGCCGGCGGGTGCGCCGCATCCGCGCGTCGATGTCCGCATCCCACCACATGTTCAGCGCGCCCGAGGCGCCGCCGCCCACCGCGATGAACAGGATCGCGGCAAAGCCCACCAGCGGATGCAACCCGACCGGCGCGGCCAGCATTCCCACCAGCGCGGTGAACACCACCAGCGACATCACCCGCGGCTTGAGCAGCGTGACGTAGTCGCCGAACCGCGCCTCGGCGGCGGGGCTTTCGCTATGAAGGCTCGTCTCGGTCATCGCTGTCCCGTTCGGCGCGGCACGGCGCACCCGCAACGGCGGGCGCGCCCGGCGCGATCACTCGGCAGAGGCCACCTGCAGGGCGGCCGGCCGGCCTGCGTATTCGTCGCGCGCGTTCTCCAGCCAGGTATCGTAGGCCTCCTCGCTGACCACCTTCACGGTGATCGGCATGTAGGCATGGTCCTTGCCGCAGAGCTCGGAACACTGGCCGAAGTAGACACCTTCCTTCTCGGGCGTGAAGTGCAACTCGGCAAGGCGCCCGGGCACCGCGTCCTGCTTCACGCCGAAGGCGGGAATGGTCCAGGAATGGATCACGTCGGCCGCGGTGACCTGCATGACCACGGTCTTTCCGACCGGCACGACCACGGCGGTGTCGGTGGCGAGCATGTAGTCCTGCCGGGAATAGCCGAAATCCTCCAGCTCGTCGCGGGCCAGCATGAAGCTGTCGAAGGCAAAGCCCTCGTCGACATATTCGTAGCCCCAGAACCACTGGTAGCCCGTCACCTTGATGGTGACATCGCCTTCCGGGATGATCTGCTGCTTGAACAGCACGGGCAGGGAGAAGGCCCCGATGAAGACCAGGATCACGATGGGCACCACGGTCCAGGCGACCTCGACCGGGGTGTTGTGGGTAAAGCGCGCGGGCGTCGGATTGGCCCGGCTGTTGAAGCGCACGATGCAGTAGAGCATCAGCCCGACGACGAACAGGGTGATCGCCGCAATGATCACGAGCAACAGGCCGTCGAGCCATTGCTGGTCGCGCGCAAGCTCGGTCGCTGCGGGCTGAAAGCCGGTCGCGCCGTCGATCGGCCGGCCGATGATCTCGAGCCCCTCGGTGGCGGCGCCCTGCGCCGCCGCGGACCCGGCGAGGAAAACGGCCCCGAGGCCGGTAACTGCGGTCTTCACGGTCATGCATCACCCGGTTGGCTTCCGGGGCGCTTTTCTGCGGGCGCACACCATTGCATACAATGGCGGGCACGCAGCAGCCCCGTTGTCTTCTGTGTGCTTGTAACCATATTCCATCGGGCGAGGGAAGCACATCCCTGCGGCAAAGAGCCGCTTTTTTCATCCGCTCGCACCGCCCGGGAGTATCGCCATGTCCGACGCCGTCTTTCGCCCCTTCGAGACCCGCCTCGACAAGGAGCGCACCCTGCGACTCCTGCGCGAGGCCACCGCAGGCGCCGACGACGGCGAGCTGTTCCTGGAGCGCGCGCGCTCCGAAAGCCTGACCTTCGACGACGGGCGCCTGCGCAGCGCCTCCTACGACGCCTCCGAAGGCTTCGGCCTGCGCGCGGTGCGCGGCGAGGTGACGGGCTACGCCCATTCGACCGACGTGAGCGAAGCCGCGCTGACCCGCGCGGCAGAGACCGCCCGCCTTGCCGTGGCCGAGGGCGGCGGCACGCTGGCCGACGCCCCCATCCCCACCAATCGCCGCCTCTACGCCGATCTCGACCCGATCGCCGGCGCCGAATTCCCCGTGAAGGTCGAGACGCTGCGCGCCATCGACGCCTACGCCCGCGGCGCCGACCCCCGCGTGGTGCAGGTGACGGCCAGCATCTCCGCCGCCTCGCGCGAGATCGAGATCCTGCGTCCCGACGGCACCCATGTCCGCGACAGCCAGCCGATGGTGCGGCTGAACGTGTCGGTGATCCTGGAGCAGGACGGCCGCCGCGAATCGGGCACCGCCGGGGGCGGCGGGCGCGTGGGCCTCGACGGTCTGCTCGAGGACTCCGACTGGCGCGCGAAGGCCGACGAGGCGATCCGAATCGCCCGCGTCAACCTGCGGGCCGAGCCCGCGCCGGCGGGTGTGATGGACATCGTGCTTGGCCCCGGCTGGCCCGGCATCCTGCTGCACGAGGCGGTGGGCCATGGGCTGGAGGGCGATTTCAACCGCAAGGGCAGCTCCGCCTTCGCGGGGCTGATGGGCCAGCAGGTGGCGGCACGGGGTGTGACCGTGGTGGACGACGGCACGATCCCGGACCGCCGCGGCTCGATCACCGTGGACGACGAGGGCACGCCCGGCGCGCGCAACGTGCTGATCGAGGACGGCATCCTGGTGGGCTACCTGCAGGACCGGCAGAACGCGCGCCTGATGGGCGTTGCACCCACCGGGAACGGCCGGCGGCAAAGCTTCGCGCATGCGCCGATGCCGCGGATGACCAACACCATCATGGAAGCCGGCGACGCCTCGCCCGAGGATCTTGTGGCAGAGCTGAAGGACGGCATCTACGCCGTGGGCTTCGGCGGCGGACAGGTGGACATCACCAACGGCAAGTTCGTCTTTTCCTGCACCGAGGCCTACCGCGTGAAGGACGGCAAGGTGGGCGCGCCCGTCAAGGGCGCCACCCTGATCGGCGACGGGGCGACGGCGCTGCGCAACATCCGCGGGCTGGGCCGCGACATGGCGCTGGATCCGGGCATGGGCACCTGCGGCAAGGACGGGCAATGGGTGCCCGTGGGCGTGGGCCAGCCCACCGTGCTGATCGGCGGTCTGACCGTGGGCGGCGCACAGGCGGCGTGAACTGGCCCGCGCGGCGCACGCGGCCGGGGCTGCGGGCCGGGCCCGCGCGCCTCGGGCTGGCGGCGCTGGTGGCCTACCTGGCGCCGGTCCCGCCCGGCATGCTGCTGCTCTGGCTCGGCACCCTGGTCGAGCAAGGCCCACCGGCGGCGAGCTACATCGCGTCCCACGGGTTCTTCCTGCTCGCATCGCTTTACCTGTCGTGGGCGGGACTCCTCGTCGGCGTCCCGCTGTCGATTCTCGCGCTGCGCACGGACTGGGCCGGATGGGCGGTGGCGCTTGGCACGGGCGCGGTGCTGGCCGCTGGCGTCAGCCACTTGACCGGCCTCGAGCCCGACATCGTGCTGCCCGGCGCGCTGCTCATCGCCGCCACCTATTGGCTGGCACTGCGGCGCATGATCGGACCGGCGCTTGCGCGCTGAGCGCGCCCGCGTCACGGAGCGGCGGGCAGCTGCGTCTCGAACGTCCCCTCGATGACGATGCAGTTCGCCGGGTCGGGCGGGGCGGCGAAGCCGTCCTTGTAACAAAGCCGCCCGCTCAGCGTGCCCCGCGCGCTTTCGCCGTCGAAGGCCTCCACCGTGAGCACCTGCTCGTCGTCGAGGCTCATCCACGATTGCGACATGCGCTCAGGCACATACATCACCGAGGCGTCCATCGGCTCCGCTTCGCCCATGACGGACCAGTTCAGGGCGATCACCTCGTGCGTGTAGCTGCCACCCTCCTCGTAGCCCTGAATGGTGATGCCGGTGACCGGGCCGAACTGTTCGACACCGGTGTTGAAACTCACGCCGGGATCGGTGCTTTGCAGCGTCTGCCACTGCCGCTCCGTGCCGTCGAGCGTGGCGCGCACCTCGCCGATTACCTCCTGCGCCTGCACGGACGGCCCGGCAAGGACGCCTGCAAGGATGGCGAAGGGTCCCGCGACAAGAGCAGCGCTGCGAAATCTCATTGTTTTTCCTCCCTTGTTTCGCGTCACACGCTACCGATCCTGCCGAGGGTTGCAACGCGCACGGCGCAAGGGTGGGGCAGAATTTACACGGCGTTAACCCTCGGTGGCCTACAAGCGATTCTGCAAGATGGCGGGGCCGCGGATGACCGGAACGGCAGATTCTTCCACTCACCCCCTACTCCCACCCACCACGGAAGACGATCCGGTGGCGTGGCTCCGCCTCTTGCGCTCCCGCCGGGTGGGACCGGCCACCTTTCATCGCATGATGGCCGAGCATGGCTCTGCCCCGGCCGCGCTGGAGGCGCTCCCCGGGGTCGCCCGGGCGGCAGGGGTCGAGGATTATCGCGCCTGCCCGGAAGGTGTTGCGCAGGCGGAACTCTCCGCAGGGTACAAGGCGGGCGCGCGGCTGCTGCTGCATGGGCGCGCAGGCTATCCGCCAGCTCTGCTGAACCTTTCCGACGCGCCGCCGGTGCTCTGGGCACTGGGTGACGTCGCATTGCCCGACCGGCCGCTGGCGGCGCTGGTGGGGGCGCGCAACGCCTCCTCGCTCGGCCTGCGCATGGCCAGGGCGCTGGCGAAGGGACTGGGTGAGCACGGCATCGTCGTCGCCTCGGGCCTGGCACGCGGCATCGACGCCGCGGCGCACGAGGCGGCGCTGCCCACCGGCACCGTCGCGGTGCTCGCGGGCGGCGTGGATGTGCCCTACCCCTCCGAAAACGCGGACCTCGCGCGGCGCATCCAGGCGGCCGGTCTTTTGCTGTCCGAACAGCCGCCGGGCACGGTGCCGCAGGCGCGACACTTCCCGGCTCGCAACCGCATCATCTCGGCCCTCGGGCAGGCGGTCGTCGTGGTCGAGGCAGCGGCACGGTCGGGCTCGCTCATCACCGCGCGCACCGCGCTCGACCAGGGGCGCGAGGTGCTGGCCGTCCCCGGCCACCCCTTCGACGCGCGCGCCTCGGGCTGCAACATGCTGATCCGCGATGGCGCGCGACTGGTTCGCGGCGCGGAGGACGTGATCGAGGCGCTGGGCACGACGCATGCGCCGGCCCCCTCAGAACGCACCGACGACGGCGCGCCCCGACGCCCGCCGGCACCGGCCACGGCCGCTCGAAGCGCCACCCGCCCGTCCCGCGGCCTGCGCGAGACCGCGGCGCTTCACGCCGAGATCCTGTCACGTCTCGGGCCGTCGCCGCTGGCCGAGGATCAGCTGATCCGCGACCTCGGCGAAGGGGCGGATCGTGTCGCCCCCGCCCTGCTCGACCTCGAGCTCGACGGCCGCATCCGCCGCCAGTCCGGCGGCCTGGTCGCGCTCGCCTGAGCGGCCGCGCGGTCGCGCCACCGCAGCGCCTTGCGGCCGAGCCTGCCCGGGCGAGCCGACCGGCTGCGGCCCGCCCGGGCGCGGCATCGGGCTACAGCGTGCAGGGCGCCCGCGACGGGGCCGATTGACAATCCGGCCTTGCACGCCAGCTTGCCCAAGGCCATATCCCGCCCCGTCCACCCCCGTTGGAGAACGCCGCAGCACATGCCCGTCGTCGTCGTCGAGTCCCCGGCCAAGGCCAAGACAATCAACAAGTATCTGGGCTCGGATTACACGGTGCTCGCCTCCTACGGGCATGTCCGCGACCTGCCGCCGAAGGACGGCTCCGTCGATCCAGAGCACGGGTTCGAGATGAAATGGGAGGTCGCCAGCGACAGCCAGAAGCACGTGCGCGCCATCGCCGAGGCGCTCAAGGACGACCCCGAGCTGATCCTCGCCACCGACCCCGACCGCGAGGGCGAGGCAATCTCGTGGCATCTCGAAGAGGCGCTGCGCAAGCGCCGTGCGCTGAAGAAGGACACGCCGGTGCGGCGGGTGGTCTTCAACGCGATCACCAAGTCGGCGGTGACCGAGGCGATGCGCAATCCCCGCGACATCGACGCGCCGCTGGTCGAGGCCTATCTGGCGCGCCGCGCGCTCGACTATCTTGTCGGCTTCAACCTGAGCCCCGTGCTCTGGCGCAAGCTGCCGGGCGCGAAATCCGCGGGGCGCGTGCAGTCCGTCTGCCTGCGCCTGATCGTCGAGCGCGAGATGGAGATCGAGGCCTTCCGCGCGCAGGAATACTGGACCGTCACCGCAGAGCTTGCCACGCCGCGCGGCCAGACCTACGAGGCGCGGCTGACGGTGCTGGGCGGCAGGAAGCTGGAGAAATTCGACATCGACGGCGAGGAGGCGGCAAAGCTCGCCGTGCAGGCCGTCACCTCGCGCGAGCTGACCGTGACCTCGGTCGAGGCGAAGCCGGCCACCCGCAACCCCTCGCCGCCCTTCATGACCTCGACGCTGCAGCAGGAAGCCAGCCGCAAGTTCGGCATGGGCGCGAAGCAGACGATGAGCGCGGCGCAGCGCCTCTACGAGGC
>NZ_JBKHAQ010000155.1:0-5259 GCF_046542825.1 Rhodosalinus sp. | reverse complement strand
CGAGCAGCCCCTCGTCCATGTTCACGTCGATGATCTGCGCGCCGTTCTCGACCTGTTGCCGTGCGACCTCGACCGCCTCGGCATACTGATCGTTCATGATCAGCTTCTTGAAGCGGGCGGAGCCGGTGACGTTGGTGCGTTCGCCGATGTTGATGAAGCTGCCCGTGCTCATGCCGCGGCCCCCTGCCCCTTTTCGAAGAGTTCCAGCCCCGACAGCCGCAGCCTCTCGGCGCGCTGGGGGATCCTGCGCGGCGGTTTGCCCTCGACCGCCTGCGCGATGGCGCGGATATGCTCCGGCGTCGTGCCGCAGCAGCCGCCCACGATGTTGACAAGGCCCGCCTCGGCCCATTCGCCCAGGTGCGCCGCCGTCTCTTCGGGCGTCTCGTCGTAGCCGCCCATCTCGTTGGGCAGCCCCGCGTTGGGGTAGGCGGAGACGCGGGTGTCCGCGATGTCCGAGAGCGCGCGGATGTGCGGGCGCATCTCGCCCGCCCCGAGCGCGCAGTTGAGACCCACCGAGAACGGGCGCGCGTGGCTCACGCTGGCCCAGAAGGCCTCCGGCGTCTGGCCGGTCAGCGTGCGGCCCGAGCGGTCTGTGATGGTGCCCGAGATCATCACCGGCGGCACCTCCATCTCGTCGCGCAGAACGTCGATGGCGTAGAGCGCGGCCTTGGCGTTGAGCGTGTCGAAGATCGTCTCGACCAGCAGCAGATCGACGCCCCCCCCGATCAGCGCGCGCGCGGCCTCTCCATAGGCGCGGGCCAGGTCGTCGAAGGTGATGTTGCGAAAGCCGGGGTCGTTCACGTCCGGGCTGATCGAGGCGGTACGGTTCGTGGGCCCCAGCGCGCCGGCCACCCAGCGCGGGCGCTCGGGGGTCGCCGCGGCCTCGGCCGCCTCACGCGCCAGCCGCGCGGCCTCGCGGTTCATCTCGGGCACCAGGTCCTCCATGCCATAGTCGGCCTGGCTGATCCGGGTGGCGGAGAAGGTGTTGGTGCAGACGATGTCGGCGCCCGCGTCCAGAAATGCCGCATGGATGGCGCGGATCATGTCGGGCTGCGTCAGGCAGAGCAGCTCGTTGTTGCCGCCCACGTCCTGCGCCCAGTCCGCGAAACGGGTGCCGCGATAGGCGGCCTCGTCGGGCTTCTCGGCCTGGATCATGGTGCCCATCGCCCCGTCGAGGACGAGGATACGCTCGGCGGCGTGACGGTCGATGTCGGCGGTCATGGGGTTCTCCGTTGGTCGGTCCGGGTGCGGCTGGACCCGTGACAGATAGCCCCGCGCGGGCCGCGGAGCATCCCAGAACGAGTCATGATGAATATGCGCGGCGTTTGCGGGGCGGCTGGCGCCGCCCCCCGATCTCAGCCGGGCTTGCGGAACACCTGGATGCCCCAGGCGAGGTTGCCGGCGTCGGCCGCCTTGACCCAGTTCTCGAGCCCCACGGCCATATTGTCGAGATACTCGGCCGAGGCGCCGCTGTCGCGCAGCGTGTCGTAATTGGCCAGCATGTCCTCGCGCACGCGGGCATAATGGGTGCGCAGGTTGTGGGTCAGATCCTCCTGCTCGACCGTCTCGAAGCCGATCGCCTCGGCCGCCTCGCGGTAGAAGCGGAAGGAGCCCAGCGAGTTGAGCTGAAGCCGGTCGTAGACGGGCTGCAGTTGCGCGGGGTCCGCATCGTCCGACTGCATCGGGTCGGTGAAGATGAAGAGCCCGCCGGGCTTCAGCACGCGCCAGACCTCCTGCAGCACGCGCGCCCGCCGATCGGAATGCAGGATCGCGTCCTGGCTCCAGACGATGTCGTGGCTTGCGTCGGGTTCGGGGATGTCCTCGAAGACGCCGTGCACCACCCTGATCCGGTCCGAGTAGCCCTGCGTGCGGTTGCGGTGGCGGTTGGTATCGTTCTGCACCTCGGAGATGTTGAGGCAGGTCGCGCTGCCGCCGCGGTGCGAGATCAGCCGCCGCATCGCGCCGCCGTAGCCTGCGCCAATGTCGAGCACGCGGGTTTCCTCGGTGAAGGCGGGCAGCTTGGCGATCATCCGGTCGACGGTCACGTCCGACGCCTCGCCGATGTCGCGCGTGGCCTCGTAGGAGCCGACATGCAGGTCCTGGCCGCCCCAGACGATCGAATAGAAGGTGTCCGCGCTTTCACTGTCGTAATAGTCCTCTGCCACCTCGCGGATGTCGGCCTCGCCCGTGCCCGCGCCGCCCCAGCGCACGACATGCACGGTCGATTTCTCCGCGACGTGGATGAAGAAGTCGGGCTCGTCCTCGGCATAGGTTTCCTGGAAGTCGCCGTAGGTGCGCACGCGCGCGAAGCCCGCCTCGCTCAGCAGGCGGCGGACGTAGGTCCTGCGGATCGGGCACATGTTGAGCGTGTAGTCCGACCCGTCCGGGAAGGAATACTTCATCCGGCAGAGCCCGTCGTCGATGTATTCGGGCTCTGCGCTCACGCGCTCGCCGCAGTAGTAGTACTTGTGCTTGGTGGTGAAGCCGTGATCCAGCATCGCGTCGTAGTTGCGCTGATCCAGGATCAGGATGCCGTCGTGCTTGAGAGCTGCGTAGAACTCGGCCAGCGCGCGGCGGCGGTCCATCTCGTCGTGCAGGTGGGTGAAGGAATTGCCCAGGCAGATGATCGCGTCGTACTTGCCCTGGATGTCGCGGTTGAGCCAGCGCCAGTCGGCCTGCACCGTCTTGAGGATCAGGCCGCGCGCCTGCGCGTTCGCGAAGGCCTTGGCCAGCATCGTGGCCGAGCCGTCGGCAGAGGTCACGTTGAACCCCGCATCCGTCAGCCGGACGGAATGGAACCCGGTGCCGCAGGCCACGTCCAGCACGGTGTCCTTGCCGCGCGCGCGCAGGATGTCGATGAAGAACTGCCCCTCGCTCTCGGCCCGGCCGCGCCAGTCGATCAGCTCGTCCCACTTCTCGACGAAGGACACGACATATTCGCTGCGGTAGAGATCGGTCTCCCGATCCGCGAGCGGATCGGTGCCGTAGGACTGGTCGTCCAGATCGAACTCGAAATTCCCGTCTTTGGCGGCAATGGCCATATGAGTCTCCCTGTGCCTTCGGCGGCCGCAGGTCTCCCCGTCCCGGGGGGCGCGCGGCGCGCCGCGATTGCTCTTCCTGTGTCTTGTCCGGGCCGCGGGGGGTAATCTGCGCCGAGTTGCGCAGAGGGCGGCCCGGATATTTTCCCGACCCGTCGTCCTGCGCGGTTGCGCAGTGGGTTCGGCACGTCGTGCGAGGCGACAGTGGTGGCTGCAGCGTGCATGTGCGACCCGCTGCCCATGCCCAGTCATATCGATCATTTGCGACAGTTCAACGATATTTTGCGACAAACGCTTCCGCGGCTCCGAAGTATTCGCCATCTGCCGCGCTTTCCGGCAGCGAGTGCTTCCAGGGCGGTGCGCACCGCCGTCTGCGCCGCTGCGTGACGCTCTTGCACCCGGTCATTATTTCGGATATTTTCAAATAATGGAAGAAAGCCTCGCCACTCGCCTTGCCACCCTCGGCCACCCCCAGCGGCTGGCCGTCTTCCGGCTGCTTGTCCGGCGCTATCCCGATCACGTTCCCGCCGGCGATCTGGCCGCGGCGCTGGGGCTGAAGCCCTCCACGCTCTCGTCCTATCTTTCGGCGCTGCGGCAGGCGGGCCTTGTCCGGCAGGACCGCGCCGGCACCTCGCTGCGCTATGCCGCCGACATGGAGGGGATGCGCGCCACGCTGGACGCGCTGTTCCTCGACTGCTGCCGCGGGCGCCCCGACCTCTGCACTCCGCTCTCCCACCCCCCCCTCACAGGATCCCGCGCCATGCCCGACCGCAAGTATCGCGTCCTCTTCATCTGCACCGGCAACTCCGCCCGCTCGATCTTTGCCGAATCGATCCTGCGCAGTCTGGCGGGCGATCGGTTCGAGGCCCATTCCGCCGGCACCCGGCCCTTTTCGGAACTCAACCCCTTCGCCCTGCAAGTGCTGCGCGACAACGGCCACGACACGGACGCGCTGCGCGCCAAGAACGTGTCCGAATTCCAGGGACCGGAGGCGCCGGCCTTCGACTTCGTCTTCACCGTCTGCGACCAGGCGGCGAACGAGGAGTGCCCGGTGTGGGAGGGCCAGCCGGTCAGCGCCCACTGGGGCACCCCCGACCCGGTCGCGGCCGAAGGCACCGAGGCGCAGCGCGCGCTCGCCTTCCGGCAGGCCTATGGCGAAATGCAGAACCGCATCCGCGCCTTCACCGCCCTGCCGCTCGACACGCTCGACCGCATCTCGCTTCAGCGCGCGGTGGACGCGATCGGGCCCGATGGCGCCAAGGCGCCGGCATGACCGTCTATGCGCTGAACGGGCTGGGCCGCGTGGGCAAGCTGGCGCTGCGTCCGCTGCTGGAGCGCGGCGCGCGGGTCGCCTGGATCAACGACGCGGTGGGCGATCCGGCGATGCATGCGCATCTGCTGGAGTTCGACACGGTGCACGGGCGCTGGCCCGCCCGCTTCGCGCATGGCGACGACAGCGTGACCGTGGACGGCCTACGCCTGCCCTTCGTCGGGGCGCGCGACCTCTCCGCCCTGCCGCTTGACGGCGTGGACGTGGTGATCGACTGCACCGGCGTCTTCAAGTCCGCGGAAAAGCTCGCGCCCTATTTCGAGGCGGGAGTGAAGAAGGTCGTCGTCTCCGCGCCCGTGAAGGACGCGGAGGCCGCCAACATCGTCTATGGCGTGAACCACGACAGCTACGATCCCGCGCGCCACCGGATCGTGACCGCCGCCTCCTGCACGACCAATTGCCTCGCCCCGGTGGTCAAGGTGCTGCACGAGGCGATCGGCATCCGGCACGGCAGCATCACCACGATCCACGATGTCACCAACACGCAGACCATCGTGGACCGCCCCGCCAAGGATCTGCGCCGCGCGCGCTCCGCGCTCAACTCGCTGATCCCCACGACGACCGGCAGCGCCACGGCGATCACGCTGATCTATCCCGACCTGGAGGGCCGCCTGAACGGCCATGCCGTGCGCGTGCCGCTGCTGAACGCCTCGATCACCGACTGCGTCTTCGAGATGGCGCGCGAGACGACCGTGGACGAGGTCAACGGGCTCTTTCGCGCCGCCGCCGAGGGGCCGCTTGCGGGCATCCTGGGCTACGAGGAGCGGCCGCTGGTCTCGGCCGATTACACCAACGATCCGCGCTCCGGCATCGTCGACGCGCCCTCCACCATGGTGGTGAACGGCACGCAGGTGAAGGTCTATGCCTGGTACGACAACGAGATGGGCTATG
>NZ_JBKHAQ010000154.1:0-5293 GCF_046542825.1 Rhodosalinus sp. | reverse complement strand
CCCGGACCGGAGCCTCCATGTCGTGGCTGCACCGACCCGACGGGCGGCTTCGGCTGCAACCGCGATCTCGGCGCGGGCGCAGGCGGTGGTCGACGCGGTGGCGCGCGAGCACGGGATCCACGCGGGCGGCTGGAGGCGCATGGCGAGGGGCGACCGGTGCCGGCACGCTCACGTCCCGGACGCCTGGCGCCCCGGCAACCGGCGCGTGGAGCGGGTCGAACGCCCCGGAGCCTCAGAGCCTGAGGCGCAGACGCAGGAAGCCGCGCGGGTCGAGGCCCAGCGGCTCGGGCGCGTAGTCGGCGATCTCGCCAAGGCGGTTCCGGGCGGCGGGCGCGGTGTCGAGGATCACAGTCGTGTCCGGCATCGGCGCGAACCGGAATCCCGGCGCGGGATCGGGGTCGAGCGGGGCGCGCGCCGCGCGTTGGGCCAGCGCCGCGCGATTGTCGATCCGGCGCGGGAGAGAGACGGGCCGGCCCAGCCCCTCGGGCGCCGCGGCGCGCCTGTGGGTGTTGGTGGCCAGCACGAATCGGGCGTCGGGCGCCACATCCCGGCCCGCGTGCCGGATGCGGCCGACCCTCGCGGGGGAGCCCGGCGGCGCAGCGAGATCGAACGCGACATCCAGACCGTCGATCATCTCGATCATGTAGCAGGGCGCATCGGGCACCAGCAGCGGCGCGTCCCTCGCGCCGGGGCCGACCCGTGCGAAGACGGCCCCCGCCCGGGCGAGCCAGCGGCGCACTTCGTCGCCCGTCACCTCCAGCGCGCAGAGCTCGTTGGCGAAGGGGTAAAGCTCGTCGATGTGGCGGGCCTGAAGCGGGCCGGCGGGGATGTCCGTGTAGTGCGCGGGCCCCGGACGACCCCCGGCGCGGAACGGGCTTGCGGCCGACAGGATCGGCAGCCCGTCCCATTCGGTGCCCTGCAGCGCCCCTGCCAGCCAGTCGCGCTGGGCTTCCGCCACCGCGCGCACGGCGGGGGCACGTCCCACCGCCGCGAAGTGGGTGTGCAGTGGCTTGCGCGTGGACCCGGCAGGCCTGCGGATCCGGGCGAGCGCGGCCCGCTGCGCCCGCTCCAGCGCCCGCGCAAGGGTCGCTGCCTCGTCTCCCTGTCCCGCGGTGTCCGGGTCGGGGGACACCAGCGCGCTGCGGCTATCGGAGACGCGCCAGCCGCCATTCTCTGGCGCCAGCCGCAGATCAATCATCGCCAGGGCGGCGCCGCCGTAGCCCGGCATGGCGGCGGGCACACCGTGCAGGCGGCCCGCGCAGGGGTCCACGCCGCGGGCGGCGGCGTGGTCGGGGCCGGGAAACCCGAGATGCGTGTGTCCGGCAAAGAGCGCGTCGATCCCCGGAACCTCGGCGATGGCCAGCGCGGCGTTCTCGGCACAGGGCTCCTCCGCGCCCGGTTCGATCCCGCAATGGGCGAGCACGACGACAATCTGCGCGCCGGCGGCGCGCAGGTCGGGCACCAGCCGCCGTGCGGCGGTCACCATGTCTTCGACCCGGAGCGCGCCGGCCAGATGATGCGCGTTCCAGCGCGCCACGCCCGGTGTCGTCAGGCCCAGAACGCCCACCTTCAGCACATGCGCCCGGCCTTCGCCGTCGGTCGCCTGCCGTTCGAGCACCGCGCAGGGCGGCAGGAAGGGGGCGCCGCCCTGCCGCGTGACGTTGCCCAGAACGACGGTGCAGGATGCCGCGGCGGCCAGTCGCTGCAGCGCGGCGACGCCGAAGTCGAAGTCGTGGTTGCCCGGCGTCGCGGCATCGTAGCCCAGCGCGTCGAAGGCCAGCGCCACCGGCATGTCCCCCGCGCCGTCCGTTCCCGCCTCTCCCAGCGGGGTGCCCTGCAGGACGTCGCCGTTGTCGAAGAGCAGCGTGGCGCCCGGCCCCTGCCGCAGCCGCGCGATCACCGGCGCGAGCGCAACGAGCCCCGTCCCCGGCGCGGCCCGGTCGCCGAGGTAATCATAGCCCAGCAGGTTCCCGTGCAGGTCGCTGGTCGCGACCAGGCGCAGGTGCACGTCCCCGGCGCCGAGCCGGGCAAAAGGGGGTTCATCGGACCGCAAGGTGAGTGTCTTGGCGTCGGTCGTTATCTTTGGGTGGGCATGAGCGGCCCGGCATGCCGTGACCCTAGCGGCAGGCAGCCGGGGCGCACAATCTCCAGTTGTCGGATACGCCGCGTCCCGGCGAGCCGTTGAGTCCTTTTTGCCACTGGCGGGCCGGGACGCGCCATGCCATCCCTCGGACCCAGGGGGTCCCCATGCGCCTTGCGGAAACGGTCACCTTCGGCGGCTCGGGCCTCGACCGGGCGGACGTCCTGCGCGCCGACGCGGAGGCGCTGGCGCAGGCACGCCGCGACCCTGCGTCGCGGACGGTCGCGTTCTGGCGCGGCAAGCCGCTTTTCGCGGGTGCGGCGCGCGACCGGCTGGCGCGGCTGCCGCTTGTGCACCCGGTTCTTGCCGGAGCCGAGGCGCCGCTGCTGCTGGCGCGCGAGGACGGGGTCGCCGTCTTTGCCGCCGATCTCTCCGCCTGGGAGCCGGCAGAGGGTGCGCCCGAGACCCTGAACGCCTTTCTCGACCCCTCCGAACAGCGGCATCCCGACCTGCCGCCGGATCACGTCTTCGTCGAACTCCGGGCGCGGATGGTGACACTCCCGCCGCGCGAGGCGGAGCTTGCGGCGACCGCACGGGCACTTCTGGGCTGGCACCGCACGCATCGTTTCTGCGCGCGGTGCGGCGCGGCCAGCGTGCCCGAACGTGGCGGATGGGTGCGGCGGTGCATCTCTTGCGGGACCAGCCATTTCCCGCGCACCGATCCGGTCGTCATCATGCTCGTCACCCGCGGCGATCGCGTGCTTCTGGGCCGTTCGCCGGGCTGGCCCGAGGGGATGTATTCGCTGCTTGCGGGGTTCGTGGAGCCGGGCGAGACGGTCGAGGGCGCGGTGCGCCGCGAGGTGGCCGAAGAAACCGGCGTGCGCGTCGGCCGCGTGGAATACCTCGCCAGCCAGCCCTGGCCGTTTCCCGCCTCGCTGATGCTGGGGTGTCACGGCGAGGCGCTCAGCGAAGAGATCACGCTCGATCCCGTCGAACTGGACGATGCGCTCTGGATCGGGCGCAGCGAGCTTCTGGAGGTTTTCGCCGACGCGCATCCGCGCATCCGCGCCCCGCGGGACGGGGCCATTGCGGGCTTCCTGCTGCGTCACTGGCTTGCCGACAGACTGGATTGAGGCCACAGACCGGATCGAGACGAGGTTCCAGTCGAAAGGACACACGCGATGAAGATCGGGGTGCGGCAGGACGCCGCCATGTCGGCCGGGGCGCTGTTTGATGCCATGGCGCGGCGTCCGCCGGTCGAACAGTTCGGCGGGCGCGCGGGAATCTCCGTCGAGCGGCTGGACGATCTGGCTGCGCCGGGCCGCGGCATGCGTTGGCGCCTGCGATTCGCCTATCTTGGACGCGACTACGAGAGCGAGACGCGCCTGACGAGGTTCGAGCGCGCCGAAGCGATGGAATTCGAAGGCGCCGCCGGCGGACTGACCACGCGATGGCGGCTGGACCTGATCCCGCTGTCGCCCGCGATGACACGCCTTGCCCTGACCGTCGAGCCGCGCGCCGGCAGCCTGGCCGGCCGCGCCCTGCTGCAGGGCCTCAAACTGCGGCGCGCCCGGATCGAGGAGCGTCTGGGCAGCTTTCTGGGCGACTACGTCCGGAGGCTGGAACGCGGCGCCGGGCCGGGCGCCTGAGCCTCAGCCCTCGAGCCGGTGCGCATGGGCCGGATAGACCCCCAGGATGGTCAGCGAATCCGTGAAGTAATCCAGTTCCTCGAGCGCAAGCCGCACGGGCGGGTCCTCGGGGTGTCCCTCGATGTCGGCATAGAACTGCACGACCCGGAAGTTGCCGCCCACCATGTAGCTTTCCAGCTTGGTCAGGTTGACCCCGTTGGTCGCGAAGCCGCCAAGCGCCTTGTAGAGTCCCGCCGGGATCGAGCGCAGGCGGAAGACCAGCGTCGTCATCATGCCGTGCGCGCCGCGGCGGCGCATGTCGGGCTCGCGCGACATGACGAGAAAGCGCGTGGTGTTGCTGCTCTGGTCCTCGATGTGCCGGGCGAGCACCTCCAGGCCGTAGATCTCCGCTGCCAGATCGCCCGCCAGCGCCGCGAGCGAGGGATCGCCCGCCTCGGCCACATGACGGGCCGATCCGGCCGTGTCCGCCCCCACGACGCGGTGCAGCCCGTGCGCGCGCAGGAAATTGCGGCACTGGCCCAGCAGCATGGTGTGGCTCATCGCCCGCTCGATCCGGTCCAGCGGGGTTCCGGGCAGCGCCATCAGGTTGATGTGCACCCGGACGAAGGCCTCGTCCACGATGTGCAAGCCGGATGCGGGCAGCAGCGCGTGGATGTCGGCCACCCGTCCGAAGGTCGAATTCTCGACCGGCAGCATGGCGAGTTCGGCGCGGCCGTCGCGCACCGCCTCGATCGCATCCTCGAAGGTGCGGCAGGCCAGCGCCTCCATGTCGGGGCGCGCATCGTGGCAGGCCTGATGCGAATAGGCGCCCGGCTCGCCCTGGAACGCGATACGTGCTGTCATCGTTGGCTTCCGTCAGTGGTCCCGGGGCGCGGCGATTTGGTCGCGCCGTCTACACCTTGCGCCCGGAGGGGGGAACCCTGTAGATAGCCGCGCGACCGACAGCGGGAGATGGACTGCGACCCATGCTTGACACCATGACGTTCACGAAGGTTCTCGGCGGTTTCTGCGGGGCGCTGCTTGTCTTTCTCCTTGGCAAGTGGGCGGCGGAAACGATCTATCAAGTCGGCCCCTACGGAGAATCCGCCCAGGCCTATGTCATCGACACGGGCGAGGAGGAAGAGGAGGAGGACGCCGAAGAGGCGCCTGAAGAGGCCCCCGAAGAGCCCGATGTGCCCTTCGTGGAGTTGGTGGCGCAGGCAGATGCGGACGCGGGCGCCAGCCTGTGGCGCCAGTGCTCGGCCTGTCACGTCAACGACGAGCCGCGCAATGGCGTGGGCCCGCATCTGCAGGATCTGATCGGGCGCGAAATCGGGTCGGTCGAAGACTTCCGCTACTCCGGCGCGCTGCCGGAGGGCGAGTGGACCTGGGAGAACCTCGATCCCTGGCTCGAAGCGCCGCGCGATTTCGCGCCGGGCACGTCGATGGCCTATGCAGGTCTCGAGGATGACGAGGACCGCGCGGACCTGATCGCCTACCTCTACACCTACACCGAAGGGGCCGAGCTGCCGTCGGGCGAGGACGCCGCAGCCGAGGAGGACGCGACCGAAGAGGAAGCGACCGA
>NZ_JBKHAQ010000153.1:0-5362 GCF_046542825.1 Rhodosalinus sp. | reverse complement strand
CTCCGGGCCGGAGCTGATCGAGCCGGTCGAGGCGTGATCCGGCCGCGCGCGATCGGTTCGGCGGCGATGCCGAAGGCATCGAACAGATCGGGCGTCGGCGGGTGAAAGGTCGAGGCCCGCAGCCGATCGGGAGTTTTCCGGTCCTGCATCGCGGACCCGCACGGGCAGGCCGACCCGCGTCAGGCGTCAGGCCAGCGCAAGGCCCTCGGGCCCTGCGCCCATGCCGAGGATCGGTTCCGCACCAAGGCCGCGCAGCGGTCGACTCCCTGTTTCGAGCGCGGCACGCCGGCCGCTGCTGGCCGGGTTTTCAAATCTGCATGGATATCCCAGTAGAGCGGCCTTTCTCTCTGCCGTTCTGCGGGTGGGAGAGCGCGTCGCAGGGCGTGGACGCGGACGGCCGCGGTCGCTGCACCGTCCCGGAGGGCGCGGTCGGAGCCAAGGGGTGCGTGCAGGCATCCGGTCGGTCGGGCCAGGCCGTGCGCCGCCGGGGCAGCGGACTGCGCCGTCAGGCCGTGCGGCGCCTGCGACGGCGAGGCTTGTCGGTTTCGCCGCCGGTGTTGAAGCCGACCTCGGGCAGGCGCGCGTGCATTGCCAGTTCGGGGAAGGGATCGCTCGCGTGCGGGATCGCGTTGGCGGCGACGAAGTGTTCCTGGAAGCGCGGCTCGATGGCCGTCTCGACCTTGGTGATCTCGTGCACGCGGCGCTCGATCTCGGCCCGCGCGCGGCGGTTCAGGAGCGCGATGCGCGCGCCGGTGCCCGCGGCGTTCCCGGCGCTGGTGACCTTCTCGAGCGGCACGTCCGGGATCATGCCCAGCACCATGGCATGCAGCGGCGAGATATGCGCGCCGAAGGCGCCGGCCAGCACCACGCGATCCACCCGGTCCACGCCGCGCTGGTCCATCAGCAGCCGCGCGCCGGCGTAGAGCGCGGACTTTGCCAGCTGGATGGCGCGGATGTCGCCCTGCGTGACCATGATGCGCGGCCCGCCCGCGGCGGTGGCGTCGTGCAGCAGGTAGGCATGGGTGCGCCCCTCGGGCACGCAGCGCGCGCTGCCGGTCTGCGCGGCGGAGCCGATCAGGCCGGAGGCGTCCATCAGCCCGGCCATGCGCAGTTCCGCCACCGCCTCGATGATGCCGGAGCCGCAGATGCCGGTGACGCCACCCGCGCCCACGGCTTCGGCGAAGCCCGGTTCGTCGGACCACAGATCGCAGCCGATGACGCGGAAACGCGGCTCTTTCGTTTCGGGGTCGATGCGCACCGCCTCGATCGCGCCGGGGGCGGCGCGCTGGCCCGCGCTGATCTGCGCGCCCTCGAAGGCCGGGCCGGTGGGCGAGGAGCAGGCCAGCACGCGGCTGCGGTCGCCCAGCAGGATCTCCGCGTTGGTGCCCACGTCCACGATCAGTGCCAGATCCTCGGAATTCCACGGCTCTTCCGACAGGGCCACGGCAGCGGCATCGGCGCCCACATGCCCCGCGATGCAGGGCAGGACGTAGGCGCGGGCGCGGGGGCTGATGGACGCAAGACCCAGGTCGCGCGCCTCGAGCTCGAGGCTGTCGGAGGTGGCCAGCGCGAAGGGCGCCTGTCCCAGTTCCACCGGATCGATGCCCAGCAGAAGGTGGTGCATCACCGGGTTGCAGACGAAGACCGTCTCGACGATCAGGCCCGGCTCGATGCCGGCCTCGGCGGCGATCTCCGCGGCCAGCAGGTCGATTGCCTGACGCACCGCGGCGGTCATCTCGGCGTCGCCGCCGGGGTTCATCATGGCGTAGCTCACCCGGCTCATCAGATCCTCGCCGAAGCGGATCTGCGGGTTCATGATCCCGGAAGAGGCGCGCACCTCGCCGGTGTCGAGGTCGGTCAGATGCGCCGCGATGGTGGTGGAGCCGAGGTCGATGGCAAGGCCGTAGAGCCCGCCCTCGTGCAGCCCGGGCCAGATGTCGAGCACGCGGGGCGTGCCGCCGCGGTGCGAGGAATGCACCGCGACCGTCACCTGCCAGTTGCCCTTGCGCAGCGCGGGCTGAAGCCGGCCCAGCAGCGTGAGATCGCAGGTGACGGCGGGGATGCCCCACTGGTCCTTCAGCGCCGCGGCGAGGCGCTCGAAATCGCCCGAGGGCTCGTGCATGTCGGGCTCGGCCACCTCGACGAGATGCAGGCGCGTGGCCGGGTCCATCTCGATCGCGCGGACGGCGGCGGACTTGCGCACCACCTGCCGGTGCACCTGGCTTTCGGGGGGCACGTCGATCACCACGTCGCGCAGGATCCGCGCCTGGCAGCCGAGGCGCCGGCCGGGCTTCAGGCCGCGCTTCTTGTCATAGCGCGCCTCGACGGCGTTCCATTCCGACAGCGCGTCCTCGGCCACCGTGACGCCGTGCTTGGGAAAGGCGCCGTAGGCCGGTGCAACCTGGCACTTGGAGCAGATGCCGCGCCCGCCGCAGACCGAATCGAGATCGACGCCAAGCCTGCGCGCGGCGGTCAGCACCGGCGTGCCGGCCGGGAAGCGGCCGCGCTTGCCCGATGGTGTGAAGACGACGAGCGGATCCTGGGTCATGCCTGAAGCGGTCCTGGCTGGGGGGCGCGTTGCGTCGGACCATAGCGCCTTGCGGCGCCCGCGAACGCCCGGCCGCGGCACCGCAGGGTCCGCAAGCGTCATGTGGCCCGCGCCGGGCAAGGCTTTTGAAAAAAGCCTTGAACGCGCTTCAAAGCGCGTTCCGCCGGCGCCGGGCGTTCCGCGTCGATCCGGGCGCCGCGCAAGGCATTTCCAAATGCCTTGCGCAGCGTCAGGCCGCGCCGCGGGCGTGAAAGACAAAGCCCAGAAGGTTGAACAGCAGCTGCGCGGCCAGCGTCGCCGTGATCCCGCCCGTGTCGTGGTCCGGCGCCACCTCGACGAGGTCGAGGCCCACCACCTCGTGCCGCCGGGCCACCTGCTGCAGGATCTCGAGGCCCTCGTAGTAGAGAAAGCCGCCGTGACTTGGCGTGCCGGTGCCCGGCGCGATCGAGGGGCAGAAGCCGTCGATGTCGATGGTCACATAGAGCCGTGCGCCCTCGGGGATGCGCGCGGCGACGCCCTCCGGCCCCAGCGCGCGCGCCTGCCGGACCGACAGGATGTCGGAGCCCATGCGCCGCGCCGCCTCGAAGCCGTCGCGCGCGGTCGAGCCCACGCCGCGGATGCCCACCTGCGTCAGGCCGGTGACGTGATCCTCTTCCGCCGCGCGGCGCATCGGGTTGCCGTGGCCGTGGCGCACGCCGTGCCGCTCGTCCACGAAGTCGAGATGCGCGTCGATCTGCAGGACGTGGATCGGCCCGCGGCCCCGGAGGGCGCGAATGCAGGGGATGGTCACCGAATGGTCGCCGCCGATCACCGCCGGCAGCGCGCCCGCATCCAGGATCGCGCGCACGCCGGTCTCGATGTTTGCGTGGCTCGCCTCGGTATCGGTGTGCACGATGTCGGCGTCGCCCGCGTCGACGATCCGCACCGAGGGCGGCAGGTAGAGCGCGTCGTCCTCGTGGTCGTAGAGCCCGGCGTGGCTATAGCTGAAGAGAGTCGAGGCCTCGCGCACCGCCCGGGGACCGAAGCGTGCGCCGGCGCGATACTGCGTGCCCGCATCGAAGGGGGCGCCCAGCACGGCGACCTCTGCGTCGATCGCGCTCCAGTCGGTGACGATCGGGCGCTTTCCGAAGCTCGCGATGCCGGTGAAGGGCAGGTCGAGCCGCCCCGTGTCGTGGCCGTGTTCCGCCATGCGTGTCCCTCCTGTTGCAGGTGCCAGACTGCCCGCACGCAGGTGCGGCGTCCAGCCGGGTCCCCGCGGGCACCGGCACAGGAATCCCCACCTATATCCGGAACATGGAAAGCGGATCCATGGGCTGCGACGATCCGGGGCTTTCCATCCCCCCGCAGACGTGCAACAGGGACGCGCCAAACGATCACCCGCGGGAGCGATGCGATGGAGATTCGGGAGGCACTGACCTTCGACGACGTGCTGCTTGTCCCCGGCGCCTCGGAGGTGCTGCCCAGCCAGGCCGACACGCGCACGCATGTGACCCGGGCCATCGCGCTCAACATCCCGCTGCTCAGTTCAGCGATGGACACCGTGACCGAAAGCGACATGGCGATCACCATGGCGCAGGCGGGCGGCATGGGGGTGATCCACCGCAACCTCGACGTCGAGACGCAGGCGCGCGAGGTGCGCCGCGTGAAGCGCTTCGAAAGCGGGATCGTCTACAACCCGATCACCCTGCGCCCCGACCAGACGCTGGGCGATGCCAGGGCGCTGATGGAACGCTACCGCATCACGGGCTTTCCGGTGGTGGACGAGCGCGGCCATGTCGTGGGCATCGTCACCAACCGCGACATGCGCTTCGCCAGCGACGACAACACGCCGGTGCGGGTGATGATGACTGCCGAGAACCTGGCCATGCTGACCGAGCCCGCCGACCGCGGCGAGGCGATCAGCCTGATGAAGGCGCGGCGGATCGAGAAGCTGCTGGTCGTGGACGGCACCGGCAAGCTGACCGGCCTGCTCACGCTGAAGGACACCGAACAGGCGGTGCTCAATCCCACCGCCTGCAAGGACGGGCTGGGGCGTCTGCGCTGCGCCGCCGCGACCACGGTGGGCGATGCGGGCTTCGAGCGGTCGGAGGCGCTGATCGACGCAGGCTGCGACCTGATCGTGATCGACACCGCGCATGGACATGCGGCGGCGGTGGCCGAGGCGGTGCGCCGGGTCAAGCGGCTGTCGAACGAGGCGCAGGTGGTCGCGGGCAACGTGGCCACCGCCGAGGCCACGCGCGCGCTGATCGATGCGGGCGCGGATGCGGTCAAGGTGGGGATCGGGCCGGGCTCGATCTGCACCACGCGTGTGGTGGCGGGCGTGGGGATGCCGCAGCTGACCGCGATCCTCGACTGCACGGCGGCAGCCGGCGACGTGCCGGTGATCGCGGACGGCGGCATCAAGTTCTCCGGCGATCTGGCCAAGGCGGTCGCTGCAGGCGCCTCCTGCGCGATGGTGGGCTCGATGCTTGCAGGGACCGACGAAAGCCCGGGCGAGGTGATCCTCTACCAGGGGCGGTCGTTCAAGTCCTACCGCGGCATGGGCTCGCTGGGCGCTATGGCGCGCGGCTCGGCCGACCGCTACTTCCAGAAGGACGCGGCCTCGGACAAGCTGGTGCCCGAAGGCGTGGAGGGGCAGGTGCCCTACAAGGGCCCGGCGGGCACCGTGATCCACCAGCTCGTGGGCGGCCTGCGGGCCGCGATGGGCTACACCGGCAAGCGCTCGATCGAAGAGATGCGCGGCGGCTGCCGATTCGTGCGGATCTCGGGTGCGGGACTCAGGGAAGGGCACGTCCACGACGTGCAGATCACCCG
>NZ_JBKHAQ010000152.1:0-5390 GCF_046542825.1 Rhodosalinus sp. | reverse complement strand
CTGGACGCCGCCGGACTGGCTGTTTCCGGTGGCCTGGACCACGCTTTACATCTGCATGGCCGCGGCAGGCGCACTTGTGGCAGGACAGCCCGGGGCCGACGTGGCGCTCGCGCTCTGGGGCTTGCAGATCGCGCTCAACGGTCTCTGGACGCCCGTGTTCTTCGGCCTGCGGCGGATCAGGCTGGGCATGGGCGTGCTGGCCGCGCTCTGGCTGGCGGTGGCCGCAACGCTCGTCGCGCTGTGGCAGTTGGACTGGCGCGCCGGTGCGCTCTTCGTGCCCTATCTGGCCTGGGTGAGCGTGGCAGGCGCGCTGAACCTTTCGGTCTGGCGGCTGAACCCCGACGAGGCCGCGAACCCGCCCGAAATGGCGCGCTGACTGCAGTTCGACGGCAAGCGTCATCAGCATGGCCGGCGGCCTGTCCGTCGCCCGAACGGCGAAGAGGACCCGCTCGGGCGTGAACGGCGCACCGGGGGGATGCGCGCCGTGACCGGTCATGGAGGCCCCTTCAGTGGAACGGTCCGGGCAGCGCGGGCTACATCGGGCAAGTCCGAGCGAGCACATTCCAATCGCGGCGCAAAGCCGCTAAGCAGTGGCCCGGGGGCGACGCCGGGAGGCAGCGGGCGCAACATGCTCGAGATCGAGGAAACGGCACTCGGCGGCGTGGTGGTTCTGATACCGCGCCGCTTCGGCGACGACCGCGGCTTCTTTTCCGAGACTTGGAACAGGGCGCGGATGGCCGAGCGGGGCCTCGGCCACGATTTCGTCCAGGACAACCAGTCGCTCAGCCGCGCGGCGGGCACGGTGCGCGGCCTGCACTATCAGGCGCCGCCCCGCGCGCAGGACAAGCTGGTGCGCTGCGGCCGCGGCCGGCTGCTGGACGTGGCGGTGGACGCACGCGTGGGCAGCCCCACCTTCGGCCGCTGGATCGCCGTCGAACTTTCGGCCGACAACGGCAGGCAGCTGCTGGTGCCCAAGGGGTTCCTGCACGGGTTCGCGACGCTCGAGCCGGATACGGAAATCCTTTACAAGTGCACGGATTTCTACGCGCCGGACTGTGACGGTGCCGTGCGCTTCGACGATCCCGATCTTGGGATCGACTGGCGCATCGACACAAGCGCGGCGATCCTGAGCGACAAGGACGCGCAGGCGCCGCGCTGGCGAGACTGGCGCTCGCCCTTCGTCTACGGAGAGGTGGCATGAAGCTGCTCGTGACGGGGGGCGCGGGCTTCATCGGCTCGGCGGTGGTGCGGCTTGCAGTGGGGCGTGGGCACGAGGTGGTGAACCTCGATGCGCTGACCTATGCCGCGTGCCTCGACAACGTGGCCTCCGTGGCACAGAATCCGCTCTACGCCTTCGAACGGGCGGATATCCGCGACCGGGCCGCGCTGGACCGCATCTTCGCGGCGCATTGCCCCGATGCCGTGATGCATCTGGCCGCGGAAAGCCACGTCGACCGCTCGATCGACGGGCCAGGCACCTTCATCGACACCAATGTCACCGGGACCTGCACGCTGCTGGAGGCCGCGCGCGCCTACTGGACGCGCGCGGGGCGGCCCGAAAGCTTCCGCTTTCACCACGTCTCGACGGACGAGGTCTATGGCTCGCTGCCGGCGGACCCCTCGGTGAAGTTCACCGAAGACACGCCCTATGCCCCGCGCAGTCCCTATTCGGCCTCCAAGGCGGCCTCCGACCACCTCGTTCGGGCCTGGCACGAAACCTACGGGCTGCCCGTCGTGCTGACCAACTGCTCGAACAACTACGGGCCCTATCATTTCCCCGAAAAGCTCATTCCCGTCGTCATCCTGAACGCGCTCGCCGAGCGGCCGATCCCGGTCTATGGCGACGGGTCGAACGTGCGAGACTGGCTCTACGTCGAGGACCATGCCGACGCGCTGCTTCTGGTGCTGCAACAGGCGCCGGTCGGGCGAACCTACAACATCGGCGGCGAGACCGAGCGCAGCAACCTCGCGCTGGTCCGCAGCCTCTGCGCGATCCTGGACCGGCTGCGCCCGCGCGCGGCAGGTCCCCATGCGGCGCTGATCGAATTCGTGACGGATCGGCCCGGCCATGACGCGCGCTATGCCATCGACCCCGGGCGCATCCGGCGCGAGCTGGGCTGGCGTCCCTCGGTCACGCTCGACGAGGGGCTGGAGCGCACCGTGCGCTGGTATCTCGACAACGAAGCATGGTGGCGCGCGCTGCAGGCCCGGCAGGGCGTGGGCACGCGGCTGGGGGTCGGCGCGTGAAGGTGCTGGTCTTCGGACGCGAGGGGCAGGTGGCCACGGAGCTTCGCCGCCGTCACGGCGCAGCGATCATCGCGATCGGCCGCGACACGGCGGACCTTGCCGATCCCGAAGCCTGCGCCCGCGCGGTGGACCGGACGGACGCCGGGGCGGTGATCAACGCCGCCGCCTGGACCGCCGTGGACAAGGCCGAAGCGGCCGAGGCGGAGGCCACGCGCGTCAACGGCGCGGCGCCTGCTGCCATGGCGCGCGCGGCGGCCGCCCGCGGGCTGCCCTTCGTGCAGATCTCGACCGACTATGTTTTCGACGGCACGGGCGAGCGGCCCTGGCGGCCCGAGAACGCCCCCGCCCCGATCAACGCCTACGGCCGCTCCAAGCTCGCGGGCGAGGAAGGCACGCGGGCGGCAGGCGGTGCCTTCGCCATCCTGCGCACCTCCTGGGTCGTCTCGGCGCATGGCGCGAACTTCGTCAAGACGATGCTGCGCCTCGGCGCGGAGCGCGACGCGCTCTCGATCGTCGCGGACCAGGTCGGCGGGCCGACCCCCGCCGCCGATATCGCCGATGCCTGCATGACCGTCGCAGGGGCGCTGCAGCGGCGGCCCGAGCTTGCGGGCATATACCATTTCGCAGGAGCGCCCGCCGTCAGCTGGGCGGATTTCGCACGCGCGATCCTGTCCCGCGCGGGTCTGGCAACAGCTGTGCGGGACATCCCCACGCGCGACTATCCGACGCCGGCGGCGCGCCCGCTGAACTCGCGGCTGGACATGGCCGCCACGCGGGCGGCCTTCGGCCTCGACGCGCCCGACTGGCGGCAGGGTCTCGACGCGATCCTCGGCGAGCTTGGCGTGACGGCCCGCTGAGGTGGCCCGCACGGGTATTGCACCGCAGGGCCACAAGGCTGCCGGATTTTGCGGCGAGAGCCGCGGTGCCGACAGGACGCAGGAGGCGACAGGATGGCGCGACACAAGGGACTGGTTCTGGCGGGCGGCTCCGGGACGCGCCTCTATCCGATCACCATGGGCCTGTCGAAACAGCTGATTCCCGTCTACGACAAGCCGATGATCTATTATCCGATCTCGGTGCTGATGCTGGCCGACATCCGCGAGATCGCCATCATCACGACCCCCGAGGATCAGGCGCAGTTCCGGCGGGCGCTGGGCGACGGCAGCCAGTGGGGGCTGCAGTTCACCTTCATCGAACAGCCCGCACCCGAAGGGCTGGCGCAGGCCTATCTGCTGGCGGAGTCCTTCCTGGCCGGCGCGCCATCGGTCATGGTGCTGGGCGACAACATCTTCTTCGGGCACGGCCTGCCGGAGCTGCTGGCGCAGGCGACGGCGCGGGAGCAGGGCGGAACCGTCTTCGGCTATCGCGTCGCGGATGCCGAGCGTTACGGCGTCGTCGATTTCGACGCGGCCGGGCAGGCCCGCAGCATCGTGGAAAAACCGTCGCGTCCGCCCTCGCCCTTCGCGGTGACCGGCCTCTACGTGCTGGACGGGACGGCCCCGCGCCGGGCACGGGACGTGCGCCCCTCGCCCCGCGGCGAGCTCGAGATCACGGACCTCCTGCAGATGTATCTCGACGAGGGCAGCCTTCAGGTGCAGCGGATGGGCCGCGGTTACGCCTGGCTCGATACCGGCACACACGCCAGCCTGCTCGACGCCGGCAATTTCGTGCGCACGCTGACCGAGCGGCAGGGCCAGCAGGTGGGGTGTCCGGAAGAAATCGCCTGGCACAAGGGATGGATCGACGCCTGCGCGCTGCGCGCCCGGGCGGAACGCTTTCGCAAGAACGACTACGGCGTCTATCTGCGCGGTTTGCTGGGCGAGGACGCCGACAGCGGCTAGAGACGGTCCTCGAGCCTGGGTCAGGATGCACTGAGTTCCGCTGCTCTGTCCGATTCGCGACTGTGGCACATGCCCGACCGAGCCCAAAATCCGCTTGCATTCGAGGGGGCGTCGACGCACGGTCCGTGCGCCGTAACCTGCGCTAAAGCCGCGAGGACCATTGCGCCATGCGGCGTCACGGTGGGCGTCCCGGTGTCGTCGGGTTCGGCACCCTCGCAGTGAAGCATTTCAGCAGTCTCGAACAGTTTCTCCCGATGCGACAGGACAAGACATGACCAGACGAGCCCTCATCACCGGCATCACCGGGCAGGACGGCTCCTACCTCGCGGAGTTCCTGCTCGCGAAGGGCTACGAGGTGCACGGGATCAAGCGCCGCGCCTCGCTCTTCAACACCGAGCGGATCGATCACATCTATCAGGATCCGCACGAGCCCGACCCGCGGCTGCAGCTGCACTACGGCGACCTGACCGACAGTTCCAACCTGACGCGCATCCTCGCGGAGGTCCGGCCGGACGAGGTCTACAACCTCGGCGCGCAGAGCCATGTCGCGGTGAGCTTCGAGAGCCCGGAGTACACCGCCGACGTCGACGCGATGGGCACCCTCCGCCTGCTCGAAGCGATCCGCTTTCTCGGGCTGCACGAGACGACGCGCTTCTACCAGGCCTCCACCTCGGAGCTCTACGGCCTCGTCCAGGAGGTCCCGCAGACCGAGACCACGCCGTTCCACCCCCGCTCGCCCTACGCGGTGGCGAAGCTCTATGCCTACTGGATCACGGTGAACTATCGCGAGGCCTACGGGATGTATGCCTGCAACGGCCTGCTGTTCAATCACGAAAGCCCGCGGCGGGGCGAAACCTTCGTGACGCGCAAGATCACCCGCGGCCTCGCCAATATCGCGCAGGGGCTGCAGGACTGCCTCTACATGGGCAACATCGACGCGCTGCGCGACTGGGGCCACGCGAAGGACTACGTGCGCATGCAGTGGATGATGCTGCAGCAGGACGAAGCGGAGGATTACGTGATCGCCACCGGCGTGCAGTATTCCGTGCGCGAATTCATCACCTGGTCGGCGGAGGAACTGGGGATCGAGCTGGCCTTTACCGGCACGGGGCTGGACGAGGTGGCGACCGTGGTCTCGGTCACCGGCGACAAGGCCCCGGCAGTCCGCCCCGGCGACGTGATCCTGCGCATCGACCCGCGCTATTTCCGGCCCGCCGAGGTGGAGACGCTTCTCGGCGATCCGGCGAAGGCCAAGGCGCGCCTTGGCTGGGCGCCCGAGATCACCGCCCGCGAGATGTGCGC
>NZ_JBKHAQ010000033.1:0-26482 GCF_046542825.1 Rhodosalinus sp. | reverse complement strand
CCTGGGCCGGGTTCCGCCCACGCGCGAGGCGGATGAAACCGGATCGCGCCGGGGCCGTTGTCCTGCTGTCACCCTCCGGAAGCCGGAGATCCCGATGGCAAGAATCACAGGAAAAACCGATGAAACGCATGGTAACACCGCTTGCAATCGCCGCGCTTCTCGCCGGCGCTAGTCTGCCCGTGACGGCGCAGGTCGTGGATCGCGAGGACAACGCGCAGGTCAACGGCGACGAAGAGAACACCAGCACCATGCCCGGCGCCGACACGGCACCCGGCACCGGCACCGGCGCGGCCTACGAGGGCATCGGGACCTGGGGCGATGTCGTCTCGCTGCTGCAGACCGGCGAAGGCACGCCCGACGACCTCGACTGGGTCAGCAGCGAGTCGGATGTCGAAGTGGCCGAACTGACCGGGCTCGCCGGCGACCCCGAGACCCAGACCGAGGTGCTGGATGATGCATTGTCCTACCGCGAGGACGACATCTCGGACCTGCGCGACCGGATCGAGGACCATGGCACCATTTCCGACGCGCTCGACGAAGCCGGGCACGATGCCGGCGAAGTGATCGCCGCCTTGGGCGAGGTCGGCGGCCCCCTGCACGTTGTCGTCGACGACCGCGACGACGACAGCGACGACGACAGCGACGACGACGAGGACGACGACAACGACGACAACGAGGACAGCGACGACTGAGGCACGACTGACCGCAGCGGCCGGGCGCCGCGTCAGGCGGCCGGCCGGAAGGCCGCCTCGCGTGGGGCGTGCCGGTGCGTGAAAACATGCGAAAGGAGTTGCATCGTGGCCGAGCGCAAGCGATCAAAAGACATGAGCCGGGATACCGAGAACCTGCCGCTCGCGGAAGGGACGGTCTCGCAGCAGGGGCGCGAGCAGGGGCGGCTTGCCCGCAAGCTCGGCTCGCGCGACGAGGAAAAGCGCGCCACCGAGCGCCCCGCCGGCGCCACCCGGGTGCGCGGCGAGGACAGGAAGAGCGGAGAACACTCGAAATGAGCGTCTTGACCAACGGCACCTGGGTGCTGGTCGCGGATGGCGAGAAGGCGCTGTTCCTGCGCAATCTGACCGATGCGAAGAACCCCAACCTGGAGGTCGTCCGCACGAAGGAGCAGGATAATCCGCCCAGCCGCGAGCAGGGCACCGACAGGGCCGGGCGGATGCCGGACTCCGGCGTGCAGCAGATGTCCGCACTGGACGAAACCGACTGGCATCGGCTGGCAGAGGATCGCTTCGCGGACGATCTGGCGGATCTGCTCTACAAGATGGCGCACCGCCACAACTTCGAGCGCATCGTGATCTGTGCCGCCCCCAAGGTGCTGGGCGAGATCCGGCACAAGATGCACAAGGAGGTCTCAAGCCGGGTGGTCGGCGAGGTGCCGAAGGATCTGACAAATCATCCCCGGGACGAGATGGAGCGCATCCTGTCGAAGGAACTCGACGGCTGAACCGCCGCTTGCCCTCGGCGCGGTTTGCAGGCAGACCGCGCCGGGCAATCGAGCGGAGGACGGCATGGGCGAGCCCGCGCGCGGCGTGGCGTCGATGGTGGCGGCCTGCACCATCTGGGGTCTTTCGGCGCTCTACTACAAGCTGCTCGATCATGTCCCGCCGCTGGAGGTGCTGGCCCACCGGACGCTGTGGTCTTTCGCCTTCTTCGCGGTGGTTCTGGGCCTTCGGGGCAGGCTGCGCATGCTTTTCGCCGCGATCGACCGCCCGGGAAAGGCCGTTCGCATCCTTGCGGCGGCCTTCTTCATATCGTGCAACTGGTTCCTCTTCATCCTCTCGGTGCAGACCGGGCATGTGACGGAGGCGAGCCTTGGCTACTACATCTTTCCGCTCGTGGCGGTGCTGCTTGGCTTCGTCGTCTTTGGCGAGCGGCTGGGGCGCGCGCAGTGGATGGCGGTGGCGCTGGCAGCGGCGGCGGTTCTGGTCCTGACGCTCGGCAACGGTGTCGCGCCCTGGATCGCGCTGGCCCTTGCGGCCACCTTCGGTCTCTACGGGCTGATGAAGAAGCGGCTGGCGGTCGGTCCCGTGGTCTCGGTCACGGCCGAGGTGCTGTTGCTCTCTCCGGTCGCGCTTGCCGTGCTGTGGGTCTACCAGCGCGACGGCGGCGCCTACGGCGCCAGCCTTGGCGACAGCCTGCTCCTGATGCTCTCGGGGCCGCTGACTGCGGTGCCGCTGATGCTGTTCGCCTATGCGGCGCGGCGGGTGACCTATGCGACCGTCGGGCTGGTGCAATATCTCAACCCGACGCTGCAGTTCCTCGTCGCGGTCGCGATCTTCGGTGAGCCCTTCGGCGCATACGACGCCATCGCCTTTCCGCTGATCTGGACGGCGCTCGCGATCTATTCGCTCGCCACCCTTTCGCGCGAGAGGGCCGCGCGCAGGGCGGTCACGCCTTCCTCGGCCGATCCCACCGGCGTGATGAGGCCACGCAGCGAGGGCGCGGCGAAGCCCTGAGCGACCACATGATCGACGAGCGCGAGCAGCGGGTCCCAGTATCCCGCGATGTTGACCAGCAGGATGGGCTTGGCGTGCAGCCCCAGCTGCGCCCAGGTCAGCACCTCGAAGAACTCGTCGAGCGAGCCGGCGCCGCCGGGCAGAACCGCGACCGCGTCGGAGTTCATGAACATCACCTTCTTGCGCTCGTGCATGTTCTCGGTGATCACGTGCCGCCCGGCGCCGCGCAGCGCCTCCACCTGGACAAGGTGCTGGGGGATGACCCCAAGGGTCGCGCCGCCCTCGGCCTCTGCCGCCGCGGCAACGAGGCCCATCAGCCCCACGTCGCCCGCGCCATAGACCAGCCGCCAGCCTTCATGCGCAAGCAGGCGGCCAAGGGTGCGGGCCTCTTCGGCGTAGACGGGCAGGGCGCCCTCGCGGGCGCCGCAATAGACACAGACGGAACGGCGGAACATGGATGCGTGCGGCCTCATGCGGCTTTGACCCCTGATAGCGGTGTTGATAATGTCCCTCAACCACCGTCGACGGCTTGCGGGGCATCTGGGGGATCATGAGCGAAAGGGGCATGTTGGCAGGGAGTGCGACCCTGGCCGGCGGCATCGTCGCGGGAGCCCTTGCGCTTGTCGTGGGCCTGTATGTGGCAGGGGTGCTCCCTCCGGAGCCGGCGCCCGAGAACGCGCCGGACACGCAGCCTCAAGCCGCGGCGCCGCGCGCCCCGGCGGAGGTTTCCGATAACGCCGGCTTTGAGGCGGCGAAACCCGCGGCGCGGGAGCGGGCCCCGGAGCGCGCGGCCGAGGACACCGGGTCCGATACCCCACGGCCGACCGTGGCGGGTGACGGCGAAGATCCGGCGTCACGCGGCACGAGCGAAATCGCGGCGGCGGACGCCGGGACAGGCGGCGCCGCCTCGGTCGCGCCCATGCCGGAGCCCGTGCCAGAGTCCATGCCGGAACTCACGCCGCAGCCCACGCCGGAGCCCCCCGCCGCGCCGGCGCCGCCGGGCTTCGACCTGGTTCGGGTGGAAGCGGACGGGTCGACGCAGATCGCCGGTCGGGCCGCGCCGGGCGCGGAGGTCGCCATCCTGCTCGACGGCCAGGAGGTGGCGCGGGCGCGTGCCGACCAGTCCGGCGCTTTCTTCAGCTTCCTGTCGCTGGGCGAGACGGCGCGCGCCAGGGTGCTCACGCTCGAAATGCTGCGGGAAGGTGTGCGCGTGCCCTCGGACGCGCAGGTGCTGCTGACGCCACCCGCGGGCCGGGCGGGACCGCCCGATGCGACCGGACAGGTGGCGGCGGCGCCGTCGCCCGGGGCGTCGAAACCCGCCGGCGAGGCCCTGCCCGATGCGGAGGCGACGCAGACGGCGCTGGCCGAGCTGCCCGCGACACCCGATGTCGTGACCGGGGGGCAGGACCCGGCCGCCACGGGAAACGGCGCAGGCGACGGGGAGGCGCGCGCCACGGCAGATGCCGCAGGTGCGGCGACGTCCGGGCCCGGAACGGACAGGCAAGCGACAGGCGCCGATACCTCGCAAACGGCAGGGATCGCGCCGACCGACGGCGAGCAACCCCGGCCCGTTCCCGACGTCGCCTCGGAAACCGGCCGCGCAGAGGCGGACCCGCCGCCCGAGCGACCCGTGCGCGACGCGACGGGTCCGGCGACACCTGAAACCGGGCCCGCCGGTCCGGAAGCGCTGGCCGAGGCCACGCCGCCTGCGCCGGAGCGTGACCCGGCGCCGCGGCCCGCGCCTGCAGGTGACGCGGCCGCCCCGGCGGGTGGGGGCACGGGCGCAGACACACCGCCCGTCACGTCCACCCCTGCCGACGAGCCCGTCATGGAGGCCACGACCGATCCGGCAGCGGCGCCGCCGCAGCCCCCTGCCGACCAGCCCGCCACGGAGGCCACGGCCGATCCGGATGCGGCGCGGGCACCGCGACCCGCGGTCGCCGGAGCCGATCCGGCCCAGCCGGGCGCTTCGGCGGCGGGAGAGGACGCGAGGCAGGCCGCGCCGGGCGTGATCCTCGCCGGGCGCGAGGGCCTGCGCGTCTTGCAGCGCCCCGCGCGGCCCGGCGCGTCCCCGCAGGCGCTTGTCGATCTCGACGTCGACGCGATCGGCTACGACGACGGCGGCGCGGTGCAGATCGCGGGGCAGGGCGGCGCCGGGGCGGATTTCGTGCGCCTCTATGTCGACAACCGGCCCGTCGCCACCGTGCCGGTTGCACCGGACGGCAGCTGGACCACCCAGCTGCCGCAGATCGACACCGGGGTCTACACCCTGCGCGTCGATGCGCTGGACGAAGGGGGAGAGATCACGCAGCGGATCGAGACCCCGTTCGAGCGGATCGCGCCGGAGACGCTGGCAGGCGCCGTTGCCGAGGCAGAGGCACGAGGCCGGCAACTTGTGACCGTGCAGCGTGGCAACACGCTCTGGGGCATTTCGCGGCGCAACTACGGACGCGGCATCCTCTATGTCCGCATCTTCGAGGCCAACCGCGACCGCATCCGCGACCCCGACCTGATCTATCCCGGGCAGGTCTTTACCATCCCGCAGTGAGCCCGGCACTGGCGCAGGGCGGCCAACCGGCCTAGGTTGCCGGCCGGAGATCGCCATGCCCACCGATACGACCGCCTCTTCTGACGCCGCCGCCCGGCCGGCCGCGCTTTCGTCCGCCGAAGAGGCGCGGCGCGATCGGCGTACGGGCTGGAAGGTGATCCGCCGCGTCGCGCCCTATCTCTGGCCGGAAGGCGAGGACTGGGCCAGGCGGCGCGTCGTGGGCGCGGTGCTGGCGCTCGTGGCGGCCAAGCTCGTCGCCGTGGGCACGCCGATGATCTACAAGCGCGCGGTCGACGCGCTGTCGGGCGAGGGGGTGCCGGATCTGGCGCTGGGCGCGGTGGGCCTGACGGTCGCCTACGGCATGGCGCGGCTCATGTCGAACGGCTTCCAGCAGCTGCGAGACGCGGTCTTTGCCAAGGTCGGGCAGCGCGCGCTGCGGCGGATCGCGCTGGAAACCTTCACCCACATACATCGCCTGTCCCTGCGCTACCACATCACGCGCAAGACAGGCGGGCTCTCGCGCATCATCGAGCGGGGGGTGAAGGGCGTCGATTTCCTGCTGCGGTTCCTGCTGTTCTCGGTGGGGCCGCTGATCCTTGAACTTGCGCTGATCGCGGGCGTGCTCTTCGTGCTCTTCGACGTGTGGTATCTGGTCGTCGTGGCCGTCACGATAGCGCTTTACGTCTGGTTCACCTTCAAGGTGACCGAGTGGCGCGTGCGCCTGCGCCGCCAGATGAACGATCAGGACACCGACGCCAACCAGAAGGCGATCGATTCGCTGCTGAACTTCGAGACGGTGAAATACTTCGGGGCAGAGGGCCGCGAGGCCGAACGCTACGACCGCGCGATGGCGGGCTACGAGACCGCGGCGATCAGGACGGCCCATTCGCTGGCCTTCCTGAACTTCGGGCAGACCTTCCTGATCACCGCCGGGCTGGTCACGGTGATGGTGATGGCTGCCGTGGGCGTGCAGAATGGGGCGCTGACGGTGGGCGATTTCGTCATGGTCAACGCCTACATGATCCAGATCACCCTGCCGCTGGGCTTTCTGGGCACGGTCTACCGCGAGATCCGGCAGAGCCTTGTCGACATGGGCGAGATGTTCGAACTGCTCGACCAGCCGTGCGAGGTGGCCGACCGGCCCGGCGCGCCCGCGCTGATGGTGACCGGCGGGGCGGTGGACTTCGACCGCATCGCCTTTGGCTACGATCCCGCGCGCCCGATCCTGCAGGGCGTGTCGCTGCGCGTGGGCGCGGGCGAGAAGGTGGCGCTGGTGGGGCCTTCCGGCTCGGGCAAGTCCACCATCGGGCGGCTGCTCTTCCGCTTCTACGACGTGACGGGCGGGGCCATCCGCATCGACGGGCAGGACATCCGTGATGTCGCGCAGGACACGCTGCACGCCACGATCGGGGTCGTGCCGCAGGATACCGTGCTCTTCAACGACACGATCCGCTACAATATCGCCTACGGACGCGAGGGGGCGACGGAGGACGAGATCGTGGCGGCGGCACGGGCGGCGCAGATTCACGACTTCATCGCCGCGCTGCCCGAGGGCTACGATACCGCCGTGGGCGAGCGGGGACTGAAGCTGTCGGGCGGCGAGAGACAGCGCGTGGGCATTGCGCGCACTCTGCTCAAGGATCCGCCGATCCTGCTGCTGGACGAGGCGACCTCGGCCCTCGACACCGAGACCGAGGCCGAGATCCAGGGCGCGCTCGCGCGCGCCGGGCAGGGGCGCACGGTGCTGACGATCGCGCACCGGCTTTCCACGGTGGCGGATGCCGACCGGATCGTCGTGCTGGAGGCCGGTCGCATCGTCGAGGAAGGCACACATGCCGGACTGCTGGCGCGCAACGGGCGCTACGCCCAGCTCTGGACGCGGCAACAGGCTGAGCATGCCGCGTGACGGGCTGACGGTGGCTGCGCCCGGCGGCGCGGTGCCCTTGCGGCTGCTGTTGCTGGGCGCGCTCTTCGTCACCGAACTCGTCGCGCTGGTGCTGGTCTTTCAGATCGCCGCGCCGCTCGAATGCCGCCAGACGGAAGCCGAAGCGGCCTGTCGTGCGCTGCGCGGCTCGGTGCTGCGCGCGTTTTGCCTTGCCGTGGCGCTTGGGCTTTATCTGTCGTCGCGCCGTGCCGCGCGGGCGCGCTTCGTGGCGATGACGGCGGCGCGCGCAACGCGCCTGCCCTGGGCGCTGCTGCATGCGGGCGGGCTTGCCGCGGCCTTCCTGCCGATGCTGCTGACGCCGCCAGAGGCCCTCAACGCTCGCTTCGCCGATCTGTTGCCGCTGCTGGCAGGCGGGGCGCTGGCGATAACGATTGGCGCGCTGGGCCTGCTGGCGGCGCCGCGGGACTGGGCGGCGTGGCTGCGCGCAGAGCCCTGGGGTCTCCTGGCCCTGGTCTTTGCGGCCTTGCTGTTGCCCGATCTTGCGCACTGGCTCGAGCCGATCTGGTACTGGAACACGCTGGCGCAGATCACCTTCGTTGCGGTGTCCCTGGCGCTTTTGGCGGTGTCGGACGACGTGGAGGTCTGGCCGGAGCTGGCGATCATCGGCACCGACGGGTTCAACGTGAACATCGCCCCGCAATGCTCAGGCGTCGAGGGATTCGTGCTGATGGCCGCGTTCCTTGCGCTTTACGCCGCCCTCTTCCGGGAGCAGGTGCGGATGGGCCGCTTCTGGATCGTGGTGCTGCCCCTGGCGCTGCTGGCAAGCTGGAGTTTCAACGTCCTGCGCATCGCTGCGCTGATCCTGATCGGTGCGCATGTCTCGCCCGAGCTTGCGCTCAACGGGTTTCACAGCTTTGCGGGATGGCTGGCATTCACGGTCCTGGCGATCCTCGTGCTGGTCGTCGTCAACAGGGTGCCATGGCTTCAGCGCGACAGGGCGGCCGCCGTGATGTCCGGCCCGCCGCTGGCAGAGGATGAGACGGCAGCCTTGATCCTGCCCTTTGTGGCCTTCATGCTGTCGTCCCTCGCGGTGCAGGCGTTCTTTACCACACCGGCGCTCGGTTTTCCGCTGCAGGCGGCAGCAATGCTTGCCGCGCTGCTGTGGCTTCGTGGGCCACTGCCCGTGCTTCTGGCGGGCCGGCCAGAGGGCATCGCGGTTGCCGCCGGTCTCCTTGTCGGCCTGGGCTGGGTGGCCGGCGCGCCAGCTGCGGCACCGCCCGAACCCGCGCTGACGGCGCTGGCCCCGGCGCTTGCCGCGCTCTGGGTGGCCGCGCGGCTGGCGGGCACGGCGATCCTTGTGCCCGTCGTGGAAGAACTCTTTTTCCGCGGCTACGTTCTGGCGCGTCTCGACCGAGGGGGGCTGGCCTGGCGCGCTCTGGCTGTGGCGGTCTCGACCGCGAGCTTCGCGGCGCTGCACGACCGCTGGCTTGCCGCTGCGCTGGCCGGACTGGTTTTCGCGGCGGTCTACCTGAGACGGGGGCGGCTGGTAGATGCCGTTGCCGCCCATGTGGTCGCCAATGCCGTCGTCGCGGCGGCCGCCCTCTGGCAGGGCGACTGGCGCCTGATCTGACCCGGGCTCACAACGACAATGGCCGCCTTTCGGCGGCCACGGTCACGTTCGGTATCGCGCCTGATGCGGGTTTCAGCCGCGCCGGCGCCGGCGCGCAATCTCCCACGACAGGGCCATGACGGCAAGCACGGCCGCGATCGCCAGGGTGCCGCTTGCGGCGTCGATCTCGGGCACGGCCGCCGCGGACGGCGGCCCGCCGTTCTCCGGGCCCCCTCTCCCCCAGCGACCGCCGGCGCCATAGGCCTGGGCCAGAGCGGGCAAGGTGCTCAGAATGTAGGCGCCGATGGCGCCCGTCGTGATGTTGCGAAGCCTGGGCATGCGAATCTCCCCGCCGAGCCACTACGGTGTGTGCTGCACCTGATACCGGAAGGTTACGCCTTCGACCGTCGTTGCGCAACGCTGACGGATGGTCCGGGCAAAGATGGCGATAGCCGGTGACGCAGGGGGGACAGCCTGCCTGGAAACCTGGTGCTTTGTGTCCAGGTTGCGGACAATCGGCGTCAAGCGCTGCCCGTTCCGCACCCTAGCCAGTGCGAATCAGGCGTATCAGGACCAGCACGACGATCGCCCCCAGGGTCGCCTGCAGCACGGTCACGACCACGCCGCCACCGGTTCCGAAACCCAGCACCGGCAGCATCACACCGGCGAGAAAGGCGCCGGCAACGCCGACAGCCATGTTGCCGATCAGCCCCAGTCCGCCGCCGCGCACAAGTTTCGCGGCCAGCCAGCCGGCCACGAGGCCGGTGAGCAGCATGGCAAGAACGCTTTCGAAGCCCAAGCCGGTCACCTCCGTCGTCACTCTGCCGCGCGCAGCGTCTGCGCGGGCGTGCCCGGCGCCTCCGGCAGATCCGCGGGTCCGGTCCCGTCATCCCACAGGATCGTGGGCCCGCGCACCCGCCGCGCGGCGCGCCTGAGCGCCCAGTCACGGGCGACGCGGCTGGAGCGTCCCGCGCCCATCCATGCCAGAAGCCGCGCGAGCCATGCCGCATAGGCCGTGGTCCAGACCCGCAGCGCCAGCAGCGCGGGCGTCACCACCAGGGTCAGCACCGTCGCCACGCCCAGGCCGAAGACGACCGCGGTGGCAAGCTGCTTCCACCAGAGCGCCGTGGGGCTGTCGATCGAGTAGCCGCCGCCGATGAAGTCGAGGCTGAGGCCCAGCATCATCGGCGTCAACCCCGCCATGGTGGTGATCGTGGTCAGCAGCACGGGGCGTATGCGGTCCTCGGCCGTGCGCACGATGGCCTCGATCCGCGGCATGTAGCGGGCGTATTCCTGATAGGTGTCGATCAGCACGATGTTGTTGTTCACCACGATGCCCGCCAGCGCGACGATCCCCGTGCCGGTCATGATGATCGAGAAGGGCTGATCCATCACCAGCATCCCGATCAGCACGCCGGTGGTGGAGAGCACCACGGCCAGCAGCACCAGCACCGAGTTGTAGATGCTGTTGAACTGCGCCAGCAGGATGATGAACATCAGCGCCAGCGCGCCGGCGAAGGCCTGCATCAGGAACGCGCCCGATTCCTGCTGGTCCTCCTGATCGCCCGTCCACTCCCAGTCGATGCCGTCGGGCAGGGGGCTTTCGGTCTGCAGCCACTCGGTCAGTGTCTCGATCCGTTCGTTGGCGTTGACCGGGATCGCCGAGGCCCCGGCCCACGCCGTGCCGGTGGCGGCCTCGGCGATCCGCGCCTCGGCCTCTGCCGCGGGCATCACGCCCAGGTCGCTGCCATCCGCGGCCGCGACCTTCACCAGACCGTCGGCCACGTCCGCCTTGACGTCGAGATAGCGGGTCTGGTCGACGCGCGTGATCTCGGCCAGCTTCGCCACCGGCTCGCGGGTGATGAAGTTGGCCAGCGGAATCAGCCCGTCCTCGGTGCGCACGCGAAGCGTGTCGAGGGTCGAGAGCACGCGGTCCTCTTCCGGCAGGCGCACGCGAATCTCGATCTCCTCGTCGGAGGTGGGCACCCGCATCGTGTCGAGCAGGATGCCGCGGGTGACGAGCTGCACCATCGCGCCCACGGTCGCCACGTCGGCGCCGAAGCGCCCGGCCCGTTCCACGTCCACGTCGATCTGCCAGTCGATGCCGGGCAGGGGCCGCGTGTCCTCGATCAGGCGCATTCCCGGCAGTGCATCATATTGCGCGCGCACGATGCCGGCGGCCTCGACCAGCGTGTCCAGATCGTCTCCCTTCAGTCGCAGGTGGACGGGCTTGGCATCTGCCGGACCCTGGCTCGCCTCCAGGATCTCGGTCTCGATGCCCGGCAGGGTCGAGAGCTGTTCGGAAAGCTCAGCCAGCACCACGTTGCCGTCGAGCGAGGGGTCGAAGCGGCGCTCTTCCCACGGGATCGTCTCGAACTGGATCTGGCCGATGGTGTCCTTGGGCGCCTCTGCCCCGCCGGTGTTGGAGTTGAGCCCGCCCTCGCCCGCGAAGGAAAAGGCCGACTGCACGCCGGGGTGCGCGAGCACGATCGCCTCTGCCTGCCGCACCACCGCGTCCTTCTCGGCAAGGCCGAGGTTGCCGCGCGCCTTGACGTAGACGATGGCCTGTTCGGGCTCGGTCTCGACGAAGAAGTCCACGCCGTTGTTGTTCTCGCCGTAGTAGGCGAAGACGGTGGCCACCACGAAGCCCACCGCGCCGATGGTCAAGAGCGGCATGACCGGGTTGCCGGCCACCAGCTTTATGAGCCAGCCGAAAAGCGTGCGCCGCCGTCCCGCGCGGATGCGGCGCGGGCGCACCTCGATCTTCGCCGCCGAAATCGCGATGGACGACGCCGCCGCCGCCGCAAGGAAGAGCACGATGCCCGGCACCGCCGCCGCGAGCCCTGGCAGCGGCGGCGTGCCGCCGAAGAGATAGCCGGGATTGAGCACCTGCATCGCCCCCAGGAACAGGCCGTAGAGCGCGACGGGCACCAGCATCGCGCGCACGATCCAGGGCGTGCCGCGACGCAGCGCATCGGAGGCGTTGGCGAAGAGGCGGCTCATCCGTCCGGTCACGCCGCCCATCACCGGCAGGTAGATCAGCGCCACGACCAGCGAGGCACAGAGCACGAAGATCAGCGTGACGGGCAGCATCCCCATGAACTCGCCCGCGACGCCGGGCCAGAATAGCATCGGCAGGAAGGCGCAGAGCGTCGTCGCGGTGGAACTGACAATGGGCCAGAACATCCGCTTGGCGGCCTCGACATAGGCGCGCATCGGACCCACGCCCTGCCTGATGCGCTTGTCGGCGTATTCGACGACCACGATGGCGCCGTCCACCAGCATGCCCACGGCAAGGATCAGGCCGAACATCACGATGTTAGAGATCGTCACCCCCATCACCGCAAGGAACGCGAAGCACAAAAGGAACGATGTGGGAATCGCGAAGCCCACCAGCAGCGCGGCCCGCGTGCCGAGACTGGCAAGCACCACGATCATCACCAGCGCCACGGCGGTCAGCACGGAGCCTTCCAGCTGGCTGACCATGCTGGCGACGATGCGGCTCTGGTCGTTCGAGCTGCCCATCTGCACCGCGGCCTGCAACTCCGGCGGCCATTCGGACCGCGACGCGGCCACCAGCTGCTTCACTTCCTCGGCGGTGTCGATCAGGTTGAAGCCCTTTCGCTTGACCACCTGCAGCGCGACCGTCGACTCGCCGTTGAATCGCGCCGTGCCCTCGCGGTCCTGGAACGTCAGGTTGATGGTCGCCAGATCGCCCAGCGTCACCACCCGGTCGCCGTTCGTCTTCACCGGCAGGTCGTAGACGTCGCGCGGCTCGTCGAAGGAGGAGGGGATCTTGACCGAGAAGGAACCCTGGTCGCTCTGGACCTCGCCGGCCGCGATCAGCTGGTTGTTGTTCTGCACGACGCGGATCAGCTCGTCGGCGGTGACGTTGTAGGCCTCGAGCCGCAGGGGGTCGATCACCACCTCGAGCATCTCGTCGCGCTCGCCCGCGACGCCGACCTCCAGCACCGCGTCCAGCGCCTCGATGTCATCCTGCAGGGCGCGGGCCACGCGGAACATGGTGCGTTCCGGCACCGGCCCGGTCAGGTTCACGATGACGATCGGGAATTCGGAAAAGTTGATCTCGTTGATCGAATATTTCTCGTAGCCCTCGGGAAACTGCGACTCGGCGGTGTTCATCGCATCGCGCACGTCGGCGATGGTCTGCGACTTGTCCCAGCCGAACTCGAATTCCAGGGCAACGCCCGCGTAGCCCTCTGCCGCGGTGCCGCTCATCGTCTCGAGGCCGTCGAGATCGGAAAGCTCCGTCTCCATCGGCTTGACCAGCAGCTTCTCGGCATCCTCGGCCGAGATGCCGGGGAACTGGACCGAGACGAAGAGTGCCGGGATCTCGATATCGGGCTCGCCCTCCTTGGGCAGCGACACATAGGCGAAGCCGCCCGCCAGCAGCGAGAGCGCGATGAAGGCCAGCACCATGCGGGCGCGGCTGGCGGCCCAGTCGACCATTCCGGTCATTGCATGGCCTCCTGCCAGGTCACCTCGACCGGGACGCCGTCGGTGACGTATTCCTGCCCCAGCACGATCACCGCCGCCTCGTCCGGCAGGCCTCCGACCCAGACGCCCGTGGTGGTGTCGCGCAGCAGCGTGACCGGGACGAAGCGCGCGACGCCCTCGCGCGCGACCCGCACGCCCAGCGTGCCGGCGTCGTTCAGCGTGAGCGCGGACTGCGGCAGCAGGTGCGCCATCGCGCCCTCTGCCTCGATCAGGATTTCGGCGGTCTGGCCGTCACGCACGGAAAGGTCGGGGTTGGGCACCGTGATCTCCACGCGGAAGGTCCGGGTCACAGGGTCGGCCGAGCGCGACAGGAAGGTGACCTCGCCCGTCAGGTCGCGGCCCGAGACCAGCCGCGCCCCGGCGCGGGCGCCCACGGCCACGCGGTCCACCTCGGTCTCGGGCACGAAGGCCACCACCTTGATCGGGTCCAGCCCGATCACCTTGGCGCAGAGCTCGCCGGGCTGCAGCAGGCTGCCAAGCTCGGCGGTGTCCGATTCCAGCAGGCCCGCGAAGGGGGCCGCGATTTCCAGCCGCGCCATTTCGGTCTCGGCGGAATCGACGGCGGCCTCGGCGCCCTGGATGTTCGCCTTGACGGTTTCGAGCTGGCTGCGCGCGGATTCGACGCCGGCCTCTGCCGAGCGCACGGCGGCGCGGGTGGAGGCCACGCGCGTCTCGGAGGCGAAGCCGCCCTCCGACAGGCGCGCGGCCGCTGTGGCGTTGAGCTGGGCTTCCACGAGCCGCGCCTCCGCCTCTGCCAGACGCGCGCGCGCCTCGGGTACCCGCGCCTGCGCCTCGGCCAGTCGCGCGCGCGTCTCCGACAGCGTGGCCTCCCGCGCGCCCGGATCGAGACGGCAGAGCATGTCGCCCGCCTCGACCAGCGCGCCCTTGCGCCGCGGCTCCGAGATGACCAGCCCCGCCGTTTCGGCGCGCAGGTCCACCGCGCGCGCGGCCGCGGTCTCGCCCCGCAGGCGCACCGCGCTGTCGATCTCGCGCGCGACGGATCGCAGCGCGACGACCGAAACGACCTGCGCCTCCTGCGTCTCTTCCGCCTCCCGCGTCTCCGCGGGCTGCGCGGCGTCCGCTGCGAGGGCCGTGGCGTCGGCCTCGGGCGACGGATCGGTCCGAGCGGCCGGATCGGGCGCCGGATCGGAGGCGGGATCGGGCGCCAGCGGATTGAGCTCCTGCAGCGTGACCGTCTCGCCCTGCGCGAAACGCATCAGCGCCTCGCGCTCCAGCACCACGAGGTAGAGTGTCGCCATCACCAGCAGCGCGGTCAGAACGGGGATCAATCGCATCTTCGGCCTTTCGTGCCCTGCGCGCGCCGGGACGCGCGAGAGGTCCGCGTTCACATGGCGGACCCCGGAACCCTTTACAATGTCCTGATCCTATACGCTGAACCGACCGGTTCAGATTAGTGCTCCTGTCAGCATGCCGCAAGACTGAACCGACTGGTTCAGTCTCTGCCCGCGAATCGGGCAGCTTGGCGCCGCCTGCCGGTCTTGGCAGCGTAGGGCGCAGCGTATAAGAGGGGTCAAACCAGCGGGCAGGGGGCGGCGTGACCGAACGCGACAGTTTTCTAGAGGAAGTGGCCGAAGAGGTTCGGCGCGACCGGATGTTCGCGCTGATGCGCCGCTACGGCTGGATCGCTGTCCTGGCCGTGCTCCTGATCGTGGGGGGGGCGGCCTGGAACGAATGGCGCAAGGCGCAGGCGGTCGCCCGCGCGCAGGCCACCGGCGACGCGATTCTCGAGGCGCTCTCGCCGGGCGATCCGCAGGCGCGGGCCGAGGCGCTTTCCGCGCTCGATCCGCGCGATCCGGGCGCACGGGCAGCGGTCGATATGCTGCGCGCGGACGCGCTCGCCGAGGCGGGCGACGAGGCCGCCGCGGCAGAGCTGCTCGACGGCGTGGGCGGCAGCGATCTTGCGCCGATCTACGGCCAGATCGCGGCCTTCAAGGCGCTGCTGCAGCGCGCCGACACGCTGTCGCCCGAGGAGCGCCGCCAGGGGTTTTCCCAGCTTGCGTCCGCCGGCGGCCCCCTCAGGCTGCTGGCCGAGGAACAGATCGCGCTCACCGAGATCGAGACCGGCGCGACCGAAGCCGCACTGGAGCGGCTCGGGACCATTCGCGCCGACGACGAGGCGACACCGGGCTTGCGCCGCCGCGCTGCGCAGTTGATTGTGGCGCTCGGCGGAGAGCCGCAGCTGCAGACGGGCGGCTGAGGCGCGACGAACGGGAACGCGGGGACAGGTGACGCGAGGCATGACGGGCGCAGGCGCAGTCGGAACGGCAGGACGATTGGGGCGTGCGGGATCGGGCGCGCGGCGCGGCGCCGCGATGGTCGCGCTTGCCGCGGTCACCGCACTCGCCGCCTGTGGCGAGCGCGAGGTGATCCTGCCGGGCGAGCGCCTGCATCTGCGCGAGATCCTGCAGGGGCCCGCCGCCGAGCCCGATCCCTGGGACGCCGAGGTTGAGAACCGGGCGCTGCCGCTGGCGCTGCCGCCACCGCAGGTGAACCCGGACTGGGCGCAGGGCATCGGCTCACCGCGCCACCGGCCCGTCCACCCCGCGCTTTCGCATCCGCTGGAGCCGATCTGGAGCGTCGGGATCGGGCAGGGGGACAGCCGCCGCCAGCGGATCACCACCGATCCGGTGGTGGCGGACGGGCGCATCTTCACGATCGACGCGGCCTCGGCGCTGACCGCCACCAGCGCGGCGGGTGAGACGCTCTGGACGCTGAATCTCGTGCCCGCGCGGGACCGGGGGGGCGAGGCGATGGGCGGCGGGCTTGCCGTGGGGGACGGCACGCTCTTCGTCACCACGGGTTTTGGCAGGCTGCTGGCCGTCGATCCGGCAACCGGCGCCATCCGCTGGGACCAGAAGCTTGACGCCACGGGCACCGGCGATCCGGTCTATCGCGACGGGCTGGTCTATCTGGTCGCCGGCGACACCACGGCCTGGGCGATCGAGGCCGACACCGGGCGCATCCGCTGGCAGAACGACGGCGTGGGCGACGTGCGCAACGTGGCGGGCGGGCCCGCGCCCGCCTTCTCCGACGAACTGGTGATTTTCGGCTACGGGTCGGGCGAATTGCAGGCTGTCTTCCCGCAGGGTGGCTTTCCGCGCTGGAGTTCCTTCGTCGCGGGGCGGCGCGAGGGGACCGCGATGGGGCTGGTGGGCGACATCACCGGTGGGCCCGTGATCGACGAGGGTCGCGTCTTCGCCGCCAACGCCGCCGGCCGGATCGTGGCCTTCGACCTCGAGAACGGCGAGCGTCTCTGGACCGCCGATGACGGCGCCTTCGACCTGATCTGGCCGGCTGGCGGCTCGATCTTCCTGGTGAGCGACCGCAACGAACTGCTGCGCCTCGATGCCTCCGACGGCAGCCGGATCTGGGGCGTGGAGCTGCCTCGCTATGCCGACGAACGGCCGCGCCGTCGCGCGGCGATCCTGCCGCAATATGGCCCGGTGGTGGCCGGGGGCCGGCTGGTGGTGGCGGGCGCGGACGAGGTGATCCGCGTCTTCGATCCCCAGAGCGGCGAACTGGTGCAGACCGTGCCGCTTCCGGGCGGGGCCACGACGACACCGGTTGTCGCGGGCGGCACGCTCTACGTCGTGACGAAAGACGGCCAACTCCGCGCTTTCCGCTGACGCCTGGATGCGCTAAGGAACGCGCCTTCGGTCTGGGAGCCAGCGGTCCATGTCCTTTCGCCTCGCCATCGTGGGGCGCCCCAACGTGGGCAAGTCCACCCTTTTCAACCGGCTGGTCGGCCGGCGGCTCGCGCTGGTCGACGATCAGCCGGGTGTGACCCGCGACCTGCGCGAGGGCGAGGCGCGTCTGGGGCCGCTGCGCTTCACCGTGATCGACACCGCGGGGCTGGAAGAGGCGACCGACGACAGCCTGCAGGGCCGGATGCGGCGCCTGACCGAACGCGCGGTGGCCGAGGCGGACGCCTGCCTCTTCCTGATCGACGCCCGCGCCGGGGTGACCGCGACCGACGAGGTCTTTGCCGATATCCTGCGCCGCCGCTCCGGTCACGTGATCCTTGGGGCCAACAAGGCAGAGGGGCAGGCGGGCGCGGCCGGCATCGCCGAAGCCTGGGGCCTTGGCCTGGGCGAGCCCATCGCGCTTTCGGCCGAGCATGGCGAGGGACTGGCCGATCTGGCCGCCGTGCTCGCGCCGCTCGTCGACGGCAAGGCCGAGGAAGAGGCCGAAGAGGCGCCAGAGACGGACGTCGACGTGGACGAAGCGGGCGAGACGCCCGAAGGCCCCCGCGTCCCCACGCGGCAAAAGCCCCTGCAGATCGCGGTGGTGGGTCGGCCGAACGCGGGCAAGTCCACGCTGGTCAACCGCCTCCTCGGCGAAGAGCGGCTGCTCACCGGGCCGGAGGCCGGCATCACGCGCGACGCGATCTCGGTCGCCATGGACTGGGACGGGCTGCCGGTGCGGATCTTCGACACGGCAGGCATGCGCAAGAAGGCCCGCGTGACCGGCAAGCTGGAAAAGCTCTCTGTCGCCGACGGGCTGCGCGCGGTGCGCTTTGCCGAGGTGGTGGTCGTGCTGCTGGACGCCGCCATTCCCTTCGAGACGCAGGACCTGCGCATCGCCGATCTGGCCGAGCGCGAGGGCCGCGCCGTCGTCGTCGCCGTCAACAAGTGGGACGTGGAGCCCGAGAAGCAGGCCAAGCTGAAGGCGCTGCGCGAGGGCTTCGAGAAGCTGCTGCCGCAACTCAGGGGCGCGCCACTGGTCGCGGTTTCGGCGAAATCGGGCAAGGGCCTCGACCGGCTGCGCGAAGCTGTCGTCTCGGCGCACGAGGTCTGGAACCGCCGCATCCCCACCGCGCAGCTCAACCGCTGGCTCGCCGGCATGGTCGCGGCACACCCGCCGCCCGCGCCGGGCGGACACCGGATCAAGCTGCGCTACATGACGCAGGCCAAGACCAGGCCGCCGGGCTTCGTGGTGATGTGCTCGCACCCCGAGAAGCTGCCCGAGGCCTATACGCGCTACCTCGTGAACGGGTTGCGCACGGATTTCGACATGCCGGGCACGCCCATCCGGCTCTGGCTGCGCTCGCAGTCCGACAAGAACCCCTACAAGGGGCGGAAGAAGCCGCAGCCCTCGCGCCTGCGCAAGCATCTGGGCTGATCGGCGCAGGTCGCGGCCCTTCCGCTCCCATTCGTCGCATACGGCGGCATTCCGTCACGGGTTGACCCCTGCGTCCCGCGTGGCATTAACGAGACACGCGGACAGGGAGGACGCATGGCCAAGGCCCCGCCAGTTCAGGAGAAGGAGCGCGAGAAATCGCGCCGCATCGGGGCGCTCGCCGAACTCTGGCCCTTCATCAGCCCCTATCGGGCGCTGCTGACCGCCGCACTGCTGATGCTGGTGGCGACGGCGGTGGTCTCGCTGATCCTGCCGCTGGCCGTACGCCGGGTGGTCGACAACTTCAACGTCGAGGACGGCGCGATCCTCGACCAGTATTTCGCCGCGGCGCTGGGCATCGCGGGGCTCTTCGCACTGGGATCGGCGCTGCGCTACGCTTTGGTGACGCGGCTGGGCGAGCGGGTGGTCGCCGACATCCGCAAGGCCGTCTTCGACCGCGTGATCGGGATGAGCCCGGCCTTTTACGAAAAGCTGATGACCGGCGAGGTGCTCAGCCGCATCACAACCGACACCACGCTGATCCAGTCGGTGATCGGCTCGTCGGTCTCGATCGCGCTGAGGAACCTGCTGATCTTCGTGGGCGGGCTGGGGCTGATGCTGGCGACCTCGCCCAAGCTGACCGGGCTCGTCCTGCTGATCGTGCCGGCGGTGGTGGTGCCGATCCTCGTGCTGGGTCGCCGGCTGCGCAAGCTCTCGCGCGAGAACCAGGACTGGATCGCAGCCTCCTCCGGCAACGCGTCCGAGGCGCTGACCTCGGTGCAGACGGTGCAGGCCTTCACCCACGAGGCGCTGAGCCGGGCGGAGTTCGGCCGCGTGACCGAACTCAGCTTCGACGCGGCGCGCAGGCGCGTGACGACGCGCGCGGTGATGACCGCCATCGTGATCTTCCTGGTGTTCACCGGCGTCGTCGGCGTACTCTGGATCGGCGCGCGCGACGTGCGCGCGGACGGCATGAGCGCGGGGGCGCTGGTGCAGTTCGTGATCTACTCGGTCATGGTGGCAGGCTCGGTAGGCGCGCTGTCCGAGATCTGGGGCGAGTTGCAGCGCGCGGCCGGCGCCACCGAACGCCTCGTGGATCTCTTGCGCGCCACCGACGAGGTGCGCGACCCGGAGGTGCCGCAGCCGCTGCCCGATCCCGTGAAGGGCGAGCTTGTCTTCGACGAGGTGCAGTTCGCCTATCCCGGCCGGCCCGACGTGCCGGCGCTCGATGGCGTCAGCCTGACCGTTCAGCCGGGCGAGACGGTGGCGCTGGTCGGCCCCTCGGGGGCGGGCAAGACCACGATCATCCAGCTTCTGCTGCGCTTCTACGATCCCGCCGCGGGGCGCATCCTGCTGGACGGTGTGCCGTTGGACGCCATGCGGCGCGACATCTTCCGCCGCGCCATCGCGCTGGTGCCGCAGGATCCGGTGATCTTCGCCGAGTCCGCGCGCGAGAACATCCGCTTCGGCCGGCCCGAAGCCAGCGACGCCGAGGTGGAGGCTGCCGCGCGCGCCGCCGCCGCGCACGACTTCATCACGCGGCTGCCGCAGGGCTACGACTCCTATGTGGGCGAGCGCGGCGTGATGCTGTCGGGCGGGCAGAAGCAGCGCATCGCCATCGCCCGCGCGATCCTGCGCGACGCGCCGATCCTGCTGCTCGACGAGGCGACCAGCGCGCTCGACGCGGAAAGCGAACGCGCGGTGCAGCACGCCGTCGACCGGCTGCGGCAGGGGCGGACCACGATCATCGTGGCCCATCGCCTTGCCACCGTGAAGAAGGCCGACCGCATCGTGGTGATGGACCAGGGCCGCATCGTGGCAGAGGGGCCGCACGACCGGCTGGTGGCAGAGGATGGCCTTTACGCCCGTCTCGCGCGGCTGCAGTTCACCGACGGGATCGCGGCGGAGTAGCGTTCAGGCGGCGCCGTTCAGGACGGCTAGACGCACCTGGACGCGCCGGAAATCTTGCGCGAGGCGGCGAACAACCGCATCTACGAGGGACTGCAAGAGCGCCTTGCACGGCGCCGGGAAGGGAGGAACGCACATGGCTTTCGTGTCCGTGGCCGACAAGCATGCCATCGAAGCCGAGAAGCCCTGGGAGGCGCGCGAGCTGCCGCGCACAATCTACGGCCTGTTGTCGGAGACGGAGCGGAAATTCCCCGACCGCCCCGCGATGAGTTTCCAGATCCTGTCGGGGCCGAAGGACAAGGCCGAGACACTGACCTGGCGCGACCTCAAGACGAAGGTCACGCGTGCGGCCAACATGTTCCGGGACATGGGCGTGGGCGAGAAGGATACGGTCGCCTACGTCCTGCCGATCTGCAACGAGGCGACAATCACGCTGCTGGGCGGCATGGTCGCGGGCGCCGTCAATCCGATAAACCCGCTGCTCGAGCCCGAGCAGATCGGCGCCATCCTGCGCGAGACGAACGCCAGGGTGGTGGTCACGCTGCGCGCCTTCCCCAAGACCGACGTCGCGCAGAAGGTGGCCGAGGCGGTGCGTCATGCGCCCGCCGTGCACACGGTGCTGGAGGTCGATCTCAACCGCTACCTCACCCCGCCCAAGAGCTGGATCGTCCCGCTGGTCCGCCCCAAGGCCCCGCATGGCCACCACGCGGACCTGAAGAACTTCAACGCCGAGCTCGCGAAGTATCCCGGCGACCGGCTGAGCTTTGCCGATGCAAGCGAAGACCGGGTGGCGGCCTATTTCCACACCGGCGGCACGACAGGCATGCCCAAGGTGGCGCAGCACCGCTATTCGGGGATGATCTACAACGGCTGGGTCGGGCACCGCCTGCTGTTCACGGAAAAGGACGCGATCATCTGCCCGCTGCCGCTGTTTCACGTCTTTGCCTGCCACGTCATCGTCATGGCGGCGCTGGCCTCGGGCGCGCATGTCGTCTTCCCCACGCCGGCGGGCTACCGGGGCGATGGCGTCTTCGACAACTTCTGGAAGCTGGTCGAGCGGTGGAAGATCAGCTTCGTCATCACCGTGCCCACCGCCGTCTCGGCGCTGATGCAGCGCAAGGTGGATGCCGACATCTCTAGCGTGCAGATGGCCTTTTCGGGTTCGGCACCGATGCCGCTGGAGCTGTTCAACCGCTTCGAGAAGGCCTCCGACGTCACCATCGTGGAAGGCTACGGCCTGACGGAGGCGACATGCCTCGTCTCCTGCAACCCGCCCGAGGGCACCAAGAAGGTGGGCTCGGTCGGCATCCCCTTCCCCTACACCGAGGTGAAGATCGTCAAGGCGGGCGAGGGCGGCCTGGTGGAATGCGCGACCGACGAGGTGGGCGAGATCTGTGTTGCCAACCCGGGCGTCTATGTCGGCCACACCTATACCGATGCCGAGAGGAACCGCGATCTGTTCTACGAGGAGCGCTTCCTGCGCACCGGCGACCTCGGCCGGCTGGACGAGGACGGATACCTGTGGATCACCGGCCGGGCGAAGGACATCATCATCCGCGGCGGCCACAACATCGACCCCGCCGAGATCGAGGAGGCGCTGCTCGCCCATCACGACGTGGCCTTTGCCGGCGCCATCGGTCAGCCCGACGCACATGCGGGCGAACTGCCCTGCGCCTTCGTGGAACTGATCGAGGGCGGCAAGGTCACGCCAGAGGAGCTGATGGAGCACGCCCGCGTGCATATCCACGAGCGCGCGGCCTTTCCCAAGCACATCGAGATCCTGGACGAACTGCCCAAGACGGCCGTCGGCAAGGTCTTCAAGCCCGACCTGCGCAAGCGCGCGATCGCGCGCGTCTACGGCGGGGCGCTGGAGAAGGCCGGGCTTGACGCGCGCGTGGCCGAGGTGGTGGATGACCCCAAGCGCGGGCTGGTGGCCCGGATCGAGGGGGGCGCCGACGAGGGGCAGATCGCGCATGCGCTGTCGGCCTTCACGCGGCCGTGGGAGATGGCAGCGCGCGACTGAAACGGGGCAGGGGGGCTGTCTGCCCCCCTCGGCGGCTTCGCCGCCTCACCCCCCGAGGGTATTTCCCGCAAGAGGAAGGATGGGCCAGGAAGAAGGACGGGGCGCAACCGCCGTGGTTTCCGTCAGGCCCCGGTTGCGGCCCCGGGCCTGGTGTCCGGTCCCGACGCGCGCTCGTTCCGCAAGCTCAGGCGGGGCCGCGGTCCCTGCCGCAGAAGAGCGCATAGAGCAGGCCGATGACCTCGCGCGTGGCATCGTCGGCGAGCCGGTAATGGATCGTCTTGCCGTCGCGCCGGGTGGCGACGAGGCGTTCCTCGCGCAGCCGGGCGAGCATCTGGCTGACCGCGGCCTGGCGCATGCCCAGCAGATCCTCGAGTTCGCCCACCGACTTCTCGCCCGAGCCGAGGTGGCACAGGACCATCAGCCGGCCCTCGTGCGCCAGCGTCTTGAGGTAGGCCGCGGCTTGGGCTGCGTTCTGCGCCATCTCGTCGGGCGGCGCGACAAGTGTCGCATCTTCGGCGCGCGGCGGGGTTCTGATCTCGGCCATCGGCCTCTCCGGTCATATCTGTTTTGCTATATATGAGGCGGCAAGGCCAGTGAATCAAGGCTCCGGCTTCTCGGCGACCGGCGGCGCACCGCCGGCGAAGGCGTTGCCCGTGGCGTAATTGCATGGCGCTTCCTGCATCTCGAGGTGCAGCGCGGTGCCGGTACAGGGATGTGCCCGCGCCAGCTCTTCGTCCACCTCGATGCCGAGGCCCGGAGCCTGTGGCGCGGGGATGTAGCCCTCGTCCACCGCGATGGTGCCGCGGATCAGGTCGCGGTGGAAATCCGTCTCGATGGTCTCGGCGATGAGCAGGTTGGGGATCGCGACCGCCAAGTGGATATTGGCGGCCCATTCGACCGGGCCGGCGTAGAGGTGCGGCGCGATCTCGGCGTTGAAGGGTTCCGCCAGTGCCGCGATCTTGCGCCCCTCCCAGATGCCGCCCGCGCGCCCCAGCGCGGGCTGCAGGATGCGCGCGCCGCCGGTGCGCAGGAGCGTGGCGAATTCCGCCCGCGTGGTCAGCCGCTCGCCGGTGGCGACGGGGATGCGGACGGCCTGCTGAACCCGCTGGAATTCCAGCAGATTGTCGGGCGGGATCGGTTCCTCGAACCAGAGCGGCGCGTAAGGCTCCAGCGCCTGGCCCAGCCGGATCGCGCCTTCGGTGGTGAACTGCCCGTGCGTGCCGAAGAGCAGGTCGGCGCGGTCGCCCACCGCCTCGCGCAGCGCCTCGCAGAAGGCGATGGAGAGCGAGATGTCCCACATCGCGGGCTGGTGCCCGCCGCGGAAGGTGTAGGGGCCGGCGGGGTCGAATTTCACCGCCGTGTAGCCGCGCGCGACGAGGTCCAGCGCGCTGTCGGCGGCCATTTCCGGCGAGGTCCAGAAGTCTGCCATGCGGTGATGCGGCAGGGGATAGAGATAGGAATAGGCGCGCACCCGCTCGTTCATCATGCCGCCCAGAAGCGCCCAGACCGGGCGCTCGCGGTGTTTGCCGAGGATGTCCCAGCAGGCGATCTCGAGGCCCGAGAAGGCGCCCATCACCGTGGGGTCCGGGCGCTGGGTGAAGCCCGCGGAATAGGCGCGCCTGAACATTCTTTCGACGTTCTCGGGATGCTCGCCTTCCATGTGGCGGCCGAAGACGTCGCGAATCACCGCCTCCATCGCCGCGGGGCCGACGGTGGCGCCGTAGCACTCGCCCCAGCCGGTGATGCCGGTGTCGGTGGTGACCTTCACGAGGATCCAGTAGCGCCCGCCCCAGCCCGGGGCGGGGGGTGCTGTGACGATCACGTCGCAGTCGGCGAGTTTCATTGGCGTCGTCCCTCCTTTCGGGCCTGGCGGGGGCGCTGCCCCCGTCGCGCGCCGGGGCGCGCGACTCCCCCGGGGTATTTGCGGACCATTGAAAGGCTCAGAACACGATCACGTTGCGCCGCGCGCCGCCCGCGCGGGTGTCGGCGATGGCCTCGTTGATCTCGTCGAGCCGCCAGCGGCGCGACACCAGTTCGTCGAGCTTCAGCCGCCCCTGCTCGTACAGGTCGATCATCCAGGGGATGTCGCGGGCGATCACCACGTCGCCCATCTTGGAGCCCACCATGCCCTGTCCGGTGGCGGCGAAGAGGACAGGCTCGTATTCGGCGGTGGCGCCGGAATGGGGCATCCCCACCATGACCACGCGGCCGCCGGGGGCGAGGTAACGGGGCGCGGTTTCGTAGGCCGGGATCGCGCCCACGGTGACGATCACCGCGTCGGCGCCGCGGCCCAGCGCCTGCTTGGCGGCTTTCCACGGCCGGGCATCGCCTGCAATCACCCCGTCGGTCGCGCCGAAGGCGCGGGCGTCGGCGAGCTTTTCCTCGGTCATGTCGACGGCCAGGATGCGCCGCGCGCCGGCCAGCCGCGCGCCCTGGATCGCGTTGAGCCCCACGCCGCCCGCGCCGATCACCACCGCGTCCTGCCCGGGCCGGAGCCCCGCTGCATAGACCGCCGCACCCACGCCGGTGATGACCCCGCAGGAGAGCAGGCAGGCGCTTTCCGCCGGCATCGCCCCGGGGATCGGCACGACCTGACTGGCCGCGACCACTACCTTTTCTGCGAAGGCGCCGCAGGCCATGGCGTGAAAGAGCGGCCCGCCCTCGAGGGTGCGCAGTGGCCCGTGGCGCCCGTCGGGCGGGTTCTCGCAGACGGTGGGGCGGCTCGAGGCGCAGGCCGGGCAATGGCCGCAGGGGCGGATCAGGGTGACCACCACCCTGTCGCCTGGGAAGAGCCGCTCGACGCCGGCGCCGACCTGCGTGATGCGGCCGGCAGCCTCGTGGCCGTAGACGGCCGGAAGCATGCCGCCCCAGGCGCCCTCGGCATAGGAGATGTCGGAATGGCAGATCGCCACCGCCTCCAGCGTCACCTCGACCTCTCCGGGGCCGGGCGCGGCGAGGGCCACCTCCGCGACCTCCAGCGGCGCACCGAAGGCGTGGCACACCGCTGCACGGATCTTCTGCATCTGTTCCCTCCGCGAGTCTCCCGCGTCACGGTGACGCCGCCCGGCGGGGGCTGCAAGCGGGAAACCGAGGCGCCTTCGCGGCGCTCAGCGCGCCGGTGCGCGGCGGGCGAAGACGGCCAGTGCCGTGGCCACCAGCAGCGCCGAGAGCAGGAAGGCCGCGCCGGGGAAGTCCACCGGCGCCTGCGGATGCGTGAAGGCGGCGAAGGTCCAGGTCATGACGAGCGGCGCGAGGATGACGGCCACCGCGTTCACGCTGGTCAGCACGCCCTGCAGCGTGCCCTGTTCGTCGTCGCGCGCGGCGCGCGACATGATGGATTGCAGCGCGGGCGGCGTGATCGCGCCCAGCGCGGCCACCGGGATCAGTGCCAGAACCGCCGCGCCCGAGGTCAGCACCGACAGCGTGGTGAAGGCGCCAATCGACAGCACGAGGCCCGCCGCGACCATCCGCCGCTCGCCCAGTCGCGGCTGCACCAAGCGGATGAGCCCGCCCTGCACCGCCGCCATGCTGACACCGAAGACGGCGAGCGAGATGCCGATGAGGCCCGGATCCCAGCCGAAGCGCGCCTGAGTGAAATAGGCCCAGGTCGCCGGATAGACGTAGAAGGCGAGCTGGTAGAGGAAGAAGACGGTGAGCAGCGCCCGTGCGCCATCAAGCCGGCCGATCTGGCGCAGCGCGCCCAGCGGGTGCGCGGCAGCCCGGCGGAAGGGGCGGCGCGTGGCCTCCGTCACCGTCTCGGGCAGCACCAGAAGGCCCAGCAGGAGGTTCAGCGCCGAGAGCGCGGCGGCGGCGTAGAAGGGCGCGCGCGTCCCCATCTCGCCCAGCAGCCCGCCCATCAGCGGCCCCAGCACGAAGCCCATGCCGAAGCTTGCGCCGACGAGGCCGAAGCGCGCGGCCTTTTCGTGGGGCGCCGAGATGTCGGCGAGAAAAGCGGTGGCGGTCGATTGCGTGGCGGAGGTGATGCCGCCAACGATCCGCGCCGCCAGCAGCAGCCAGATCGTGCCCGCCACGGCCATCACGAGGTAGTCCACCGCCATGATGCCCACCGAGACCAGCAGCACCGGCCGCCGCCCGTAGCGGTCCGACAGCGCCCCCAGGAGCGGCCCGCAGAGGAACTGCATCACCGCGAAGGAGGTCGACAGCACGCCGCCCCAGATCGCCGCCGCCGCCAGCGTGCCGCCGTTCAACTCCAGGATCAGGTCGGGCAGCACCGGCAGGATCAGGCCGATTCCCATGGAATCGATCATCACCGTCATCATGATGAAGAGGATCGGCAGCCGCGTGGGCACCGGCGGCGCGGGCGCCGTGCTCATCTCCGCGCCCGCACCCGTGCGGCGAAGGCCCGCGCCTCGGATGGCGCCTG
>NZ_JBKHAQ010000151.1:0-5429 GCF_046542825.1 Rhodosalinus sp. | reverse complement strand
CGACAGCAGCTGCACCTTCACGCGCGGAAAGCCCGCGGCGAAGCGGCGCAGCACCTCCGGAATCACCGGATAGACGATGTCGATGGGCACGCCGAGCGCGATTTCTCCCTCGGAGTCGCGGTGCGTCAGGCGGCGGAAGGCCGCGTCGTTCATCTCGACCAAGCGGCGCGCATATCCCGGCAGCAGTTCGCCTTCTCGACCCTGCCGGACTGCACCGGCAGCGCCGGGCGCCGGCCCGCCGCGACCCGCCTCGACGGGGTGCGTCTGCGCCGAATCGGCCTCGCGCGCGTCGAGGACGCGGCCGAGGCACGCCGCCCGCCGTGGGACGCGCCGGGAAACCGGCATCGCACGGACGTGCGCCAGCTCCAGAGACGGTTCGTTTCCCAAGCGGAAAACCTTGATTTGCGGCCCCCGCTTCCCAATATTGCAGGATGACGGCCGGGGCCCCTGGGTCCGGCCCGCATCTTTCATGTGCACCAGGGACCAACAGCAGGGAACACAGTCGGAGGCTGGACCACATATGGCTGAGTACGAGACGATCCGGACGAGTGCCGCGGGCGCGCGCAGTGCCGCGATCGACACGGGCCTGAGGGCCCATATGAACAAGGTCTACGGCACGATGTCCGTAGGCATGCTGATCACCGCCGCGGCGGCCTGGGCCATCTCGGGGCTTACCACGACCGCCGACCCGAGCCAGGCGGTGGCGCAACTGCCGGGCGGCGACTACCTGAACGGCTTCGGCGCGGCGATCTACATGTCGCCGCTGCGCTGGGTCATCATGCTGGCACCGCTGGCCTTCATCTTCTTCGGCTGGGGCGCGATGATGCGCCGCGCCTCCGCGGCGGCGGTGCAACTGTCGTTCTTCGCCTTCGCGGTGCTGATCGGCCTGTCGCTGAGCTCGATCTTCCTGGTCTTCACGGCCTACTCGATCGCGCAGACCTTCCTCGTGACGGCGATCGCCTTCGCCGGCCTCTCGCTCTGGGGCTACACGACGAAGAAGGATCTCAGCGGCATGGGCACCTTCCTGCTCATGGGGCTCATCGGCCTGATCGTGGCGATGATCATCAACATCTTCCTGGCAAGCCCGGCGATGATGTTCGCGATCTCGATCATCGGCATCCTGATCTTCGCGGGGCTTACCGCCTTCCACACGCAGGAGATCAAGACGACCTACATCGCCCACGCCGCGCATGGCGATCAGGAATGGCTGGACAAGGCCGCCTACGACGGCGCGCTGGCGCTCTACATCAGCTTCCTGAACATGTTCCAGTTCCTGCTCATGTTCATGGGGCAGCAGGAATAACCGGAACGATCCGGGACACCGCACAGGGGCCGGTCCGCAAGGGCCGGCCCTTTGCTTTCCGGCTCAGGCCGCCACCTCGAAAAGGCGGCCGACCGCGGCAGTTGCCGCCATCGCCGCGGCGCCCCAGAGCACGACCCGCGCCACCGCCCGGCCTGCGGGCGCGCCGCCCAGGCGCGCGCCCGTCATCCCCAGCACCGCGAGCGCGGCGAGGGAAACGCCGGCGACAGCGGCAATGCCGTCCGGCCCGGCGGGTGCGAGCATCGCCCCACCAAGCGGCAGCGCGGCACCTGCCGCGAAGGCAAGCGCCGAGGCCAACGCCGCCTGCAACGGCGCGGCAGAACCCGCGCCCGTCAGGCCCAGTTCCTCGCGCGCGTGGGCGTCTAGCGCATCGTGGTCGGTCATCTCCTGCGCCGCGGCACGCGCGAGCGGTGGCGAAACGCCGCGCTCCATCAAACCGTCGGTCAGCTCGTCGAGTTCGTAGTCAGGATCTTCCGCGAGCGCCCTGCGCTCGCGCTCCAGATCGGCGGCCTCCGAATCCGCCTGTGCGGCGACCGAAACATATTCGCCCGACGCCATGGAAAACGCGCCGGCGACCGCCGCGGCCAGCCCCGTCAGCAGCACGGTGGGCTTGTCGAGACCCGCTGCAATCACCCCCGCCAGCAGGCTCGAGGTCGAGACGATCCCGTCGTTCGCCCCCAGCACCGCGGCGCGCAGCCAACCCGTGCGGGTCACGTAATGGCCTTCCTTGGGCATCCGATGCTCCGGGACAGAAAAGGCCACGCCGATGGCGTGGCCCGTTGCGTCGCCCGTCGGGACGCGGCTCAGATCACTTGATCTTGCCTTCCTTGTACTCGACGTGCTTGCGCGCGACCGGGTCGAATTTCCGCATGGTCATCTTTTCGGTCATGGTGCGCGCGTTCTTCTTCGTGACGTAGAAATGCCCCGTGCCCGCGGTGGAGTTGAGGCGGATCTTGATCGTCGTCGGTTTGGCCATGCTCGCTCTCCTGCACCGGGCGCGCACGGCACCCGCGGAATTCCTTGAGGGTGCCCTCTTACGCGCCGCGGCCCGGTTGTCAAGCCGATCCCGCCGGCCGGATACTCGGAGCTCCCGGCCGCACTCGCACAGGCGACGCGGGCGGCGCAGGCGGAGGAACCGCACCTGAGGCCCCACGCGCTTCCGGGATCGAAGTGAAGTTGCGGCGCAGACAGGATGCCGCCCGCCGGCCGCAGCGCGCGGCCCGGGCCATGGATCTCGAGCCGGATCGGCCGACGACTGCGCGGAGGGCCTGTAAGCCGGATTCTGTCCCGGGGGCAAAGCCCCCCCTGGATGACCATTCGTCTGGGCGCCGGATCGCTCCGGCGCTCACGCTGCCAACCCGGACCTCTCGGGCGGAAGCTGCCCTGCGAAGACGAACTTCGCGCGAGGTCCCTATTCGGCATTGCTCCCGGTGGGGCTTGCCGTGCGGCCCCCGTTGCCGGCGGCCCGGTGGGCTCTTGCCCCACCGTTTCACCCTTGCCCGCGGCGCACCGCGGGCGGTCTGTTTTCTGCGGCGCTTTCCGTCGGATTTCTCCGCCCGGGCGTTACCCGGCACCGTCGCTTCCTGGAGTCCGGACTTTCCTCGACGTCGCCGCCGCGGCCATCCGGCCCTCCGCGCCCCTTCGAGATAGGCGCGGGCGCAGCCGGCGTCAACTTGGATCGGACGGGCGCAAGATCCTTGAAAGGATCTTGCAAGCGCCTTTCAAGGCGCTTGCCCCGCGCTCAGGCCTCCGGCGCCGGCCACCGTGCCGCAAGGCCCGCGACGAGCGCCCGATCCGCCTCTGCCACCGGTCCCGTGGCCCAGGGCCGCAGCCGCAGCCGGACGGCGGCAAGAACCGCCCCCTCCGCGTCCTCGCATCCTGCCGGCGCACGCCAGCCTGCCCGCGCCGCGTCGGCAAGGAAATTGCCCGGCGTGCCCGCCTCGGGCCAGACCGCAAGCCCCGCGCGCGCCAGCCCCCGCCAGTCGAAACGTGGCCCCGGATCGCGCTTGCGCCCCACCGCGCAGTCGGAATGCCCGAGAACCCCCTCTGGTCCGATGTCCCAGCGGCCCGTCACGCCGCGCAGCACCCCCTCAAGCGCCGCCATCTGCGGCGCGGGAAAGGGATGATCGCCCCGGTTGTGCAACTCGATCCCGATGGAGGCGGAATTCACGTCCGCAATCCCGCCCCAGGCGCCGCGGCCGGCGTGCCAGGCCCGTCGCGCCTCTTCCACCAGACGCCAGACGTGGCCGTCCGTCCCGATCAGGTAATGTGAGGACACCTCCGCCGCGGGATCGCAGAGCCGGGCCAGTGCCGCCTGCGCACTTTCCATGGCGGTGTAGTGCAGAACGATCAGCCGGGGGCGATCGCCGCCCCGCCGCGCCCCGTGATTGGGCGAAGCCAGCGTCTCGGGGGCTTCAGGCGATCCCGCGATCAGCCCTGCACCGCGCGCCGGAAGGGTGCAGGGTCCCAGCCGCAGACAAAGCCGTCGCCGTCCGGGTCAAGGCCAAGGCGGTCCCGCTCCGGCCCGCCATTGGCGAGAAAGTCCGCCTGCGCGAGATCCGGCGTCGCGTAATTGCCGCAGTTGCGCCGCGCCCGGTCGGCGGAGGTGAAGCCCGACCGCCGCCAGACGCGCTGCCCGAGGGGGTGCGACGTGGACAGCGCAAACTCCACGGGCGTGAGCCGTCCGTCGTCGCGCCGTTCCGGCAGCGCCTGCGGCGTCACGAGTCGATACTGCGCGCGCGCCTGCGCAAGCCGAGCGGCGTCCCCCTCGATCCCGCGGCGGCCGGAGACGGCGTCGAAATCCTGCTCGTCGGAGATGTCCGGGTTGTTGCGCAGCGGCGGCGCCGCGTTCGAGGGGCTGGCATCGAGCGGCGCGACACCGGAGTTCCGCGCGCGGGTCTCCGCATCGGCCTCGGCATCGGCCAGCGCATTTTCAGAGCCCGGCTCGGCCAGCGCGGCGCGGGCCGTGTCCAGCGCGCCGCTGCCCTGCGAGGGTGCCTGCAATGCCGGCAGGCGCTCGCTGGAAACCGGCGGCGCCCCGGAAAGCCCGGGCCCCGTCAATTCCGCGTCGCGCGTTGCCTGGGCCACCTGATACTCGGTGTAGTCGTTGAATCCGACGCCACTGTCGGGCACCACGGGCACACAGGCCGCAAGGCCGCCGCATGCCAGTGCAATCGTCAAAGCCTGCCGTCTCATTCGCCCTGACCCAGATGCAATCGCAGCGTCACGCCGCACAAGCACACCTACCACCATCTCGCGGGCTTCGCCACGAACCCCGCCGCCCGCTCCAGCGCCTGGGCGACATTCAGCAACTGCCCTTCCTCCCAGGGCTGACCGATCAGTTGCAGCCCCAGCGGCAGACCCTGCCGGTCCAGCCCTGCGGGAACCGAAACGCCCGGCAGCCCGGCCAGGTTCACCGTCACGGTGAAGACGTCGTTGAGGTACATCTCCACCGGGTCGGCCTGCCCCATCTCGCCCAGCCCGAAGGCGGCAGAGGGCGTCGCGGGCGTCAGGATCGCGTCCACGCCCCCGGCGAAGGCCTCGTCGAAGTCGCGCTTGATGAGCGTGCGCACCTTGCGCGCGCGGTTGTAATAGGCGTCGTAGAAGCCTGCCGACAGCACGTAGGTGCCCACCATGACCCGGCGCTTGACCTCGGCGCCGAAGCCCTCGGCGCGGGTCTTTTCGTACATGTCCACGATGCCATCGCCCTGCTCCAGCTTCGCGCGATGGCCGTAGCGCACACCGTCGTAGCGCGCGAGGTTGGACGACGCCTCCGCCGGCGCGATCACGTAATAGGCCGGCAGCGCGTATTTCGTATGCGGGAGCGAGATGTCGACGATCTCTGCGCCCGCGTCGCGCAGCATCTCAGCGCCCCTGGACCAGAGCGCCTCGATCTCCTCGGGCATCCCCTCCATCCGGTACTCCCTCGGGATGCCGATGCGCTTGCCGCGGATGTCGCCGGTCAGCGCAGCCTCGAAATCCGGCACCTCGCGATCGGCAGAGGTCGAATCCCTGGGGTCGTGCCCCGCCATCGCCTGCAGCATGATCGCCGCATCGCGCACCGTGCGCGTCATCGGGCCCGCCTGGTCGAGGGACGAGGCAAAGGCCA
>NZ_JBKHAQ010000150.1:0-5492 GCF_046542825.1 Rhodosalinus sp. | reverse complement strand
AGGCGCCCACCGCGTCCCGGAACGGGCCGTAGAAGGCAGAGGCGTATTTCGCGGCGTAGGACAGCAGCATGACGTTGGTGTGCCCCGCTGCTTCCAGCGCGTCGCGCAGCGCGCCGATGCGGCCGTCCATCATGTCCGACGGGCCGATGATGTCGGCGCCGGCCTCCGCCTGGGACAGCGCCTGTTTCACCAGCGCCTCGACCGTCTCGTCGTTGACGACGTAGCCGTCGCCTTCGCGCACGAAGCCGTCGTGGCCGTCGACGTTGTAGGGATCGAGCGCCACGTCGGTCATCACCGCGATCCCCGGCACCTCGGCCTTGATCGCCCGCGTCGCTGTATTGCTCAGGTTATCGGGATTCCAGGCCTCGGCGCAGTCCTTCGTCTTCTTCGCGGGGTCGGTGTAGGGAAAGAGGCAGATCGCCGGGATGCCCAGGTCGGCCGCGCGGCGTGCGGCCTCCACCACCTTGTCCACGCTCAGCCGGTGCACCCCTGGCATCGAGGGGATCTCTTCCTCGATCCCTTCGCCGTCGCGCAGGAAGACGGGCCAGATCAGGTCCTCCACGGTCAGCGTGTGCTCGCGCGTGAGCGCGCGGGTCGCAGGCTGCGCGCGGGCGCGGCGGAAGCGGGCGGCGGGATATGGCGCGTTGACGGGCTGCATCGGCGGAACCTCCTCGTGTCGGCCCGCAGCCTTGCCCGAGGCTCCGCGCGGTGTCCAGCCGCGGCGTCCCCGCCCTCACCAGCGGTGTCCCGTCGCGCCCCAACGCGATGTCTCGTGATCGCATCCGAGGGGCGACGGCCCGGCAGGGGCCGTCGCCTGGGCCGGAGGCTCAGGCCAGTTGCCCGTCCTCGATCTTCAGCGCCTCGGGCTTGCCGCGGCGGGCGAGCCAGTCGGGCCGCGGCTTCCGTGCCGCGAAGGGATCGACCAGTGCGTTCGAAACCGCATTGTAGACGAAGAAGGCATTCGAGCGCGGAAAGGGCGTGATGTTGCCGTTCGATCCGTGAATCGTGTTGCAGTCGAACAGGATCAGCGTGCCCGCGGGCCCCTCTGCATCCGCGATGCCATGCGCCTCGGCCAGTTTGCGGAGGCTTTCCTGCGAGGGCGTGCCCACCTTCTGCGCCTTGAGCGAACTCTTGTGGTTGTCCTCGGGCGTTTCGCCCACGCAACTGACGAAGGTCCGGTGCGAGCCGGGCATCAGCATCAGCGCGCCGTTGTGCGCGCGGTTGTCGGTCAGCAGCAAAGAGGCCGAGACGGCGCGCATCCGGGGCATCCCGTCCTCGGCGTGCCAGGTCTCGAAATCGGAGTGCCAGTAGAACTCCTTGCCCGAAAAGCCGGGTTTGTAGTTGAGTCGCGACTGGTGGATATAGACCTCGTCGCCCAGCAGGAAGCGCGCGATACCGGCGATGCGCGCGTCGCGGCTGAGCCGTGCCATCAGGGCGTCGTGATCCTCGAGGCGGAAGATGGTGCGCACCGCGTCCGAGCCGGGCTCCGTCACCACGTCGTCCCCGGCGCGGTCACGGCCCTCGGCTCTCAGTTGGGCGGCTGCATTCACAAGCGTCTCGACCTCGGCCGGCGAGAAGAGATCGCGGAGGATGAGGAATCCGTCGCGGGCGAAGCTGTCCGCCTCGTCGCGCGAGATGGGCGCTTTATCGGTCCATTCGGACCATACGACGCGGTCGGTGCGCTCGATCCAGCGCTCTGCCCCGCTGCCGCGGGTCGGGTAGGCGTCTGCGACGTCGAAATCGCTGCGTCGGGAAACAGTCATTTCCATTACTGAAATCTCCTCTTTCTTGCGGTTCTGGCGCGCAACGGTGTGCCCTCCGTGCAACGGATGGACGCGCAGCCGGTTCCGGAAAGCCCGTGTGCCATGACGCAGAATGAAGGAGGGTGCGCGGGGCTGGGCTTTCACGCGCGGGACCGCTACCTAGGGCCCTGCTGTGCGGGGTGCAAGGGGGTGTCCGTGGACTGGCAGACCGCCGTCTTCGATGTCATCGACATGCGGTCCTTTTCGAGCCTGTGGTTCTGGATCGCGCTGGCGGTGGTCTGGTCGATGGCCAGCCACTGGGTGCTGGGCGTGCCCTACGACATGGTCGTGCGCGCTTCGCGCCACGGCGGGGCGGCCGAGGCCGATCTCGAGGCGCTGGTCCGGATCAACGTGGACCGCATGCTGTTTGTCGCAACGTCGCTCGGGGCCTGGCTGATCGGGCTCGTTTGCTTCGTGCTGACCACGCTCGCGCTTCTGGGCTTCTGGTATGCGATCGAGTTCGCGCAGGCGCTGTTCTGCCTGCTCTTGCCACTTACCGTCGTCTGGGCGATGAGCCTGCGCGCGGCGGTCCGGATTCGCGCCGAGGCTCTTTCAGGCGACGCGCTGCGGCGCCGCCTCCGCATGCAGCGCGTTTTTACCCAGGCAGTGGGCATGGTGGCCATCTTTCTCACAGCGCTCTGGGGCATGTATCAGAACCTGTCGCGGCTGCCGCTGGGCGATTGACACGGAACGGACAAGGGCAAGGCGATGAACGGGCAGACCCCCGGCGCCGGGCGCGTCACCATCGGCGGCGCGCCGGAAGGCTTCGATGCCGAACTCGTGCTGCGCGAGGCCGCGCGCGCGGACGGCCCGGTGATCCATGTGGCGCGCGACGACCGCCGCATGGCAGCGATGCGCGCGGCGCTGGCTTTCTTCGATCCCGCGATGCCGGTGCTGAGCTTCCCGGCCTGGGATTGCCTGCCCTACGACCGCGTCTCTCCCAATCCCGACATCTCTGCCGCGCGCATGGCGACGCTGGCCGCGCTGGTGCACGGCGCGCCGCGCCGCTTCGTGCTGCTGACCACGCTCAACGCGGTGACGCAGTTCCTGCCCGCGCGCGCTGTGCTGGCCGAGGCCGCCTTCGTCGCCGACGTCGGCCGCCGCATCGACGAGGCGGAGTTGCGCGCCTTTCTCGCGCGCATGGGGTTCAGCCATGCGCCCACCGTCACGGAACCCGGCGATTACGCGGTCCGGGGCGGCATCATCGACATCTATCCGCCGGGCGAGGGCGGGCCCGTGCGCCTCGACCTCTTCGGCGACACGCTGGACGGCGCGCGCCGCTTCGATCCCGCGTCGCAGCGCACCACCGACTCGTTGCAGCGGGTGGAGCTTGCGCCCGTCTCCGAGGTGATCCTCGACGAGCCTTCGATCCGCCGCTTCCGGCAGAATTATCGCATCGCCTTCGGCGGCGGCGGCACCGACGATCCGCTCTACGAATCGGTCAGCGCGGGCCGCAAGCCGCAGGGCGCCGAACACTGGCTGCCGCTCTTTCACGAGCGGCTGGAGACCCTGTTCGACTATCTGCCGGGCGCGCCCGTCTGCCTCGACGATCAGGTGCTCGCAGCCCACCGCGCGCGCTGGGAGGGGATCGTGGACCAGTACGACGCGCGGCGCGAGGCGATGGGCCAGAAGGGCCGCTTCGACACCGTCTACAAACCGGTTCCGCCGGGCGAGCTGTATCTGGACGAGGCGGCGCTGGAGCGGGCGCTGGCGGATCGCCGCGTGGCGCGGTTCCATCCCCTGCCGCAGCCCTCTGGGCCGGGCGTCACGGATGCCGGCGGCCGGATCGGCCGCAGTTTCGCGCCCGAGCGTCAGAGCGAGAAGATCAACCTCTTCAATGTCCTGGCGGAGCATGTTCGCGCGCAGCTTCAGGAGGGGCCGGTGGTGATCGCCTCCTGGTCCGAAGGTGCGCGCGAACGGCTCGACGGGCTTCTGGAGGACGAGGGGCTGGTGGGCGCGGTGCCGGTGCCGGATGCCACGCGCCTTGGCAAGTCCGGCCTGCACCTGGCCGTCTGGCCGTTGGAGCAGGGCTTCACCCGCCCGGGGCTGACGGTGATCTCGGAACAGGACGTGCTGGGCGACCGGCTGATCCGCGGTGCGAAGAAGCGCCGCCGGGCCGAGAACTTCCTGACCGAGGCGCAGTCGCTCTCGCCCGGCGACCTTGTGGTGCATGTCGAGCACGGCATCGGCCGCTACAGGGGGCTCGAGGTCGTCACGGCGGCGGGGGCCGCGCACGAGTGCCTGCTGCTGGAATATGCCGAGGGCGCGAAGCTCTACCTGCCGGTCGAGAACATCGAACTGCTCAGCCGCTACGGCCACGAGGAGGGGCTGCTCGACAAGCTGGGCGGCGGCGCCTGGCAGGCGCGCAAGGCGAGAATGAAGGAGCGCATCCGCCAGGTGGCGGAGCGGCTGATCCGCATCGCCGCCGAGCGCGAGTTGCGCAAGGCCCCGGTGCTGGAGCCGCAGCCCCACGCGTGGGAGGCGTTCTGCGCGCGCTTCCCCTACGAGGAGACCGAGGACCAGATGCGCGCCATCGAGGACGTGCTGGGCGATCTGGAAGCGGGCCGCCCGATGGACCGGCTGATCTGCGGCGACGTGGGCTTCGGCAAGACCGAGGTCGCCATGCGCGCGGCCTTCGTCGCCGCCATGTCCGGCCAGCAGGTGGCGGTGATCGCGCCCACCACGCTGCTTGCGCGCCAGCACGCGCAGAGCTTTCGCGAACGGTTCCGGGGCTTCCCGCTTGAGGTGCGGGCGCTGTCGCGCTTCGTTTCGCAGAAAGAGGCGTCGGAGACGCGCGCGGGGCTGGCGAAGGGCACGGTCGACATCGTGGTGGGCACCCACGCGATCCTGTCGAAGTCGGTGAAGTTCGCCAACCTGGGCCTGCTGATCGTGGACGAGGAGCAGCGCTTCGGCGTGACCCACAAGGAGCGGCTGAAGCAGCTGCGCTCGGACGTGCACGTTCTGACGCTGACGGCCACGCCCATCCCGCGCACCCTGCAGATGGCGCTGTCGGGCGTCCGGGACCTCAGCGTGATCGGCACGCCGCCGGTCGACCGCCTGTCGATCCGGACCTACGTGGGCGAGTTCGACGCCGTCACGGTGCGCGAGGCGCTGCTGCGCGAGCATTATCGCGGCGGGCAGAGCTTCTTCGTCGTCCCGCGAATCTCCGACCTGCCCGAGATGGAGGCGTTCCTGCGCGAGCAGGTGCCCGAGGTGAGTTACGTTGTCGCCCACGGCCAGATGGCGGCGGGCGAGCTCGACGACCGGATGAACGCCTTCTACGACGGGCGCTACGATGTGCTGCTGGCCACGACCATCGTCGAATCGGGCCTCGACATTCCCACCGCCAATACCATGGTCATCCATCGCGCGGACATGTTCGGCCTTGCGCAACTCTACCAGATCCGCGGGCGGGTGGGGCGCGCGAAGACCCGTGCCTACGCCTATCTGACGACCAAGCCGCGCGCGCCGCTCACGCCCGCGGCCGAGAAGCGGCTGAAGGTGCTGGGCAGCCTCGACGCGCTTGGCGCGGGCTTCACGCTCGCCAGCCAGGATCTCGACATCCGCGGCGCCGGCAACCTTCTGGGCGAGGAACAGTCGGGGCAGATGCGCGACGTGGGCTATGAACTCTACCAGTCGATGCTGGAGGAGGCGATCGCGAGGATCCGCTCGGGCGAGGCCGAGGGGCTG
>NZ_JBKHAQ010000149.1:0-5509 GCF_046542825.1 Rhodosalinus sp. | reverse complement strand
CGGCCAGGCGGGTCAGCAGGTCGGGGGGGAGCAGGGCGGCGACGGCCTCGACCAGAAGCTCCTCGGGCAGATCGCCGAGCTGGCCGTCGTCGTCGGGAGCCTCTGCCTCGGGCTCGGGCGGCTCCTCCGGCGGGGTCTCGTCCTCTTCGGGCGGGGGTTCGGGCATCCGCGTGGCGCGGGCGGGATAGACCAGTTCGGCGGCCTCGCGGATGTCGTCCTCGGCCACGGCATCGCGGCCTTCGAGCGCGGCCGCGGCGCGGGCGGCGCGCAGGGCGATCAGCGGCGCGCGCAGACTGTCGATTCCGAAGCGGGCGGCGAGCGCGGTCAGCGCGGGGGCGGCCTCGTCGGGCAGTGCGACCTGCGGCAGGCGCGCCCGGGCGGTTGCGATCGCCTCTCGCGGCAGGTCGCCCCGCGCCTCCAGCCGGCCGATGCCGTCGAGGTCGGCGGCGAAGGCCAGCCGTTCCGCAAGCGGGTCGGGCGCACGCTCGTCCGGCTCGGCGCCCTCGTCCAGCAGGATCAGGCTGTGGGCGGGCGAGGCGTCGAGCAGTTGCGCGAGCCGCGCGGCGAGGTCGGGCGCACAGCGTTCGGCCATCGGCAGGATCAGGCGGCAGGGCCGGTCGGCCAGCCCGCCCGTCACCACGGGGCGGCCGGCGGCAAGGGTCGCGGTCACATCGAGCCCGCCGTAGAGCTCTGCATCGCCGATTTCGGGGTGGATGCGGTGCGCTTCGCCGCCGAGTCCGGCCAGCAGCGTCTCGAACTTCTGCCGCACGGGGCCCACGCGGGCGCGCAGGACCATGCCGCGCAGGCCAGCGGGGTCAACCGCCAGTAGCGTCAGCGCGCGCAGCGCGCGTTCCCAGCGCGCCGCGCCCTCGCTCACGCCAGCACCTCCTCCACCACCCGCGCCACGCGGGCGCCGGAGCCCGACTCGTCCAGTGGGTCGCGGCGCAGGCGATGCGACAGGGCAAGGGGTGCGACACGCCGCAGATGCCGCCGCCCCAGCGTCTCGGCGCCCTCGTAGGCGGCAAGCGCGCGGCCGGCGCGCAGCAGCGTGAGTTCGCCGCGCAGCCCGTCCGCGCCCAGCGCCATGCAGAGCTGCGCGCAGTCACGCAGGGCGTCGTCGGGCGCCTCGACGCCGCGCAGCGCATCGCGCGCGGCGAGGATGCGGTCGCGCACCTTCGCGTCCTCGGCGCCCCAGTGCGCCATGAAGGCGTCGCGCCCGGTCTCGAAGGCGTCGCGGCGGCGGACCACCTCGATGCGCTCCTCGATGTCGCTGGGCGAGGCGACCTCGACCGACAGGCCGAAGCGGTCCAGAAGCTGCGGGCGCAACTCACCCTCCTCGGGGTTGCCGGAGCCGACAAGGACGAAGCGCGCCGGGTGGCGGATGCTGAGCCCTTCACGCTCGACCACGTTCTGCCCGGATTGCGCCACGTCCAGCAGCAGGTCGACGATGTGATCCTCGAGCAGGTTCACCTCGTCGATATAGAGATAGCCGCGGTTGGCCTGCGCCAGCAGGCCAGGCTGGAACACCTTCTCGCCGCTCACCAGCGCGCGCTCGATGTCGAGCGCGCCGGTCACGCGGTCCTCGGTCACGCCGAGGGGCAGGTCGACCACCGGCGTGGGCCGCTCGACGATCTCTTCGCCCACGCCCAGCGCCCAGTCCGGCACCGCCTCGGGCGTCTCGGCGTTCACCGGGCACCCCAGCACCACCCGGATCGGCGGCAGCAGCGCGGCCAGCGCGCGCACGGCGGTGGACTTGCCGGTGCCCCGGTCGCCGAAGACCAGCACGCCGCCGAGCCCCGGCTCGATGGCCGTGAGGATCATGGCAAGTTTCATCTGCTCCTGCCCGACGATGGCCGAGAAGGGAAAGGCTGGCGTCATGCGGCGAGCTCCAGGTTTGCGACGGGGTCCTCGCCCTCCCATGTGCCACGCGTCGCGAGGATGCGAAAGCGGGCATAGAGCTCTTCGCGGAACCAGTCGCCCTCGCGCACCGCGCGGATGGCGCGGCCATGGGGCGTGTCGCCGCGCGCAAAGCGGGCCATGCTCGCCGTGTCGGGCCAGATCGAGACCGTCACCTGCTGCACCCAGGGCACCTCGCCGATGCCGATCTTGAAGCGCACGTCGGTGTTCTCGCCGATGGCGCGGCTCACCGAGGGGCCCTGGCTCCAGAAGGCGAGCGCGCGGGAGGGCTTCACGGTGGCGCGGGTGAGCACGGCTGTCGGACCGGACCACGGCTTGGCGTTGACCTCGAAGGGTTCGACGCCGGCCCAGCGCCCGCGCGCCGAGCTCGCCGCGAGGAACATGGTGAAGGCTTCCTCCGCACGGTCGTGGTAGCGGCGGAAGACCGGCGCCTCCGCCGTGCGCGCCTGCGCGGTCTCGAGGTCGGGCCAGGTGGCGAGAATCGCGTAGACGCCCCAGTTGGGCCAGGGTGTGAAACCTTCGCCCACCCCGGAGCCGCAGAGCTTCCAGGTTCCGATATCGGGCACGCGGGCCATCGGGCCGCGCGCGAGCCCCATCTGCGCGAAGGCCCAGACGCGGGCCATGCCCCTGGGAAAACGGAAAAAGCTCAGGCTGACGGTCTGCATCGTCTCTGTCTCTCCAGCCGATAGTGTCAAGTCAATTTGACACATCGGCCTGAGCGGGAAAAGTGTCGCCAAGGCCGCAGGCTGCGCTTATTGTCAACTTGAGTGGACAGTAGTAGCATCGGATTCATGTTGACACGCCTCGATCCCAACCTTGTCGCCGGCGCCACGCCCGCCGCACCCTCTGCCGTGATCGTCGGTGCCGGACTGGGCGGACTCGCCTCAGCCATGCGGCTCGGCGCGCGGGGCTACCGCGTCACCGTTCTGGACCGGCTCGACCGGGCGGGCGGGCGCGGCTCCTCGATCACGCAGGACGGCCACCGCTTCGACCTTGGCCCCACCATCGTCACGGTGCCGCAGATCCTTGAAAAGCTCTGGGCCGCCTGCGGCCGCGACTTCCACGCGGATGTGGATCTGCGCCCGCTCGACCCCTTCTACACGATTCGCTGGCCGGACGGCGCGCATTTCACCGCCCGCGCCTCGACCGAGGCGATGGTGGAAGAGGTGCGGCGCCTCTCGCCCGGCGACGTGGACGGCTATCTGCGCTTCCTCAGGGACGCCGAGCGGCGCTATGTCGTGGGCTACGAAGGCATGGTGGCCGAGCCGATGCACCGGCTCTGGGACACGGTGAAGGTGCTGCCCGAGTTCGGGGTGCTGCGCGCGGATCGCTCGATCCTGGGCCTGGCGCGCGCGCGGGTGAAGGACGAGCGGCTGCGCATGGCGCTGTCGTTCCACCCGCTCTTCATCGGCGGCGACCCGATGCACGTCACCTCGATGTATGCGCTCGTCAGCCATCTGGAAAAGGAATACGGCGTCCACTACGCCATCGGCGGCGTGCAGGCGATCGCGGACGCGATGGCGAAGATCGTGGCCGAACAGGGTGGCGAGATCCGCTACGGCGCCGAGGCCGACGAGATCCTGGTCGAGAAGGGCCGCGCGACGGGCGTCCGGCTGACCGATGGCGAGGTGCTGCCGGCCCGCGTCGTCGTCTCCAACGCCGACGCGGGGCATACCTATTCGCGGCTGCTGCGCAACCTGCCGCGCTGGCGCTGGTCGGACCGCACGCTGCAGCGCAAACGGTGGTCCATGGGGCTGTTCGTCTGGTACTTCGGCACGAAGGGCACCGCGCAGATGTGGCCCGACGCGGGTCACCACACGATCCTGTCCGGCCCGCGCTACGAGGGGCTGTTGCAGGATATCTTCCTCAAGGGCCATCTCGCCGACGACATGAGCCTTTACCTGCACAGGCCCTCGGTGACCGATCCCACCGTGGCGCCCGAAGGCGACGACACCTTCTATGTGCTCTCCCCTGTGCCGCACCTGGGCCACGACAATCCGGTGGACTGGTCCGGGATGCGCCAGAGCTACCGCGCGAAGGTGGCCGCCGAGTTGCAGCGGATCATCCCCGGCTTCGAGGATCACCTTTCGTCCGAGCTCATCTTCACGCCGGAGGACTTCCGCGACCGCTACCTCTCACCTCTGGGCTGCGGCTTCTCGATCGAGCCGCGAATCCTGCAAAGCGCATGGTTCCGGCCCCACAACGTGAGCGAAGAGGCGGAGGGCCTCTACCTTGCCGGCGCGGGCACGCATCCCGGCGCGGGGCTGCCTGGCGTCATCTCCTCGGCGGAGGTGCTGGACAAGATGGTGCCCGACCCGGCGGAGGTGCCCGCTTGATCGCGCCGGACGACCTCGGCCACTGCACGCAGGCGATCCGCCACGGGTCGCGCAGCTTTCACGCGGCCTCGCATCTCCTTCCGCGCGACGTGCGGGACCATGCCCTTGCACTTTACGCCTTCTGCCGGCTGGCGGACGACAAGGTGGACCTGCAGGACGCCAAGGCCGCCGCGGTGGACGAGTTGCAGGAGCGCCTTGCGCTGGCCTACGCGGGCCGCCCGCGCAATGCGCCCACCGACCGCGCATTCGCCGCGATGGTCGAGACGGTCGAGATGCCGCGCGCACTGCCCGAGGCGCTGCTGGAGGGGCTCGCCTGGGACGCGCTGGAGCGGCGCTACGCCACGCTGTCGGAGCTGCGCGCCTATTCGGCGCGCGTGGCCTCTGCCGTCGGCGCGATGATGTGCGTGCTGATGGGGGTGCGCGAGCGCGGCGCGCTGGCGCGGGCCTGCGACCTTGGCGTTGCGATGCAGCTCACCAACATCGCCCGCGACGTGGGCGAGGATGCGCGCGAGGGCCGGCTCTACCTGCCGCTCGACTGGCTGGAGGGCGCGGGGATCGACCCCGAGGCCTTTCTTGCCGCGCCGCACCCCTCGCCGCCGCTGCGCGCGCTGGTGCGGCGCCTGCTGCGTGAGGCGGACACGCTCTATGCCCGCTCCGAGGCCGGTGTGAAGCGGCTGCCGCTCCGCGCGCGCCCCGGCATCTTCGCCGCGCGCTACATCTATGCCGGGATCAACGGGCGGATCGCCACGGCGGGCCACGACAGCGTGACCACGCGCGCCGTCACCTCGGCACCGCAGAAGCTGGGGTGGCTGGGCCTTGCGCTGATACGCAGCGGCGCGACGCTCGTGATGCCGGTCTCGCCGCTGCTCTACGCGCACCCGCTGCCCGAGACCGCCTTTCTGGTCGAGGCCGCGGCCGCACCCGAGCCGCGGACCGGCGACTGGTCCGACAAGCTCTATGCCACGCTCGCCCGCGCCAAGGCGCACGAGATCGCGCGCCGCGGCTCGTTGCTGGAGCCGGCCCGCCGGGCGGGCTGAGCAACAGGATTCTACCGGCATCTTGAAGCAGGGGCGCGCGAGCGTTAGCTCCGTGCCATGGACTGGGTGATTTTCGCGATCCTGCTCGCCGCCTGTTTCGGCGCGGGCTCAACCGGCGGGCTGTTTCCGCCCGGTCCCTGGTATCGCACCCTCAACAAGCCGGTCTGGACGCCGCCGGACTGGCTGTTTCCGGTGGCCTGGACCACGCTTTACATCTGC
>NZ_JBKHAQ010000032.1:0-27014 GCF_046542825.1 Rhodosalinus sp. | reverse complement strand
CATGGCATCTAGCACGCGAATGCGGAAACATCAGGGCACACCGCGCCCTTCCATCCCGGACCGGCAGGGTTTACCTGACAGGCAAACCTGAGGAGGCGCGGCCATGGCGTTCTTTTCCAAGCTCAAGGACCGGCTCTTCAAGTCCTCGTCGAAGCTCGACGAGGGGCTGGAAGCCATCGTGGAGGAGGGCGGCACCGTCGAGCCGGCCGCGCCGGAGACACCGCGCCCGGAGCCCGAGCAGCCGCAGCGCCCAGAGCCACGGCCCGAGCCCGAACCGCAGCCGGTGCCGCCGCGCGAACCGGAGCCCGAACGCGAGCCCGAACCGCAGCCGGTGCCGGAGCCAGAGCCCGAGCGCGAGCCGGAGCGCCCGCCCGAGGTGCCCGAGCCGGGACCGCATCAGCCGCCCGAACAGCCGCAGCCGACCGATCCGCAGCCCGCGCCGCCGCCGCCCGAGCGGCCGCAGCCCGGCGATCCCGCGCCCGGACCACGGCCGGTCGAGATCCCCGGCGACACGCCCGACGAACTGCCCCCGCAGGAGGGGCGGGGCCTGATCGGCCGGCTCTTCGGGCGGCGCGACGCGGCGCCGGTGATGCGCCGCACGCTCGACGACGACATGCTCGAAAGCCTCGAGGAGCTGCTGATCGCGGCCGACATGGGCGTGGACACGGCGCTGCGGGTGACCGCGAACATGGCCGAGGGCCGGCTAGGCCGGAAACTCTCGGTCCAGGAGATCAAGCAGCTTCTCGCGTCCGAGATCGCGCGCATCCTCGATCCCGTGGCGCGGCCGCTGCCGCTTTATGCGAAGCGGCCGCAGGTGGTGCTGGTGGTGGGGGTCAACGGCTCTGGCAAGACCACGACCATCGGCAAGCTCGCCAGCCAGTTCCGGGGCGCGGGCAAACGGGTCGTGATCGCCGCCGGCGATACCTTCCGCGCGGCGGCGGTCGAGCAGCTTCAGGTCTGGGGCGAGCGGGCGGGCGTGCCGGTGCTGACCGCGCCCGAGGGCTCGGACCCCGCAAGCCTTGCCTTCGACGCGATGACCAGGGCGCAGGCAGAGGGCGCGGACCTACTGCTGATCGACACGGCGGGACGCCTGCAGAACCGGCAGGACCTGATGGAGGAGCTTGCCAAGATCGTCCGCGTGATCCGGAAAAAGGATCCCGACGCGCCGCACAACACGCTTCTGGTGCTCGACGCGACCACTGGACAGAACGCGCTCAACCAGGTCGAGGTGTTCCGCAAGATCGCCGATGTCACGGGGCTGGTGATGACCAAGCTCGACGGCACCGCCAAGGGTGGCGTGCTGGTGGCGCTGGCCGACCGCTTCGGCCTGCCCATTCACGCCATCGGTGTGGGCGAGCAGATCGACGACCTTGCCCCTTTCGACCCGGACGAATTCGCGGCCGCGCTCACGGGACTCGAGCGGGCGGCATGAGGGCGCCGCCCGGCGGGCGCATCGGTCCCGCCGCGCCCGGAGCGTGGCGCCCGGCGCCGCCCGGGGGATCGCTGCGGGCGGGGCTCCTTCAGTCGGGCGGGTCGTCCCGGCGCGCGTCGGCATCGTCATGTTCGCGGGTCAACGGCGGCGGAATGAGCCGCAGCAGCCAGAGCACGACAAGCGCCAGAAGCGTCGCCATCGCCGCAAGACCGAGGCTGCCCGTACCGCAGGCCAGCCCGATCGCGCCGGCAAGCCACATGCCGCCCCCGGTCGTCAGCCCGCGCACCCGGTCGCCGCGCAGGATGATCGTGCCCGCGGCAAGGAAGGCCACGCCCGCCGTGACCGCCTCGACCAGCCGGATCGGATCGAACCGCAGGTTGTCTTGGGCGATGCCATCGAGCGTCATCAGGTCGAAGGCCACCAGCGTGAAGAGGCACGCGGCGAGCGAGATCAACATGTGGGTCCGCAGGCCGGCCGCCTTGTCCTTCAATTCGCGCTCCCAGCCCATGATCCCGCCGAAGAGCAGCGCCGCGCCCATGCGCAACCCCGCCTCTGCAAAGGACAGCGTCCCCGGCGGGGCCAGCGTGCCACGGCTGTCGGTCAGCACGCGCGAAAGGTCGGAAAGCGTGTCCTGCATCGCGCCAGCCTCGCCCAGCGGCGCGCCGCTGGCAAGCGGGGCGCGCGCATGAGCGCATGGCTCGTCAGCCTGGAAGGCACCGCGCAGGGAGAGACGCTGGCCACGGCGCTCGCGCTCTTCGCGGCCTTCCTGCACGCGGTCTTCGGCGCATTGCAGAAGGGGCGGCACGACCCCTGGCTCAGCCGCGGCGCGATTGACCTCTGCTATGCCGCCATCGCCGCGCCCTTCGCCCTGTTCGTCGTGCCCTGGCCCGAGCCGCACATGTGGCCGATCTTTGCCGGCGCGATGCTCATCCACCTGGGCTACAAGATCCTGCAGGGGCTGGCCTATTCCCGCGGCGCCTACACCGTCGTCTATCCGGTGGTGCGCGGCACCGGGCCGCTCTTTGCGGTCATCGGCGCGCTGGCGATCTTCGGCGAGGCCTTCAGCCCCGCGCAGTGGCTGGGCCTTGCGGTGCTGCTGACCGGTATCTTCGGGCTTGCCGCCTACAATCTCGCCTTCTGGCCCACCGCGCGCGAGACGCTGCCCGCGGCGCTGGCTCTGGCTGTCGCCACCGGCCTCTTCGTCGCGCTCTACACGACCTGGGACGCCTACGGCATCCGGGCGACGGCCGATCCCTTCACCTTTCTCGCGTGGTTCTTCTTCCTCGACGGGATCATGATCCCGGGCTTCGTCTATCTCTACTGGCGGCGGATGCCGGACCGGCCGGCGGCGGGCGGGCTGATGCTGCGCGGGGTGATCGGCGCCTTCGTGGCCTTCGGCAGCTTCGGCTCGGTCATGCTGGCCACCCGGCTCGACGAGGTGGGCGAGGCCGCGGTGCTGCGCGAGACCTCGACCGTTTTCGCGGCGCTGATCGGCTGGCTCGCCCTGAAAGAGACGGTGGGGCCGCGCCGGATCGTGCTGATGGCCTTGATCGCGGCGGGGGCCGTGATAGTGGAAGCCAATGGCTGAACACCGCACGTCCGACCCGAAACCGATCTCGCCCTGGCTCAAGCAGACGCTGGAGCTGGGTCCGCCGCTTCTGTTCTTCGTGATCTACCTGCGGCTCCGGGACGAGGTCTTCACCTTCGGCGGCGTGGAGTATTCCGGCTTCATCGTGGCGACGGTCGCCTTCGTGCCGATCATCCTGGCGTCGATGGGGGCGCTGTGGTGGCTGACCGGCCGGCTCAGCCGGATGCAGGTCTTCACCGCGCTGATGGTGGTGGTTTTCGGCGCGCTCACCGCCTGGTTCAACGACGAGCGCTTCTTCAAGATGAAGACCACGATCGTCTACGGCTTCTTCGCGGCGCTGCTTGGGCTGGGCCTTCTGTTGGGTCGCAGCCTGCTGGCCTATGTCCTGTCGGAGGCGCTGCCGATGGCGCAGGAGGGCTGGATGATCCTGACGCGGCGGCTCACGGGCATGTTCGCCGCGCTCGCCGTGGGCAACGAGGTGATCTGGCGGACCATGTCCACCGACACATGGGTCAAGATCGAGACCTTCGGCTTTCCGCTCCTGCTCTTCGCGTTCCTCTGGTGGCAGATCGTCGCGCTGCAGCACCACATCGAGGACGAGGAGAAGGGCTAGACGCGGCGCTTGTCGGTCCTCGGGCATCCTTTCCCGGGGGCCCCGGCGTCCTGCCCGGTCGCTGTCCCGGGTCGCGCGCGGAGTCGATCGCGTCGCAACGGGGCCGGGGAACTGCGGGCGACAGCTCAGGAGGGCGCTCTGGCGAGCGCGGCAAGCTCCGGTGCGACGTCGCGCGCGCGGCGCGTGCTGCCGGGGGCCAGCGCGGCGGCCAGCGGCGCGAGCGGGAGGCGCGCAGGCTCGCGCAGAAGCGCGCGATAGAGATCGAAGACACCGGGACGCAGGTAGGCCGACCAGTGGCAGACACGCCGCGCGGGCGGCGCGACCGGAAAGCCGCGCGCGGCCAGTGCGGCCAGCACCCTTGCCTCGTCGAGCCGCAGGGTCAGCCGCCGCGGCCCGGGCGCAAGGCCGCGGCCCAGGGTCGAGTCGCCGCGGCGCGGTGGTGCGAACAGCCCTTCGACCATGAGATCGAAGAGCAGGTTCTCGCGGCTGGCGACGTTCACGATTTCGGCGCGGCGCCCCCCGGGCGCGTCGAGCGCCGCCTCTGCCGTGCCCGCGAACTCGGCCCCGGCCAGCAGGATCACCCGGCCGAAGGCGCCCGCAGGTGCCCTGGCCATCGCGGCGAGCGCCACCCGCGCGCCCAGCGAATGGGCCACCACATGCACCGGGCGATCCGGCGCGGCCGCATGCAGGACCTCGACGGCCGAGGCAAGTGCCGCGCCCGCCGCCTCGGCCCTGCGCCAGGCCTCCCAGATCGTGCCGCGGGCGTGCCAGCCAAAGGCCAGCGCCAAACCCTCGGTCACGCGATCGCCGGTGTAGCCCAGCGCGCGCGGCCAGCTCAGCGCCTTCCAGCAGTCGCGCGGCTCCAGTGCGAGGATATGGCGATGCGGGCAGCGCAGGGGATGGGCGGGGATGAACTTGTAACCGTGGATCATCGCGACGATCGGGCCCTTGCTGTCGCGCACTGCCTCCGCCAGGAACGGGCCCGGCGCCTCGCCGGTGGCGTGAAGCCGCGCGCGATCCTCGGCGGCATCGAGTCGGACAAGGGTCATCGGCCCAGCCCCCCACTAGATGTTGTGGGCCGCCTAGCGCGGTTTCGCAACGACTCGGTGACGCGCATATGACGCGCCGGTGACGGTGTTGACGGGCAACAGTGCGGGCGGTATCGGGGCAGTCGTGGCGATTTGTTGCCGGATTGCGGGCCACGTTAAACACACCGCTAAAGAGGTCAGGCCGGACCGCCCCCGTTCGCTTGACCGCGACGGGGGGCTTTTGTTTCGGGCATCGCGCCCGAGGGAGGTTCGGAATGGCCGAGGACTGGAAGCCGCGCACGCGGCTGGTGCATGGCGGCGCGCGCCGGTCGCACTACCGCGAGGTGAGCGAGGCGCTCTTTCTCACGCAGGGCTTCGTATACGAAACCGCCGCCGAGGCCGAGGCGCGGTTCCGCCAGGCGGGGCCGGACGAGTTCATCTATGCGCGCTACGGCAATCCCACCGTGGCGATCTTCGAGGACCGGATCGCGGGACTGGAAGGCTGCGAGGCGGGCTTTGCCACGGCCAGCGGCATGGCCGCCGTGGCGGGCGCGCTGATGGCGCTGACGAAGGCGGGCGATCACGTCGTCGCCGCGCGCGCGCTCTTCGGCTCCTGTCTCTACGTGCTCGAGGAGGTGCTGGGCCGCTTCGGGGTCGAGGTCACGCTGGTGGACGGCACGGACCTCGACCAGTGGCGCGCGGCGGTGCGCGCGGACACGCGGCTGGTGTTCTTCGAATCCGTCTCGAACCCGGCGCTCGAGGTGACCGACATCGCCGCGGTCGCGGAGATCGCCCATGCCGCGGGCGCGCTGGTGGTGGTGGACAACGTCTTTGCCACGCCGGTCTTCTCGCGCGCGGCGGAGCAGGGGGCCGACATCGTGATCTACTCGGCCACCAAGCACATCGACGGGCAGGGCCGGGCGCTGGGCGGCGTGATCCTGGGCCCGCGCGAGATCCTGCGCGGGCCGGTCCAGACCTACATGAAGCACACCGGCGGGGCGCTGTCGCCCTTCAACGCCTGGGTGATGCTGAAGGGGCTCGAGACGATGGACCTGCGCGTGCGCGCGCAGGCCGAGAGTGCCGCGCAGATCGCCGCCGCGCTCGAGGGGCACCCGAAGCTCGCGCGCGTGCTCTACCCCGGTCTGCCCTCGCATCCGCAGTTCGACCTCGCGCAGCGGCAGATGGGCAGCGGCGGCACCATGCTGGCCTTCGAACTGGCGGGCGGGCAGGCGGCGGCCTTCCGCGCGCTCGACGCGCTTCGGGTGGTGCTGATCTCGAACAACCTGGGCGACGCGAAGTCGATCGCGACGCATCCCGCGACCACCACGCACCAGCGGCTGCCGGAGGCGCAGAAGGCGGCTCTGGGCATCACGCCGGGGCTGGTGCGGCTGTCGGTGGGGCTGGAGGATCCCGGGGATCTGATCGACGACCTGTTGCAGGCGCTGGAGGCGGCCTAGACGCGCGGCTCATCGCGCCCCTGCGGGCGCTCTTCGCGAGACGTGCCCGCAGGGGCGCGCCGAGCGCGCCGCCCGTGCCCCCGCGCAGGGTGTCTCCGCGCCGGCGCCCGGAAAAATCGCCGCGAGCATTGGAAGTGTCGCGGTCCGCGGCCTATGTTCAGCGCCCGGACAGGGACCAGAGGGTACGACGCCATGACCATCCATCTTTCCGATCTGGACCGGCCCCCCGGGCGCGACGAGGCCGAGGCCGCACTCGACCGTTTTCGTCGCTGGATGGCCGAGGCGACCGAGGCGGAGATCGCCGCGCTCGATCCGGCGATCCTGCGCCTGCTGCCGGGCGCCCCGGACTATCCGGCGTTGTCGCGCGTCTACCCGGAGGAGTTCGGCGCCGACGCGGCCTATCGTGCCACGCTGCCCGACCTGCAGAATGGCCCTGCCGCGCTGATCCGCGGCGCACGTCGGCCGATCCAGCACGTCGGCATCTCGAACTTTCGCCTGCCCATCCGCTTCCGTACGCGGACGGGCGGCGACGTGACGCTGGAGACCTCGGTCACCGGCACGGTCAGCCTCGACGCCGAGAAGAAGGGCATCAACATGAGCCGCATCATGCGGAGCTTCTACACCCATGCCGAGCGGGTGTTCAGCTTCGACGTGATCGAGGCGGCGCTCGACGACTACAAGGCGGACCTCGACAGCCTGGACGCGCGCATCCAGATGCGCCTGTCCTTCCCGATGAAGGTCGAAAGCCTGCGATCGGGCCTTGCGGGCTATCAGTATTACGACATCGCGCTGGAACTGGTCGAACGCGCGGGCGTGCGCCGGCGCATCCTGCACCTCGACTACGTCTATTCCTCGACCTGCCCCTGCTCGCTGGAGCTGTCGGAACACGCGCGGCGCGAGCGGGGGCAGCTTGCCACGCCGCATTCGCAGCGCTCGGTGGCGCGCATCTCGGCCGAGCTCACCGGGGAAGGCTGCCTGTGGTTCGAGGATCTGGTCGAGATGTGCCGCCGCGCGGTGCCGACCGAAACGCAGGTCATGGTCAAGCGCGAGGACGAGCAGGCCTTTGCCGAACTGAACGCCGCGAACCCGATCTTCGTCGAAGACGCCGCGCGGCTCTTCGCCGCGGAACTCGAGCGTGACCCGCGGGTGGGCGACTTCCGCGTTGTGGCGAGCCACCAGGAGAGCCTGCACAGCCATGATGCCGTGTCCGTGCTGCACGAAGGCGAGACCTTTGCCGCCGAAAGCCTCGACCCGCGGCTTTTCGGAACTCTCATCCACGCGGGCTGAGGCGGGACGGAGGCTCCGTCCCCGGTCTGTGCCGGGCCCCGCATGTGAGGGAAACGTTCGGGCGCGGCGGACGCGTGCCGGTCAGCAGGCAACACCTCCGGCAGAGCGTCGTCCGGGCGCCGCCGCCGGCCGTGAGCACGCCGGTGGACCGGTGGCAGGACGGAGCCGCGGGTGTCGCCGATCACGCCGCGCGCGCCGGCCCTGGACGATCTCGCCGGGGTCCAGGTGATCCGGCAGGCGCAGCATCACGCCGCCGCCTAGGCGCGCCGCGTTCTCCGGCGAGGCGAAGGGCAGGGCGTGGCGGCGGGCGACCTCCGCGACCCGGTCGCTGAGCGCGCAGTTTCGTGCGCAGAGCCGCGCGCGGGCCCGCGTGCCAGCGCCGCGCCGGCAGGGCGGCGAGCGCGGAGAAGGCGGAGGGCGCGCCGTGGTCGAAGAGGCGCGCATCGGGCGCGCAGGAAAAGCGCGCGATGTCCCGGTTGAAGGGCACCGGCTGGCTGAACCAGCCGCGCAGCTCCGGCCGAGCCTCGGCGATGCAGTCTTTCGCCATCCAGAGCGCCCCCGCGCCGGGCGGGCCGCAGAGCCACTTGAGCGAGGCGGAGAGGGCCAAATCGGGGCGGGTGTCGCCGGCGGGAACCCCCCTTGGCCAGAAGCTCGCGCGCCAGATCGGGGTCGAGGGGCACCAGGGTCGACGGGGCGCAGGCAGTGTAGTGCGGGATCTGCAGCGTGTCGATGTCTGCAGCGTGTCGATTGCCGCGCGCTTTGCTCTTGATGCGTGTCGGGGTGGCCGCCGCCGTCCGGTTCGCGCTGGCCGCAATGATTGATTGGGCCGGAAACTTGTCAATGCATATATCGCTGCGTCACCTCCCCACGAGTTTCTCGGCCAGCATGGTGCCCGATCCCGCGCCTGTGCCGCCGCCCGGCCATGTCGAGGCGCCCACCAGATGAAGCTTCGGAACCGGCGTGGACCAGTCCGCATGTCCGGGCACCGGGCGGAAGAGAAAGTTCTGCGCCGGATGATGCGAGCCCGCGATCTGGTCGCCGCCCACGAGGTTGGGGTTCTCCGCCTCGATATCCGCGGGCGACAGCACGGCCTGCCCGATGATCTTGTCCCTCAGACCCGGCGCGTAGGCTTCCAGAATGTCCAGCACGCGCTCTGCCATGGGTTCCCGCGCGCCGTCCCAGTCGGTTGCCGCGATCTCGCCCCCGGCGTCGCCCCGGATCGTGCCGGGCACCATGCGCACCTGCACCCAGAGCGTGTGCTTGCCCGCTGGCGCGCGCGTGGGGTCCACCGTGCCCGGCTGGCCCACCACCAGCACCGGTTCGCGCGGCAAAAGCCCGTTGACCGCCTGCGTATAGGTCTCTGCCATCTGCTGCAGCGAAGGGGCGAGGTGGACATACATGAAGCGTTTCAACTCCGCCCCCGCCGCCCAGTCCGGCAACCCGTCGAGCGCGAGGTGCAGCATCATGGTTCCCGGCGCATGGCGGAAGCGCGCCATCTGGCGGTCGTAGCGCTCCGATCCGCTGCCTGCCGGCAGAAGCCGCATGAGCCCCTTGGGTGCGAGGTTGGCGATCACCGCGCCGCCCGCCCGCTCGACCCGGCCGTCGGCCAGCCGCACGCCGGAGGCGACGCCGCTTTCAACAAGGATTTCGGTCGCTTCCGCGCCGGTCTCGATCCGTCCGCCGCGCGCCTCGATCATGCGCCGCAGCGCCCGCGTCACGGTATCGGCGCCGCCCTTGCCGATCACCATGCCGAAGCTCTGGCTGGCCATCGCCTCGAGATAGGGAAAGACCGCGCCGCCCGACTGGTCCGGCGGAAAGTCCAGGTGCATCCCCCAGGCCGCGCACATCGCCTGCACCCGCGGGCTTTCGAAGTTCTCCTGGAGAAAGGCGCGCGGCGAGGTGAACATCAGCTGCGCGAGCTTCAGCAGGAAGGCCGAGTCGCGTGCCCGCCAGATGCGGAAGGCGGTTTTCGCCAGCGAGGTAGGGGTCATCGGGCTGCCGAGGATAGAGAAGATGTGCGGCGCATCCTTGGCGAATTCGCCCAGCATTTCCTGCCAGCGCGCGGCATCCGCGGCGCTTTCCCCCGCGATCCGCGCCGCCGTCAGCGCCGGTTCGGTCGAGACGCCCAGCCACTTGCCGTGAGGGAACGCCGTTGCGAAACAGTCGCTTGCAGGCACGAACTCAAGCCCGTGGCGGGCCAGATCCTCGCCGAAGCGCGCGTGAAAGCCCGAGCCTGCGAAGAGTGACAGGTTAAGCGCGCCCCAGTCGTGGCGAAAGCCGGGCTCCGTGAGTTCCGCGGTGCGCACCGCGCCGCCGATCTCCGTGTTGCGCTCGTAGACCGTGACACCCCAGCCCTTCGCCGCGAGCGCCGCCGCCGCGGCCAGCCCGTTGATGCCTGCGCCGATCACGATGGCGTCCGCCATGCCGCCCCCCTTGCGTTGTCCTTCATCCGGACCGGACATTTGCATGCGCATATTTTCTTGTCTACGCTCGCCCCCGTTCGCGTGGGGTCCCGCCCCGCGCTCCGACAGGGAGACGAGGGGAGAGTGAGCATGTCGGCAGCCGATACGGTGAAGGATCTGGGTGCAAGGCTCCTGTCGGGCGAGATCGAGGTGGTGGATTGCTCGGGCCGGCTGGGCCCCGATACGCCCATCCTGCAGCTTCCGCCCGACTTTGCGAAGAACACGCCCAGGGTCGAGATCCACAAGATCAGCGAATATGACGAGGACGGACCGTTCTTTGCCTGGAACTGGATGGTGCTGGGCGAGCATTCGGGCACCCATTTCGACGCGCCGCACCACTGGATCACCGGCAAGGACTACGCCGACGGCTATACCGACACGCTCGACATCCAGCGCGTCGTGGCACCGGTGAACGTGATCGACTGCTCGAAGGAGGCGGCGAAGGATCCCGATTTCCTGCTGACCGACGAGCATGTGAAGGCCTGGGAAAGGGAGCACGGCGAGATCGGCGAGGGCGAATGGGTCGTCATGCGCACCGACTGGGATGCCCGCGCCGATGACGAGGACAAGTTCCTGAATGCCGACGAGACCGGGCCCCATTCGCCCGGGCCGACCCCCGAATGCATCGAATACCTGCTGTCGAAGAAGATCGTGGGCTGGGGCACGCAGTGCATCGGCACCGACGCGGGCCAGGCCGGCGGCATGCAGCCGCCGTTCCCCGCCCACAACTTCCTGCACCGCGACAACTGTTTCGGTCTGGCCAGCCTGGCCAACCTCGACAAGCTGCCGCCCAAGGGCGCGGTGCTGATCGCCGCGCCGCTCAAGATTGCCAACGGCACCGGCAGCCCGATCCGCGCGCTGGCTCTGGTCCCGAAGGGCTGAGTGCATGGAACGCCCGGACGCGATCATCGTCGGATCCGGCATCAATGCGCTGGTCTGCGCGGCGATGCTGGGCAAGCGCGGCAAGCGGGTTCTGGTGCTGGAGCGCAACGGCGAGATCGGCGGCTGCATCCGCACCGAGGCGCTGACCGCGCCGGGCTTCGTCCATGACGTGATGGCGACCACCTGGGTGCTCTTCATGGCCGGGCCGGCCTATGGCGCGCTTTGCGACGATCTGGCGCGCCACGGGGTGGCGTTCACCGATCCGCAGCATCCCACCGGGGTGCTGCGGCCCAATGGCGAGGCGGCCGTGCTGACCCGCGACCGCGCCGCCAATCTCGACATGTTCGAGCGGCTGGCCGACGGCGACGGCGATGCCTTCGCCCGCGGCGTGGACGAGGTGGAGGCGAACGCCGGCCTGCTCTTCCCGCTGCTGGGCCAGCATCTCTGGAGCCGGCAGACCGCCGCGCTCATGGGGAAGGAGGCCGTGCGCCGCCGCCCCTCGGGCCTGACCGCGTTCTTCGGTGAATCGCTGGCGCCTGCGCGCGGCTGGCTCGAGGGCGACTTTCGCTCGGAAACCGCGCAGGCGCTCTTCGCGCCCTGGGTGCTGCACACCGGGCTCGGCCCCGATTCGGCCTATTCGGGCATGATGGCCAGGATCATCGCCTTCAGCCTCGAGGCGCTTGGCGCGCCGATCGTGAAGGGCGGCGCGCAGAAGATGCTGGACGCCTTCCGCGCGCTCATCACCGAACAGGGCGGCGAGATCCGCACCGGCGCCGATGTCGCCCGCATCGACGTGGAAATGGGCGAGACGGCCGGCGTGACGCTGTCGGACGGCGAGCGCGTCTTCTCGCGGCAGGTCATCGCCTCGGTCACGCCCACCCAGCTCTATTTCCGGCTGCTGGAAAAGCCACCCGCGCTGGCCGTGGAGGCCACGCGAAAGTTCCGCTACGGCAAGGGCAATTTCCAGCTGCACTATGCCCTCGACCGGCCCCCGCAGTGGAAGGCGGACGGCCTGTCCGAGGTGGCGCTGCTGCATCTGACCGATGGGGTGGACGCCGTGTCGAAGGCCACCAACGAGGCCGAGCGCGGGATGCTGCCCGAGGTGCCGACGATCTGCGTGGGCCAGCCCAGCGCGCTAGACCCCTCCCGCGCGCCCGAGGGCAAGGCGGTGCTCTGGCTGCAGATGCCCGAGGCGCCGCCCCGCATCAAGGGCGATGCCGCGGGCGAGATCGACGCGCCCGGGGACGGCAAGTGGACCGAAGCGGTGCGCGAGGCCTATGCCGACCGGATCGAGGCGATCCTCGCCCGCCACATCGACGGCTTCCGCCAGAGCGTCATCGCCAGGTCCGCGCAAAGCCCCGCGGATATCGAGGCGCTGAACATGAACCTCGTGGGCGGCGACCCCTACGGCGGGGACTGCGCGCTGGACCAGTTCTTTCTCTGGCGGCCGTTCAAGCACAGCATCAACCACGGCACCGGGATCAAGGGCCTGTGGCACATCGGCGCCTCGACCCATCCGGGGCCGGGGCTGGGTGGCGCCTCGGGCTTCCTGGCCGCGGAGGCGGTGGCATAGATGGCCGACGGCGAGATGCAGGAGGGCGCGTTGCCCCGACCCGGCGAGACGCTGGGCGAGATGGGGCTCTATTCCTTTGCGCCCTACCTGATGAACCGCATCATGGGCCGCTACAATGCCGATCTGCAGGGCGATCTGCGCGCGCTCGGCCTGACCACGGCGAAGATGCGCACGCTGGCGGTGCTGGCCGTGGTGCCCGGGCTCACGATCAACGAACTCTCGGTCTATGCCGTGACCGAACAGTCCACGATGAGCCGCACGCTGGAATCGCTGGAACGGGCGCGGCTGGTGCGGCGCGAGGGGCGGGCGAGCGACGGCCGCGTCCGCGAGATCTATCTGACCGAGGCGGGGCGCGCCGAATTCGACCGCGCATGGCCTGCGATGTACGCGGGCTACGAGCGGATGTTCGAGGGCATAGCTGGCGAAGAGCGCCGTGCCTTCACCACGACGCTGCAGAAGATCCTGCGCAACGTGCGCCGGCACGACATCTGAGCGCCGCACGGATGCATTTGCAGGCATGAAAGGCGCCTGAAGGCGCTGTCCGCCGCTGAGTCAAGGCGGCGCCCCTTCCCAGACAATATGCAAACGGATATAATTTCCGACGCGAACAGGGCCGCAGGGAGGCACGCATGGCCGAGAGATCCTTCAAGAAGGAAGTCGAACAGCTTCGCATCGGCGCGGGCGAGACGTTCCGCGGCGAGGGTATCCTCGGGATCACGAAGGCGCTGCTCGAGAACGGCGTGGGCTATGTCGGTGGCTATCAGGGCGCGCCGATCAGCCACCTGATGGACGTGCTGGCCGATGCCGAGGAGCTGATGCGCGAGCTTGGCATCCGCTTCGAGGCCAACGCCAACGAGGCCTCGGCCGCCGCGATGCTGGCGGCCTCGGTGCATTACCCGATCCGCGGCGCGGTGACCTTCAAGGCGCCGGTGGGCACCAACGTGGCCTCCGACGCGCTGGCCAACCTGGCCTCGGGGGGCGTGACGGGCGGTGCGCTCATCATCGTGGGCGAGGACTACGGCGAGGGCTCCTCCATCATGCAGGAGCGCAGCCACCCCTTCGCGATGAAGTCGCAGATCTGGTTGCTGGACCCGCGGCCCAACCTGCCCTCGATCACGCAGGCGGTGCGCCACGGCTTCAAGCTGTCCGAGGCGTCGAACACGCCCGTGATGCTGATGGTGCGCATCCGGTCCTGCCATCTGCACGGCGCCTTCGAGGCCAAGGACAACGTGCCCCCGCCGCTGACCGTGCGCGACGCGCTGTCCAACCCGCAGCGCCGCACCGATCGCATCGTGCTGCCACCCTATTCCTACATCCACGAACAGGAAAAGGTGACGAGGCGGCTGCCCGCCGCGCTCGACTACATCCGCGAGAACGGCCTCAACGAGGTCTTCGGCCCGAAACAGGGCAAGATCGGCATCGCGCTGCAGGGCGGCATGTACAACGGCGTCATCCGCGCGCTGCAGCGCCTGGGCCTTGCCGATCTGCACGGGGACTCCGATATCCCGCTCTACGTGATGAATGTGGGTTATCCCATTGTCGAGGATGAGTTCCTTGACTTCTGCGAGGGCAAGGAATCGGTGCTTGTGGTGGAAGAGGGCGCGCCCGATTTCATCGAGCAGGCGCTGCGGGCGGCACTCCACAAGGCCGGAAAGCCCACGAAGCTCATGGGCAAGGGGCCGCTGCCCATGGCGGGCGAACTGACAGGCCGGGTGATGTTCGAGGGCATCGAGAACTTCCTGCGCGAGGTCGCGCCCCAGATGCTGCGCGCCCAGAACCGCGCCCCCAACGAGCCGCAGGAGGGGCAGGAGATCCCCGATCTGTCGAAGACGGTGCCGATCCGCCCGCCGGGCTTCTGCACCGGCTGCCCCGAGCGGCCGATCTTCGCCGCGATGAAGCTGGTGGAGGAAGAGAAGGGCAAGCACCAGATCTCGGCCGACATCGGCTGTCACCTCTTCTCGATCAACGCGCCCTTCGAGATCGGGGGCACCACGATGGGCTACGGCCTCGGCCCCGCGTCCAACGGCGCCTTCGACGGCGGCGGCGAGAAGCGGCCCATCGCGATCGTGGGCGACGGCGGCTTCTGGCACAACGGGCTGACCTCGGGCATCGGCAACCAGGTTTTCAACAAGTCCGACGGCGTCACCATCGTGGTGGACAACTACTATTCCGCCGCCACCGGCGGGCAGGACATCCTGTCGTCGCGCGCCGACAACCCCACCAAGGACACCCAGCATCCCATCGCCAGGGCGGTCGAAGGGATGGGCGTGAAATGGGTGCGCCAGATCGACCGCACCTATGACGTCAAGAAGATGCGCGACACGCTGAAAGAGGCGCTCGAGACCGATGCCGAGGGGCCGAAGGTCATCGTGGCCTCCTCCGAGTGCATGCTCAACCGCCAGCGCCGCGAGCGGCCTCTGCGCGCCAAGGCGATCAAGGAGGGCCGGCGCGTCGAGCGGCCGAAGTTCGGCGTGGACGAGGACGTCTGCACCGGCGACCACGCCTGCATGCGCCTGTCGGGCTGCCCGTCGCTGACGCTGAAGATGCCGGACGATCCGCTGCGCGACGATCCCGTCGCGCATATCGACCAGTCCTGCGTGGGCTGCGGCAACTGCGGCGAGGTGGCGGATGCCGCCGTGCTCTGCCCGTCCTTCTACGAGGCGCGGATCGTGCACAATCCGCAGCCGCTCGAACGCTGGCTCGACGGCATGCGGAAAGCCGTGATCGGATGGTTCCAGACCCGCCGCGCGGCGAAACGCCTGGTCTGGGAGGAACCCGCATGAACCAGGCGGCACCGATCCTCGAAAAGGGCTCGCGCGACGCGGGACTCGACCAGATCGTCAAGCTCGCGGTCATGGCCGTGGGCGGGCAGGGCGGCGGCGTGCTGAACGGCTGGATCGTCCGGCTGGCCGAGCGCAACGGCTATGTCGCGCAGGCGACCAGCGTGGCGGGGGTGGCGCAGCGCACCGGCGCCACGATTTATTACGTCGAGATGATGCCGGACACCGGCCGCCAGCCGGTCTTTGCCCTCGCACCGGCCGAGGGCGACGTGGACATCCTGATCGCGGCCGAGATGATGGAGGCCGGGCGCGCCATCATGCGCGGCTTCGTCACGCCCGACCGGACGCTGCTGATCGCCTCCACCCACCGCGCGCTCGCGGTGTCGGAAAAGATCGTGCCGGGCAGCGGCATCGCGGACGCCGCCGAGGTCCGCCGCGCTGCCGAGAAGGCGGCCAGGGATTTCATCGCCTTCGACATGGACAGGATGGCGGAGGAGGCGGGCACGGTGATCTCCGCGGCACTCTTCGGCGCGCTCGCGGGCTCCGGCGCGCTGCCCTTCGAGGTGGAAAGCTACCGCGAGACGATCCGCGAATCGGGCCGCGGGGTCGAGGCCAGCCTGCGCGCCTTCGAGACCGCGCGCGAGGCGGCCGAGGCCCGCCGGCAGGAGACGGAGCCGGCCCGGGCGCCGAAGCCGCCAGAGGCGCAGGTCACGGGACCGAAGGCGCTGGTCGCGGAGTGGCAACGGCTGGTGGAACGCGCCGCCGCGCTGCCGGGCGAGGAAGCGCAGCGGCTGGCCCGCGCCGGTCTGAAGAAGGTCGTGGACTATCAGGATCTCGCCTATGGTGCGGCCTACATGGACCGGGTGGAGGCCGCGGCGGCGCGCGACGCGCGGGCCGGCGGGGCCGCGCACGCCCACGCCTTCACCGCCAACGCGGCGAAATACCTTGCCAACGCGATGTGTTATGACGACATCATTCGCGTGGCAGACCTCAAGACCCGCGCGCCGCGCGCCGCGCGGATCGACAAGGAAATGCGCAAGGGCGACGAGCACCTGATACGCGTCACCGAATACGTCCATCCCGGCGCGGCCGAGGTCGTCAGCCTGATGCCGGCGGGACTGGGCCGCTGGATCGAGGCGCGGCCGAAGGTCTGGCGCGGGATCGACCGCGTGGTGAATCACGGCCGGCGCATCCGCTCGGATCGGGTTGCGGGCTTCCTGATGTTCTACACGCTGGGCGGCCTGCGCCGCTGGCGCCGTCGGCTGCTGCGCCATCAGGTCGAAGAGGCGCACTGGACCGAGTGGCTCGAGGCGGCCGAGGCGCGGCTGCCGCGCGACTATGCCCTCGCGGTCGAGACGCTGAAGGCGCGGCGGCTGATCAAGGGGTATTCCGACACCCACAAGCGCGGCCTCAACAAATACGACAAGGTGATGAGCGGCATCGCGCTGGTCGAGGGGCGCGAGGATGCCGCCGACTGGGCGAACCGGCTGATCCAGGCCGCGCTGAAGGACCCTGAAGGCAAGGCGCTGGAGGACGCGCTGCAGACCGTGCGCAGTTTCACCACGGCGGGCGCCGCCTGACGCCGGGCTAAGGGGTTGCCGGGGCAAGGGATTTGGAAATCCCTTGCAAGGCGCTTTTCAAGCGCCTTGGCCCGCGTCGGTCCCGCACGGCGCGCCGGGCGCCCGCCCCGCCGGTCAGGCTTGGCGAGGCCGCAGATCAGCAGTGTCGAGCAGACGAGATGCCCGCCGAGCAGCCGGTCCCGCATCGCGCGGGAAACCGGACCCCGGTCCGGTCGCATAGCAGGACCAGCGCGTCCGAGATGTCCGCAGGCTCCATGTCGGCGGCCGCGCGGAGCGCGTAGGTCTTCTGTTACGCCGGCGCGATCTCGTCCTCCGGCGCCGCCGGTTGCAGGCCCGCGATCGACGCCCGGCTGCCCCGAAACATGCAGCCTCCGCGCGATGCTTTCGGTTCGCGCGCGTCGCTGCGCTGCGGCGAAGGAAAAGGGCTGACGCGGCAGAAGGTTCTGCGCTACGACTTGGAAAGCAGGCGGGTGCGATCGTCCGGAAGCGACGACGGCGACCCGAACAGGGAGTGGCGATGCAATGCACATGACCGGCACGCGCGAGATCCGGGCCGACCGGCAGACCGTCTGGGCGGCGCTTCTGGACGCCGAGGTGCTCAGGGCCTCGGTCCCCGGATGCCAGGAACTCGACGGCTGCGCCGAAGAGGGGTTTCACGCCACGGTGACGCAGAAGGTCGGGCCTGTGAAGGCGACCTTCAAGGGTACCGTGACGCTTTCGGAGATGACAGAGCTCGAAAGCCTGCACCTTGCCGGCGAGGGCAAGGGGGGCGCGGCGGGGTTCGCCAAGGGCGGCGCCGACGTGACGCTGGAAGAGATTCCCGAAGGCACGCGGCTGACCTACGAGGTGGACGCCAAGGTGGGCGGCAAGCTGGCGCAGCTTGGCTCCCGCGTGATCGACGGCTTTGCCAAGAAGATGGCGGACCAGTTCTTCGAGCGCTTCCAGGAAGCGGTCGAGGGGCCGAGCGACCCCGAGGAGGCGCCCGAGGCCGAGGCCACGGAAGGCAGGAAGGGCTGGTTCAAGCGATTGGTGAAGCGCGAGGCCTGAGGGCGCGCGCGACACGGAGACCTGACGATAGGGAGGACTGGATGACCAAGGTCAGCATGACGGTGAACGGCGAGGCGGCCGAGGGCGAGGTCGAGGGCCGCACGCTGCTGGTGGAGTTCCTGCGCGAGGAGCTGGGGCTTACCGGCACGCATGTGGGCTGCGACACTTCGCAGTGCGGGGCCTGCGTGGTGCATGTGGATGGCCGCGACGTGAAGGCCTGCGCCATCTTCGCGCTGGAGGCGGACGGCGCGGAGGTGCGCACCATCGAGGGGATGGCCAACCCGGACGGCTCGCTCAGCGTGATCCAGCAGGCGTTTCAGGATCACCACGGTCTGCAGTGCGGCTTCTGCACGCCGGGCATGGTGATGTCGGCTGCGGCGCTGCTGGAAGCGAACCCCAAGCCCAGCGAGCACGAGATCCGCGACTACCTGGAAGGCAACATCTGCCGCTGCACGGGCTATCACAACATCGTCAAGGCGATCATGGCCGCGAGCGGCCAGGATGTGAGCCGGATCGCCGCGGAATGATCCCTGCGCCGCGCCGGGCCGCAAGCGGCGCGACATGGGTATTTGTGGACCATTGAAAGAGGCAGGGCCGCGAAGCGAGGCGCGGTCCACCCAGGGAGGACGACAGACATGCCGAAGGATCATGGCATCGGCGCCGCGCCCAAGCGGCGCGAGGACGTCCGGTTCCTGACAGGAACCGGGAACTACACCGACGACATCAACCTGCCCAGACAGCTTTACGTGCATTTCCTGCGTTCGGACATCGCGCATGGCGAAATCCGGCACATCGACACCGGGGCGGCCGAGGCGATGCCGGGCGTCAAGCGCGTCTTTACCGGCAAGGACTTCGAGGGCGTGGGCGGGCTGCCCTGCGGCTGGCAGGTGACGGACCGGCATGGGCAACCGATGCAGGAGCCCGCGCATCCGGTGATCGCGCAAGGCAAGGTGCGCCACGTGGGCGAGATCCTGGCCGCCGTGGTGGCCGACAGCCGCGAGCGCGCGCGCGATGCAGCAGAGGCGATCGAGTTCGACATCGCGGAACTGCCCGCGGTCGTGGACATGAAGGCTGCGCTGGCCGATGACGCGCCAAAGGTGCACGACGAGCTTGCCGGCAATCTCTGCTACGACTGGGGCTTCGTCGAGGACAACCGCGAGGCGGTGGACGAGGCGATCCGCAACGCCGCGCATGTCACGACCCTCGAACTCGTCAACAACCGTCTGGTGGCGAACCCGATGGAGCCGCGCGTGGCGGTGGGCGACTACCACCGCGCCACCGACGAATCGACCCTCTACACCACCAGCCAGAACCCGCATGTCATCCGCCTGTTGATGGGGGCCTTCGTTCTGGGCATCCCCGAGCACAAGCTGCGGGTGGTGGCGCCCGACGTGGGCGGCGGTTTCGGCTCGAAGATCTTCCATTATGCCGAGGAGGCCTTCGTCACCTTCGCGGCGCGGCAGCTGGGGCGGCCGGTGAAATGGACCTCGACCCGGTCGGAGGCCTTCATGTCGGACGCGCACGGGCGCGATCACGTCACGAAGATCGAGCTTGCGCTGGATGCGGACCACAACTTCACGGCGATCCGCACCGAGACCCACGCCAACATGGGCGCCTATCTCTCGACCTTCGCGCCTTCGGTGCCCACATGGCTGCACGGCACGCTGATGGCCGGCAACTACAAGACGCCGCTGATCTATGTGAACGTGAAGGCGGTCTTCACCAACACGGTGCCCGTCGACGCCTATCGCGGCGCGGGCCGGCCGGAGGCGACCTATCAGCTCGAGCGCGTGATCGACAAGGCGGCGCGCGAGCTGGGTGTCGATCCCGTGGCGCTGCGCCGCAAGAACTTCGTGACCGAGTTTCCCTACGCCACGCCGGTCGCGGTGGAATACGACACCGGCGACTACAACGCGACGATGGACAAGCTTGTCGAGATCGCCGATTTCGCGGGCTTCGAGGCGCGGCGCAAGGAGAGCGAGGCGAAGGGCCGCCTGCGCGGGCTGGGCGTGAACGCCTACATCGAGGCCTGCGGCATCGCGCCCTCCAACCTCGTCGGCCAGCTTGGCGCGCGGGCGGGGCTTTACGATGCCGCGACGGTGCGGGTGAACGCCACCGGCAGCATCAGCGTCATGGTCGGCGCGCACAGCCACGGGCAGGGGCACGAGACCTCGTTTCCGCAGGTGATCGCCGAGATGCTGGGCATCGACGAGTCCCAGGTCGATATCGTCCATGGCGACACCTCGAAGATCCCCTTCGGCATGGGCACCTACGGCTCGCGCTCGATCGCGGTCTGCGGCTCGGCCATGGTGCGCGCCACCGAGAAGGTGATCGCCAAGGCCAGGAAGATCGCGGCGCATCTGATGGAGGCGTCGGAGGCCGACATCGAGCTGAAGGACGGCCGGTTCACCGTCGCGGGCACCGACAAGTCGGTGGCCTGGGGCGACGTGACGCTGGCGGCCTACGTGCCGCACAACTATCCCCTCGAGGACATCGAGCCGGGGCTGGAGGAGACGGCCTTCTACGATCCGGCCAACTTCACCTTCCCCGCCGGCGCCTACGCCTGCGAGGTGGAGGTGGACCCCGAAACCGGCAGGGTGACCATCGAACGCTTCGCCGCCGCCGACGATTTCGGCAACATCATCAACCCGATGATCGTGGACGGCCAGGTGCACGGCGGGCTTGCGCAGGGGATCGGGCAGGCGCTCATGGAAAACTGCGCCTACGACGAGAACGGGCAGCTCGTCTCGGCCAGCTACATGGACTATGCCATGCCGCGCGCCGACGACGTGCCGTTCTACAGCGTGGATCATTCCTGCCAGACGCCCTGCACGCACAATCCGCTGGGCGTCAAGGGTTGCGGCGAGGCGGGCGCGATAGGCTCGCCGCCCTCGGTGGTGAACGCGGTGATCGACGCGCTGCACTCGGGCGGCCACAAGGTGGCGCATATCGACATGCCGCTGACCCCCTCGCGCGTCTGGGCGGCCATGCAGGGCTGAGACCCCCCGCGGCGGCGGCGCGCGCCGCCGCATGGGTATTTGGGGACCATTGAAAGGGGCAGGGCGCGCGGCGCACCGCCCGTCGGAGGACCGGAAAGATGTATGCATTCGATTTCGTGCGACCGACCAGCCTGAGCGAGGCGGTCGATGCGCTTCAGGCGGAAGAGGCGCTGGCGCTGGGGGGCGGGCAGACCCTGATCCCCGCGCTGAAGCAGCGGCTGGCCAGTCCCTCGAAGCTTGTCAGCCTCAAGGGGGTGGACGAGATCCGCGGCATCTGCCGCGACGATCAGGGCCGGGTCTGCATCGGCGGCGGCACGACGCACGCAGAGGTCGCGGCCGGCGTGCCGGAATACCCAGGCCTCGCCGCGCTTGCCGCCAACATCGGCGACCCGGCGGTGCGCAACCGCGGCACCATTGGCGGCAGCCTCGCCAACAACGACCCCTCTGCCTGCTACCCGGCCGCGGCGCTGGCCTCGGGCGCGACGATCGTCACCAACAATCGCGGGATCGCGGCCGACGACTACTTCGAGGGCATGTTCATGACCGCGCTCGAAGAGGGCGAGATCATCACCGAGGTGCGCTTTCCCGTACCGCAGGCTGCCAACTACCAGAAGTTCGAGCAGCCGGCCTCGCGCTTCGCGCTGGTGGGTGTGTTCGTGGCGAAGTTCGACGATGGCGTGCGCGTCGCCGTCACCGGCGCCTCGGAAGAGGGCGTGTTCCGCTGGACCGAGGCGGAAGAGGCGCTGTCGTCGGATTTCTCGCCCGACGCGGTGCAGGGGCTCTCGGTGCCGGCGGAAGGCATGATCGGCGACCTGCACGGCTCGCCCGAATACCGCGCGCATCTGGTGGGCGTGATGACCCGGCGGGCGGTGGCGGCGGCGGGCTGACGCCCGCGGATCTGGCGGCAGCTCATGGGCGTGGCGCCGTGCGCCGTGCCCTCCTTTGACGGACGGACAAGGAGGGACGCACGACCGCCGTCATAAACCTGCCCGAAGCGGTCGGCGTCTTCGACCGCTTCAAGGATCTGCAGGCCGTCGGGAAGTGGTGTGCGCGATTGCCGGCGGCCTGGTCTTTCCGGGGTGCTGCGTCGCCATGGCCGCGCGGCCGACGCCTGCCGCGGACGAGGAACAGGAGCGCCGCGCCGTGGAGCTCCCGAAGGAGCACTCGGGCCGCGGCGTGCACGTGCAGGCTGGAGCGAACAGGGCTTTTCCCGCGCGCGGGCGATGCTTAGGCTTGGCCTGACCCGCGACGGAAAGGCCATGCAGCTCGAACCACAGGACATCCGCCTGCTCGCCGCGCTTCAGCGCGACGGCCGGCTGTCCACGGCCGAACTTGCCGAGGCGGCCGGCATGTCCGCCTCCGCCGCGTGGCGCCGGGTCAAGCGGCTGGAGTCCGAGGGCGTGATCCGCGCCTGGCGTGCCGAGGCCGATCCGCGCGCCTGCGGGCTCACCTTCCAGGCCATCGTTCACGTCCAGCTCACGCGGCACGAGCCCGACACGCTGGACCGTTTCATTCGGGCGATGACGTCGCGCGACGAGGTGATGGATTGCTTCGCCACCACCGGCGAGGCCGACTATCATCTGCGCGTGCTTTGCGCCGACATCGACGCCTACAACCGATTCCTCGAGGAATTCCTGTTCCGCGTCCCCGGCGTGGCCAGTGCGCGCACCAACGTGGTGCTGCGCGAGGTCAAGCGCAGCGCGACCCTGCCGCTGTAATGGCGGGCCGCCGCTTGGCCGGCCCATGGGCCGCTGGTCTCAGAGGTCGGGTCGCCTGAAGCCGCGAGGACGGCGCCGGAGGGTGCCCCGACGCGGGGCGCGCCCGGAACGACTGCCTGCCCACTCCGGCCGTCCGGCGGGATCGGCAGCACGCCGGGGGGTGAACTGTGCAGCAACGCTTCGGTCACGCTGGCGATCGGCAGCTGGGCGAGGTCCGCCCGGCCGTGGGGAGAAAGCACCATCAGGCGGGCGCGCAACCGTTGCGCGGCCTCCGGGATCCCGAGCTGCACGGCGCGAGCCTCGTGCCGCCAGGCACGCGTGACCTCGCGCTGGCCGGTCGCGGCGAGCAAGCGCGCCGGCCCGCACTCGGCCTCCTGCCGCGCGTCGTCGGGCGCGCCGACATTCCGGTGCCCGAGGTCGAGGACAGGCCGGTGTCCTGACGCGCTCTAGAGCGCCGCGCAGCGCCGCGCGCAGCCAAGCACCGCCGCGGCATCGTCGGCGATCACGCGGACGGGCACCGCCTGTGTCAACGGATCGGCGCGGAAGGCCTCGGCGAAGCCGCTGCGCCGCAGGTGCGGCGCCACCGCCCGCGCCAGTCCGCCGGCCAGCCACACGCCACCGAGCGCCAGATATGCGAGCGCCAGGTCGCGCGCCGCGTGGCCCAGGATCTGCGCGTAGAGCGTCAGGGCCTGCACGGCATGGCCTTCTCCGGCGGCGCAGGCGGTCAGCACCTCTTCGGGCGCCGGCCGCCCGTGTCCGCCCGCGAAGGTCCAGAGCCGGGCGAGCCCGCGGGCCGACAAAGCGTGTTCCAGGCTCGCACCGCCGGCCCCTGCCCGCAGCCAGTCCGACAGGCGCAGCGACGGCGCGTCCCAGACCGGCATCGCCATGCAGCCAGCCTCGGAGGGTGGCACGAGCGGCAGCGCCGCCTGCGGCACGGCGTAGGCCACGGCACAGTTGACACCCGTGCCCAGCCCCAACACGAGGCACGCGGCCCCCGCCTCCGTCCGGCCGTCGAGAAGCGGGTCCTGCGCGGCCGGGGTCAGCCGGTCGAGCGCCAGGGCCTGTGCCTGCAGGTCGTTGATCAGCTCGACGCGGTCAAATCCCAGCGCGATGCTCAGCGACGACGCGTCTATCTGCCAGCCGCGATTGCGCATCCAGGCAGTGCCGCCCCGCACCGGACCCGCCACGGCGAGACAGGCCGCCTCGGGGCGCGCCTCCTGCCCGCGCAGGTAGCTGCCCAGCATGGCCTCCGGCGTGTCGTGGGCGCGGGTGGCGAGGCGCGCGGCCGAGCCGGGCAGTGGAATGCCGCCGCGCGCCAGCGCGAGACGGGTGTTCGTCGCGCCGATGTCGCCAACCAGGGTCAGTGTGCCGCCTGCCTGATCCATCCGCCTCGCTCCTTCGGTCGCGCGACGCTAGCGCCGCCCGGCGCATCGGTCAAAGACCGTCGCCACGCTTGCGAAACTGCGCCGAACCGCTCGTTCACTTTATGTTCACATTTTTCGATTGGCGAAGCGGTCGCGCTCCCCTATCTGTGAGCCAGCGACAGGGGGTGTCCGATGGCCGAGGCGAAGTCCATCCAGGTGCGCGGCGCGCGCGAACACAATCTCAAGGGCATCGACGTCGACATCCCGCGCGACAGGCTGGTGGTGATCACCGGGCTTTCGGGATCGGGCAAGTCCAGCCTCGCCTTCGACACGATCTATGCCGAGGGTCAGCGCCGCTACGTCGAATCGCTGTCGGCCTACGCGCGGCAGTTCCTCGACATGATGGAAAAGCCCGACGTCGATCATATCGCTGGCCTGAGCCCCGCGATCTCGATCGAGCAGAAGACGACCAGCAAGAACCCGCGCTCCACCGTCGGCACGGTGACGGAGATCTACGACTATCTCCGCCTGCTCTTCGCCCGCGCCGGCACGCCCTACAGCCCGGCCACCGGCCAGCCCATCGAGGCGCAGCAGGTGCAGGACATGGTGGACCGCGTCATGGCGATGGAGGAGGGCACGCGCGCCTACCTGCTCGCCCCGATCGTGCGCGACCGGAAGGGCGAGTATCGCAAGGAAATGCTGGAGCTGCGCAAGCAGGGCTTCCAGCGGGTGAAGGTGGACGGGGCCTTTCACGAACTCGACGATCCGCCGACGCTCGACAAGAAATACCGCCACGACATCGACGTGGTGGTGGACCGCATCGTGGTGCGCGAGGGGATGGAGACGCGGCTGGCGGACAGCTTTCGCACCGCGCTGGACCTCGCCGACGGCATCGCCATCCTGGAAACCGCGCCGAGAGAGGGCGAGCCCGAGCGCCTGACCTTTTCGGAAAATTTCGCCTGCCCGGTCAGCGGCTTCACCATCCCCGAGATCGAGCCGCGGCTGTTCTCCTTCAACGCGCCCTTTGGTGCCTGCCCGTCCTGCGACGGGCTTGGGGTCGAGCTGTTCTTCGACCCCGCGCTGGTGGTGCCGGACGCGGCGTTGCGCATCGCAGATGGCGCCATCGCGCCCTGGCGCAAGGGCAAGTCGCCCTATTTCCTGCAGACCATCGAGGCGCTGGCCCGGCACTACGGCTTCGACCGCAACGCGCGGTGGAAGGATCTGCCGGCGCATGTGCAGCAGGTGTTCCTCTACGGTTCGGGCGAGGACGAGATCCTCTTTCGCTACGACGAGGGCGGGCGCGTCTATCAGGTCACGCGCAGCTTCGAGGGGGTGATCCCCAACATGGAGCGGCGCTATCGCGAGACCGACAGCGCCTGGGTCCGCGAGGAGTTCGAGCGCTATCAGAACAACCGCCCCTGTCACGCCTGTGGGGGGTATCGCCTGCGCGACGAGGCGCTGGCGGTGAAGATCGGGCGTGCCGGCGGCGGGGGCGACGACCTGCTGCACATCGGGCAGGTGGTGCAGAAATCGATCAGGGACGCGCTGGCCTGGGTCGAGGGCGTGCCCGATGCGCTCGGCGCGCAGAAGAAAGAGATCGCCCGCCCGATCCTCAAGGAGATCCGTGAGCGGCTGGGCTTCCTCAACAACGTGGGGCTCGACTACCTGACGCTGTCGCGCAACGCCGGCACGCTGTCGGGCGGCGAAAGCCAGCGCATCCGGCTGGCAAGCCAGATCGGCTCGGGGCTGACGGGCGTGCTTTACGTTCTGGATGAACCCTCCATCGGCCTGCATCAGCGCGACAACGACCGGCTGCTCGGCACGCTCAAGAACCTGCGCGACCAGGGCAATACGGTAATCGTCGTGGAACACGACGAGGAGGCGATCCGCGAGGCCGACTATGTCCTCGACATCGGGCCCGGCGCAGGCGTGCACGGCGGGCGCATCGTGGCGCAGGGCACGCCGGCCGAGATCATGGCCGACCCTGCCTCGGTCACGGGCCAGTATCTGACCGGGACGCGCGAGATCGCGGTGCCGGCCCTGCGGCGCGCGGGCAACGGCAGGCAACTCACCGTGGTCAGGGCGCATGGCAACAACCTGCACGACGTGACGGTGGACTTTCCGCTGGGCAAGTTCGTCTGTGTCACCGGCGTCTCGGGCGGGGGCAAGTCCACGCTCACCATCGAGACGCTGTTCAAGACCGCCTCGATGAAGCTCAACGGCGCGCGGCAGGTGCCCGCGCCCTGCGAGACGATCAAGGGGCTCGAGCATCTCGACAAGGTCATCGACATCGACCAGCGGCCCATTGGGCGGACTCCGCGTTCGAATCCGGCGACTTACACCGGCGCCTTCACGCCGATCCGCGACTGGTTCGCGGGCCTGCCGGAGGCCAGGGCGCGCGGCTACAAGCCCGGGCGCTTCAGCTTCAACGTCAAGGGCGGGCGCTGCGAGGCCTGCCAGGGCGACGGCGTCATCAAGATCGAGATGCACTTCCTGCCGGACGTCTACGTCACCTGCGAGACCTGCAAGGGCGCGCGCTACAACCGCGAGACGCTGGAGATCAGGTTCAAGGGCAAGTCCATCGCCGATGTCCTCGACATGACGGTGGAAGACGCGCAGGAGTTCTTCAAGGCGGTGCCCGCGATCCGCGAGAAGATGGATGCGCTGGTGCGCGTGGGCCTTGGCTACATCAAGGTGGGCCAGCAGGCGACGACGCTCTCAGGCGGCGAGGCGCAGCGCGTGAAACTCTCGCGCGAACTGGCGAAGCGCGCCACCGGGCGCACGCTCTACATCCTTGACGAGCCGACGACGGGCCTGCACTTCGAGGACGTGAAGAAACTGCTCGAAGTGCTTCACGAACTGGTGGAAAGCGGCAACACGGTGGTGGTGATCGAGCACAACCTCGACGTCATCAAGACCGCCGACCACATCATCGACATCGGCCCCGAGGGCGGCGACGGCGGCGGCGAGATCGTGGCAGAGGGCACCCCCGAAGAGGTCGCCCGCGTGGAGCGCAGCCACACCGGCCGCTATCTTCGCCCGATGCTCGACGCGAGGAAAGTCGCCGCCGAGTGACACCCGCGCGGGGTGCCCCGTGTGCCCTGCCGCCCGCCCGCGGACCCCTGTCCGGCGTCGTGAGCCGACCGGCGGTGCGCCGGCAAAGACCGTCCGCCCACCCGTGCCGCCCGCCTGTTCCGGCTGCCT
>NZ_JBKHAQ010000148.1:0-5577 GCF_046542825.1 Rhodosalinus sp. | reverse complement strand
TGATCCGGCCGCCGTCGAGCCGGTCGCCCACCTCAACCTTCTGGTAACGCCCGCTCGACAGGCGTACCAGCGCGCGGCGGTTGGACGGGTCGCCGTAGATCCCGATCAGGTTGAGCCGGCGCAGGTTGATCGCGTTGCTCTCTGTCGCCGCCCGCGCGACCGAGGCGCTCGACGGGATCGAGGGGCTGACGCTCTGGTTCCGCGGCGCCGCGCGGACAGGCTGCGCGCGCATCTCCGGGGCCGCCGCAACCACGCGTTCGAAGCCGCCTGGCCGCGGGGCCGGGGCGAGCGAGGCGCGCACGGCCTGATCCGTGCCGAGCTCCGCCGGAATCCTCTGGAGAGTGTCCGCATCGGTCTCGCCATCGCGCGCTGCGCGGGCCGCGGCCCCCGCAGGCGTCGTCGCCGCGAGAATGGCCGCGTTGGCTGCCGCCTCCGCGGCGGTGTCTTCCGCAGGCTCGCCCGGCTCGGGCGCCAGGCCTGCGATCTCCTCCGGTCGAGGCGGGGGGCGGAAGGACGCAAGATTGTCGCGCGCCTGCCCATCGAAGCGCGCCCGCTCGTCGGCTTCCGCCAGTCCCGCGGGCCGCAGCGGCGGGCGCACTCCCGCCAGCGCGGCGCGGCGCGCCGCGTCCTCCGCGGCGGCCTCGGCCTCGGCCACGGCGGCGCGGCGCTCTTCCACCTCGGCGCGCGAGGGCGGCGCGACCGGGGGACGCCCGGCGATCACGCGCACCCCCTGCGGGGTCAGCACGCCCTCGGGCGTTGCCACCACGAGGCCGCGGTCGTCGAGATCGAAGACGGAGCCGGGAGGCGGCGGCGAGGCGGGGGCCTGCGGCGGCCGGTCGATCGCCGTGCCGGGCTGGCTCAGCGCCACCGCGTCGGGTTGCGGCACGCGCCCGTCGATGGAGGCGACGTAGAGATCCGCGATGCCCTGGAAGGACGCCGGCGCGGGGCGCTCGGGCGCCATCTGCCAGATCCCCGTCGCGGCGTAGCGCGCGGCCGCCTCGTCGGGGCCCGGCGCGCGCGCGGTTGCTGCGCGCTCCTCGGGCTCGGGCGAGGGCTCGGGCATTGACCGCGCGGCGATCTGTTCCGGCTCCTCGGGGGCGTCTGCGGCCGCTTCGGCCGCGTCTTCCGGTTCCGGGAGGGGCGCGGCGGCGTCGGTCCCCGTTTGCGCGGAGGTGTCGGGGAGGGTCGCGCGCTCGACCTCGGGCAGGGCGGCGGCCGCACTCTCCCGTTCACCCAGAAGCCGCCCGATGCCATCGACAGAGCTGATCGCGGAATAGGCGCCCACGCCCAGCAGCCCGAGCAGCACGGCCGCGGTCAGACCCAGCGCCAGGCCGCGGCCCCGTTTCGGTCCAGGCTCCGCCACCCGGCCGCGTTCGCCGAAGCGGGTGAGGCGCGCGGCCTCGTCCGGCGTGGTGGTGGCGGCGCGCTCCGCGGGCAGGGTCGTGGCCGGGGCCTTCCTGCGTGCGGTCAGCGGCGGCAGGCTCGACGCAGCGGCGCGTGGGCCGGTCGACGGGGCCATGGACGGCCTGGATGCTGCGGGTTGCGCCGCCGGGTCCGGAAGCGCGGCGTCAAGCGCGTCGTCGTCCGCCGCGCCGGGGCGCAGGCTGGCGATCCGGCGCAGAATCATGTCGCGCCGCGCGGCCGCTTCCGGTGTGGGTGCGGCCGGCGCGCGGGCGCGAACGGGAGGCGGGGCGGGCGGCGAGGTGACCGGGGCGCTCGCCTGTGCTTCGGGGGCTTCCGGACCGGCGGCCTGCGAGCCGGCCCGTGCGCCGGCCCGTGCCTTGGCCTGCGGGGCGTCCGGCTGCACCGGCGCCGGATCGGCGGTTGCCGCGGACACCACGCCTTTGGCCGGGTCCGCGGATCCTGACGTCGCGGCCGTCTTCGCCGCTGCCGCGTCCTTCTGCGGGGCAGGCGGTCTTGCCGCGATCCCTGCCGCGCGCTGCCTTCCGGCTGCAGGGGCCTCCGGCGCCTCCGTTCCGGCGCGTGGCTGCGGCGCGGGCCTGTCCAGTGACACGGCCGGCAATGCCAGCCTGCGCGGTGCGGCGCGGCGCGACACGAAGGTGGGGGCAGGGCCGGAATTGCCGTGCGATGCCGTCTTTTGCACAATCTCCGCCGGGGCGCCGCGTCTGCTGCGGAAGCCGGGGAGGGCGTCCGTCTCCGTTCCCGGCGTGGCGGGCTCCGGTGCAGCCTTCGCGGCGTCTTGCGTCGGAGGTTGCAGCACGAGCGGTGGTGCATTGCCCGTGATCTCGACCGGGCGCGCATCGCGCTCGACGTGGGCGCCTTCCGGCAGGAATTCCGCGGCGGAGGCGGTCTCGCCAAAAAAAACCTCGGTCGCGAACCCGTGCTGTTGCGGCACCGCGACGAAGCACACCGGGTTGAAGCGATGCTCGAGCGCGAAGGCCTCCGCCTCTTCCAGTGTCTCGCGCGCCACGGCGGCGACATGCGTCGTGCCGCCATCCGCCGACCAGTCGTAGACCAGATCCTCGACCCGGTAGGGCGTGGCCCCGTCCAGCGCGTGGCGGATCACGCGGCGACGCGTGCGTGTATCGACCTCGCCCGTTTCAAGCGCCAGGTAGCGGATCTGCGCGTCCGGGATCACGAGCTTGGTAACGAATCCCCCGGGCTTCAGGCCAAGTGCGGCGCGGCGCAGATCTGCCAGTTCCGCCGGCAGATCCTCGACCTGAAGCGAGACGGTTCCGACGCTCAGCCAGCCGTCCGGCCCGCGAAGCGACAGGCAGATGCCGTCGAAGGACAACGAGAGAGCGAAATCCGGTTTCATTGCAACCCTATTAGCATCACTCGGCGGGCAAGGTGTAGCCCCCGTGCCTCACCATTCGGCAAATCGCCGCTCGTCCTGTGGCCCCATGGGCAACACCTCCGCGACCGGCGGGCTTGCGAAGGCGGTCGCGTGCGACGAAAGTCCGGGGCACACTCTGGTCCGGAAGGAAAGCTGCCATGCGGCGCGCCTCGTTGCCCCTGCTTGCCCTGCCCCTCGCTCTTGGCCTTGCGCTGGCTGCGCCGGCGACCGCGCAGGAGGAGCGCACCATCTCGGTCACCGGGCGGGGCGAGGTCGCCGCGGCCCCCGACATGGCGGTGATCGGGCTGGGCGTGGTGGAAGAGGCCGAGACCGCCCGCGCGGCGATGGATGCGGCGAGCGACGCCGCGGCGGCGGTGCTGGCCCGCCTCGAAGAGATCGGCATCGCCGAGCGCGACATCCAGACCAGCGACCTGCACCTCTCGCCCATCTGGTCCAACCCCGGGGAGGGCCAGCAGCGCGCGATCCTGGGCTTTGAGGCCTCCAACCAGCTCACCGTCCGGGTGCGCGACCTGTCCGGCCTTGGCGCCGTGCTCGACGCCGTGGTGTCGGACGGGGCCAATCGTTTCGGCGGGCTGCGCTTCACCATGGCAGATCCAGGGCCGCTGATGGAGGATGCGCGCCGCCGCGCGGTGGAGGATGCGACCGCGCGGGCGCGCACGCTGGCAGAGGCCGCCGGGGTGGCGCTGGGCCGCGTCGTCACCATCACCGAGCACGACCGCGGCGGCCCGCGGCCGATGATGATGGAGGCGGCCCGCTCCGACATGGCGGGCGCACCGCCCGTGGCGCCGGGCGAGATCGAGCTTTCGGTCGAGGTCTCGATGGTCTTCGGGATCGAAGGGGCACAGTAGCTGGCCCCGGCGACAGCCCAAGGGAGGGCGCCGCCGGTCCCGGGATATCCTTGTCAATCTGCGGGCGCCTCGATCCGCGGGCGTCCGAGCGCGCGATGAGCGCGCGAGTCGCCTTGATCGGCATGCGCGAACAGGTGCCGAGGTCGCCGCCGGTCCGGCCGGTATTCACCAGCGTGACGCCGGCCTTGTGCCCGGAACGCGGCGAGCACGCGAGCCTGTGACGGGACGCGGGGATGCGCGTCCCGTCCGTGCGGGCGCGGCTCAGCCGCCCGCCTTCTCCAGTCCCTGCCGCAGGTCGGCGATCAGGTCGTCGGCGTCCTCGATCCCGATCGAGATGCGCACCACGTCGGGGCTGGCGCCCGCCGCGACCTGCTGCTCGGCCGTGAGCTGGCGGTGCGTGGTCGAAGCCGAGTGGATGATCAGCGACCGCGTGTCGCCAAGGTTGGCGACGTGGCTGAAGAGCTCCAGGCTGTCCACCAGCTTGACGCAGGCGTCGTAGCCGCCCTCGAGCGCCACGGTGAAGAGTCCGCCCGCGCCCTTGGGGCAGATGCGCGCGACCCGGTCGTGCCATGGCGACGATTTCAGGCCCGCGTAGGTCACGGCCTTCACCGCCGGGTGCGTCTCCAGCCAGCCGGCCACCTTCTCTGCGTTCTCGACATGGCGCTGCATCCGCAGCGACAGGGTCTCGATGCCCATCAGCGTGTAGTGCGCGGCTTGCGGGTTCAGCGTCATGCCCAGATCGCGCAGTCCCACGGCGATGCCGTGGAAGGTGAAGGCCAGCGGCCCGAAGGTCTCATGGAACCTGAGCCCGTGATAGGCTGGCTCCGGCTCGCTGAGCGAGGGGAACTTGTCGGAGGCGGACCAGTCGAACTTTCCCGAGTCCACGATCACGCCGCCGGTGACCGTGCCGTTGCCGGTCAGGAACTTGGTCATCGAGTGGACCACCAGCGTGGCGCCATGCTCGATCGGGCGGCAGAGGTAGGGGGTGGCAGAGGTGTTGTCGACGATCAGCGGCAGGCCGGCCGCATCGGCGATCTTCGCGATCTCGTCGAGGTCGGTGATGTAGCCGCCGGGGTTGGCGATCGACTCGCAGAAGACGGCGCGCGTGTCCTCGTCGATGGCGGCCCTGACCGCGTCGAAATCGTCGAAGTCAACGAACCTGGCCGACCAGCCGAAGCGGCGGATGGTCTGGCTGAACTGCGTGACCGAGCCGCCATAGAGGCGCGTGGAGACGACGATGTTCCGCCCCGGCCCCATCAGCGGGAAGAGCGCCATGATCTGCGCTGCGTGCCCCGACGAACAGCAGACCGCGCCCGCGCCGCCCTCCAGCGTGGCCATGCGCTCCTGCAGGACCGCGACCGTCGGGTTGGTCAGACGCGAGTAGATGTAGCCCACTTCCTGCAGGTTGAAGAGCGCCGCCGCGTGATCCGCGTCGCGAAAGACATAGGCCGTCGTCTGGTAGATCGGCGTCTGCCGCGCGCCGGTGGCCGGGTCCGGGCGGCTCCCGGCGTGGATCTGCAGCGTGTCGAAGCCGTAGGCGGGTCCGTCGGACATGTCCCTCTCCCTTCCATCTCTGCCTCTGGGGCAGGGTCGGTTTAGGTCCTTTGCGGGCCGTTCTCAATCTCGCGTCGCCTGCTGCGCGCGAAAAGGAGGGTGTCGCGCGGGGCGGGGGCGGTCGCGCCTCCGCGTTCTGGACCGCTCCCGCAGGGGACATCCGCGTTCCCATGGGGCCCGCGCGGACGGAACCGTGTTCGCCGCGCCGGGATGACTCCGGTCATGGGGCGACGACTCCGTGCGTGCGGCTCGGGGCCGTCCGGCGCAGCGTGGCTGCAGCGGTGCGACCTTCGGATAACGCGCGGCGGTGCCGTCCCGGTCAGGCGCGGCGGGCACCGGCGCCCTCTCGGCGCGAAG